>NZ_CP061316.1:333027-666054 GCF_018688335.1 Polynucleobacter sp. AP-Jannik-300A-C4 | reverse complement strand
GCCTGACTGAACCAAAATAGTGGCAACTGGGCCGCGACCTTTGTCCAAACGCGCTTCAATCACGAGACCTTGGGCAGGAGCATCTTTTGCCGCCTTAAGTTCCAAAATTTCTGCTTGCAGAAGAACGTTCTCAAGCAAGGCATCAATGCCATCACCTGTTTTTGCGGAGACGCCAATAAATGGCACATCACCACCGTACTCCTCTGGAACCACTTGCTCAGCAACTAACTCAGTCTTAACGCGCTCTAGGTTTGCCTCTGGTTTATCAATCTTATTGATCGCCACGACAATCGGCACCCCTCCAGCAACCGCATGGTGAATCGCTTCTTTCGTTTGCGGCATCACGCCGTCATCGGCTGCAACAACCAAGATCACGATATCCGTAGCCTTTGCACCACGAGCACGCATCGCCGTAAAGGCTTCGTGACCCGGGGTATCAAGGAAAGTAATCATGCCGCGCGGCGTTTCAACGTGATAAGCGCCAATGTGCTGAGTAATACCACCGGCTTCACCAGTAGCAACCTTAGCTGCACGAATCTTATCGAGCAAAGATGTTTTACCGTGGTCAACGTGACCCATCACCGTAACAACTGGTGGACGTGGCAATAACTCTGCATCGTGACCAGTAATACCGAGATCTAAATCTGGATCATCCAACTTAGCAGCATGAGCAGTGTGACCCATTTCTTCTACGATGATCATGGCAGTATCTTGATCCAAGATCTGATTGATCGTTACCATCTGACCCATGCCCATCAAGAGCTTAATTACTTCAGCACTCTTAACGGCCATTGCATGAGCTAACTCAGCAACAGTAATAGTTTCAGGAACATGAACATCACGTACAACTGGTTCTGTTGGAACTTGGAAGTTGGTATCGACGTTGGCTTCTGCAATTTGACGTTGCTTTCTTCTGCCACCGCCTGAACGCCAACCACCTACACCACCAGAGCTATCACCACGAGTCTTCAGGCCGCCAGGTTTCTTGGCGCCCTCTTCTTGCCAAGTGGATGAAGTCTCAGCAGACTTAATCGTCTTGCCGCCAACCTTAGCAACAGCCTTTTTCTTATCCTCAGCACCTTCAGCTTTAGCTGGCTTATGGAGCGTGCCTTTTTTAGCCTCTTCAGCAGCAATTTCGCTTGGCGCCTTAAGGACTCGAGCAGGGGTGCTCATCATGTCGCGAATCGCTAAAGCTTCAGCTTCTGCGGCAGCACGACGTTTAGTAATGTCAGCTAACTGAGCTTTACTAGCATCAGCGATATCTTTAGCCGCTTTATCGGCTTGCGCTTTCTTATCGGCAGCTTTTACGGCTGCAGCAGAACCATCGTCATCTGACTTGACCGCTTTTTCAGCAGTAGGCTCCGCAGCGCTAGCAGCAGCTACAGCGTCAGCCTCTTTTTGACGAGCATCTTCTGCCGCTTTCATTTCTGCTTCTTGACGCGCTAATAACTCAGCCTGTCTAGTAGCTTCAGCTGCACGCTTTTCTAATTCTTCAGCCGAGAGGATAGGCTTCACAGGTGCTGTAGGAGCAACCTCTTTAGCCGCTGGAGCTGGAGCCTCTACAGGAGCTTTATCCCCCGCCTTAACTAGTACGCGCTTTTTACGAACCTCAACCTGAACGGTACGAGTGCGACCAGCAGAATCTGCCTGACGAATCTCAGAGTTTTCGCGCTTGATCAAAGTAATCTTCTTACGACTACCTGTATCCGCACTGCCATGCTCTTTTTGCAAATGCTCAAGCAGAACAGTCTTGTCCTTTTCGGTGATGCTGTCGTCCTCAGAACCTTTTTCGATACCGGCCGCCTTCAATTGCTCCAGAAGGTCTGGCGCGGTACGTTTTAATTCTTTAGCGAGTACTTTTACTGTTGTTGCCATGTACTACTTCCTCTCATGAAGTAAACCAATGTTCGCGCGCTTTCATGATGAGCGTTTTCGCAGTTTCTTCGTCAATTTGTGTCGCCTCAACTAGCTCATCAACAGCCAGTTCAGCTAAGTCGTCACGTGTGTGAACTTGATTGTCAGCAAGCTTGGCAATCAATTCAGTAGTCATTCCCTCAAGGGAACGTAAATCTTGTGAGACTTCGCCAACGCGCTCTTCTTTAGCTAATTCCATAGTCAAGAGAGAGTCACGTGCACGAGTACGCAACTCGTTTACGGTGTCTTCATCGAAAGAATCGATTTCTAACATTTCGGAAAGGGGTACGTAAGCAACCTCTTCCAAAGTATTGAAACCTTCTTCAATCAAAATGTCAGCAACTTCTTGGTCAACGTCCAACTTGTCCATAAACAATTGACGTACAGAAGCAGCTTCTTTTTCAGTTTTCTCAGCAGACTCTTCTGGAGTCATGATGTTGATCTGCCAACCAGTTAATTCGCTAGCAAGGCGAACGTTCTGTCCGCTACGGCCAATCGCAATTGCCAAATTCTCTTCATCGACTACCACATCCATAGCGTGACGCTCTTCGTCAACCACGATAGAAGATACTTGTGCTGGAGCTAAAGCACCAATCACAAACTGTGCTGGATCTTCAGACCACAATACGATGTCCACCGCTTCGCCAGCCACTTCGTTACGCACTGCAGTAACGCGTGTGCCACGAACACCAACGCAAGTACCGATTGGATCGATACGTTTGTCATAAGTAATCACAGCAATTTTTGCGCGGATACCAGGGTCACGAGCTGCGCCCTTAATCTCCAACAAGCCCTGCTCCATCTCTGGAACTTCATTCTCAAACAACTTGATCAAGAAATCAGGGCAAGTACGTGAGAGTTCGATCTGTGGGCCACGGGCTTCACGATCGACTTTTAAGATATAAGCGCGAACACGATCACCAGAGCGGAGGTTCTCTTTTGGAATCATTTGATCGCGGCGCAACAATGCCTCAACGCGACCGGATTCAATGATCAAACCATTCTTGTCTGCACGCTTCACAGTACCGGTCATGACTTTTTCGCCACGCTCAAGGTAGTCGTTCAAAATTTGCTCACGCTCAGCATCACGAATACGCTGCAAGATTACTTGCTTAGCAGCTTGTGCACCGATACGGCCAAAGGCTAGAGATTCGATTTGCTCTTCGATGTATTCACCAACTTCCATGTCGGGGAATTGCTCGAGAGCTTCAAAATGAAGAATTTCTTTATCTGGCTCTTGGAGACCAGCTTCATCAGGAACAACCAACCAACGACGGAAGGTTTCATATTCACCAGACTCACGATCAATCGATACGCGAATATCCACCTCTTCGGTCGGATAACGTTTCTTAGTGGCTGATGCCAACGCCATTTCTAGCGCCTCAAACACAATCGCTTGATCTACGTTCTTTTCACGCGCTAAGGCGTCTGCCAACATGAGAACTTCTCGGCTCATGACTTTCTTCCTTTGAAATCAATAACAGGGACCAACCGAGTCTTATCGACCTCGGCTAAAGAAAACTCCAATTGAGATTCAGTGCCATCAGCACCTTCAAACAACAAACCAAATTTCGCATCAGGCGAATCCAATTCACCACTCAGCAAACCTTGCAACACACCACGAAACTTCTTACGATCACCAACGGCAACTCGCAACTTCAAATCCACTTCCATTCCGGAAAAACGCTCGTAATCAGCCGCTGACTTCACAGGGCGATCGAGGCCAGGAGAAGAAATCTCTAAACGCTCAAAGGGGATGTTTTCCACTGGCAATGTATAGCTCAGTTGGTGACTCACCTTTTCGCAATCCTGGACATTAATCAAGCGCTCATAATCCGGGTTTTCGATCGTGACGCGTAGCAAACCTCCGGCTTCACGCTCGATATCTACTAGCGTGTACCCTAGGTTTTCCACCTCTGCAGAAATAATCCGCTGATCTTTCACGAATACCCTTCAATCCAAAACGGCAAAAAAAAATGGGCTTCAAAGCCCATATTCTCGAAATTCAGAACAGGCCGACTTACGTTGATCGCAACATCAGTCGGTAACAACTCAAAACAGCAGCGAACTGCTGTAAGTCCAAAATTATAGCCGATTTAGAGGAAAACTGATAGAAATCAGAAGCTTTCGCTTGGATTTCGAGGTTTTCTAGGGCCTTTATTGAAAGGTTTGCGCCCTTTTGGTGCCCCACGCTTAGGGCCATTTCCAGGACTTTGAGGGCTTGCCGTCACAAAAGCAGACTGCCCGTGATGCACTTTCTTACTCTTATTGCGGTTTTGACCCTGGCCACCCTGTCCACCGCCTTGACCGCCCTGACCACCTGCTCCAGGACGACCACCCTGGGTACGACCCCGGAAAGGACCCCGGCCTTCACCCTGTCCACCGCCACCAGGCTTGCCGCCTCTGCTTTGATGGGTTAGGGCACCATGACCGCTGGCCTGGGTGAGAGCATCCCGTGAACCCCAGTAAGAAACTGAGGTTTGCATTGGATCTGGCTGAAAGTCTTCGCCAGCAGGAGATCGGCGATCGCGACCTTGAGGATTTGGATTGCGGCCTTTATCTTGTGGCTGAGGCATTTTTAATCCTGCAAACTTCATCAGGTTATAGATACCACCAGCTTCAATCTCTTCCCACTTGCCACGTCTCAAGCGTGGGGGCAATAAGAAAATACCGTAACGAGTTCGGATTAAGCGCGATACCGTGTGGCCAACAGCCTCAAACATGCGGCGAACCTCGCGGTTGCGGCCTTCAGTTAATGCAACGTGATACCAACGGTTTGCACCTTCCCCACCACCCATGGAAAGACGTAAGAATTTAGCTTGGCCGTCATCTAAGGTGATACCACTCTTTAATTGAGTCATATTTTCTTGGCTCAGGTCACCCAGAATACGAACAGCGTACTCACGCTCAACACCATAACGAGGATGCATTAAGCGATTGGCTAGCTCACCAGAAGTGGTGAATAACAGAAGACCTTCAGTATTAAAGTCCAGGCGCCCCACTGCAATCCAGCGCCCTTGACGCGGCTTTGGCAAACGATCAAATACGGTTGGACGACCTTCCGGATCGGATTGACTCACGATCTCGCCGGCAGGCTTGTGATACATAATCACACGTGGTGGCTTAGTCTGAATCTTGCGATGTACTGGCTTGCCATTAATTCTTACTTGGTCAGTGGGTCCAATACGTTGACCGATATGTGCCGGTAAACCATTTACGGATACGCGCCCTTGAATAATCAAGTCTTCCATATCGCGACGTGAACCCATACCGACATCAGCCAGTACCTTATGCAACTTCACAGTATCTTCGTCGTCAGCATCGTCGTCCAAACCGTCTAGGTCGGACCACACTTCATCACGCAAGCTCAGCGGTAGATCATCGATATTTGCGAATTGCAAACTACTCATCTCATCATCGCTAGGCATATCCGCATCATCATCATGACGCACACGTTGTGCACGGCGCTCTGCACCAGTCTGATGAGAAATCTCATTCTCATTTAGACCATCAGGATTTTTAACCTCAAGCACTTCAGGTGCATCTAATGCAGCATCGAATTCTCCAGATACCACTGAGGCAAACAAAGCTTCACTCTCTGCTGGATTTGGCGCAAGCTTAGCGGATGCATTATTGCCTCCCTCGCGCTGACCACCAGACTCACCGCCCTCACGACGAGGCCGATCTTTATTAAATGGACGTTTCTTATTAAAGGGGTGCTTGCTGGCACCTGCGCCCTGACGGCGTGGGCGACGTTGTCCGCCTTCGCGCCCCTCGCCTTTTACACCCTCTGAATTATTAGATGTAGACTCAGAGCCAGAGGAATTATCCGAAGTAGGTTTACTCGGAGATGAATCGTTTTCGTTTTGACTTGTCATTAATGATTATTTTTGTTCGTCTGATTTGTCTTCAGGCTCTGGAGTAACTTCTTCTACTTCCTCTACTTCTTCTGCTTCTTCTGCTTCTTCCACTTCTGCACTTGTCTCGTCGCTGGTTGACTGAATAATCGGTTGACCGTTTTCATCCAACTCAATAACTGTTTCAACTGTAGCGCTTGGATCAAACTCCATTACCGCCTGACCTAGGTGCTCCGCTGCAGCCATCGGCGCAGCATCTTCCAACATCGGCAAGCTTTGTAAATTAGTAAGGCTTAAATCATCTAAGAATTGTTTGGTGGTGGCGTATAAACCTGGGCGGCCAACCGTCTCTTTGTGACCAATAACCTCAACCCAACCTCGATCTTCTAACTGCTTCATCACATTGCTACTAACCGCAACACCACGGATCTCTTCAATTTCTCCACGAGTCACTGGTTGGCGATAAGCAATGATCGCTAGGGTTTCCATTACTGCACGGGAATACTTCGGCGGCTTTTCTGGAGTTAAGCGATCAAGATATTCACGCATTGCTAAGCGGCTTTGAAAACGCCAGCCAGTTGCAATATGCACCAATTCCATGCCTCTGTCTTCCCAGGCTTTTTGAAGCTCTAAGAGGGCATCATCAATTTCACCAGATGCAATATCCTCAGCAAATAAGCGCGTCAAATCTGCAACTGTGAGTGGTTCTTGCGCGCACAAGAGAGCTGTTTCAATTACGCGATTATTGTGATCATCCATAAAATTCGGGCTACCAGGTCAGGACCTGATGAGGCTATAAAAATGTATTTCCGTAATGGGTTGGCGGTGTTCTGGTGGCGCTGTTTAGCTACTACGGGCACTTTATCTCCAAAAATCCTTATGGGAGAGCTGCCCGCGCTGAAACGAAGTCTTTTTCGCTCACCGTTCGGTCATTATAAGGTAGGCTCAATACAATAGCCACATGCAAGCAAATAGAGCTCCACACCGACTTTTATCCACCGAGCTTGAACCTAGACGTCGTTTTCTAGGCCTAGGTCTTAGTTTAGGCGCCCTCATTGGGGGCTCAGGCCTTGCTGGATGTAGCCTCACGAGCAGCCGCAAACCCGTCATCGGCCTAGCTTTAGGGGCAGGCGCAGCCCGAGGCTTTGCCCACGTAGGCGTTATCAAGGCTCTGGAAGCTCAAGGGATTCGACCCGATATCGTAGTCGGTAGCAGCGCTGGTAGCGTTATTGCGGCACTACTGGCATCTGGCGCTACCGGCAATGACCTGAACAGACTCGCTTTAAATCTGGATGAAGCCACCATTGCCGACTGGGGGCTTCCTTTTGTTGGAAGATTTGGCGGCCTCATCAAAGGGGATGCCCTCCAAAATATGGTCAACCGTGAAGTGCAAAATAAGTCGATCGAGCAAATGCGCATTCCATTGGGAATTGTGGCAACTGAATTGCAGTCAGGCAAAGGTATTTTGTTTCGCTCTGGCAATACAGGTCTAGCAGTGCGCGCCTCATGCAGTGTCCCGGGAGTCTTCCAGCCTGCCGTCATTAGCGGTAAAGAATATGTTGATG
Organism: Polynucleobacter sp. AP-Jannik-300A-C4; assembly: GCF_018688335.1. Classification (NCBI taxonomy): domain Bacteria; kingdom Pseudomonadati; phylum Pseudomonadota; class Betaproteobacteria; order Burkholderiales; family Burkholderiaceae; genus Polynucleobacter; species Polynucleobacter sp. AP-Jannik-300A-C4. The sequence goes on along the minus strand of NZ_CP061316.1, from coordinate 658,718 downwards.
GCGGTTTAGTCGCACCAGTTCCAGCAAGCTATGCAAGACAGATGGGTGCAACCCTAGTAATTGCAGTCAATATCTCCTCGGAGCCAGTTCATCAAGATGCAAGCGGAACCTTTGGCGTCATGCAACAGACGATATCTATCATGCAGCGAAGTATTAATCAGTACGAACTCAAAAGCGCTGATATTGTGATCACGCCACACCTAAAGCAAATGAATAGCGGTGATTTCAAATCCAGAAATGCAGCAATCCTCGCAGGAGAGGAAGCCGCCCAAGAGCAGATGGCTGCCTTGAAAGAAAAACTTCGATCCTAGCCCTAGGGCTAACTTCCCAAGAAGGGGTGATTGATTTAGGATTCGGTGCAATTGTTTATGAAATCCACCACCACTCTTCTTAAATTATTGATCGCAATATCCATTGCAACTCAAGCGCATTTCGCCCATGCTCAGGCAGGAGGCCAATTTACAGTCGCAGCAAACAACTATCTCAAAAAGCGCACTGATGCTTTTATGACAATCACGGGCTACTCACTAACCCCAGATGTCACCACCGGATCGCTCTCAATTACCGATAAAGGCGGAGAAAATCAAAACTTACAAATGATTTCTCTTGGGGGTGGAGACCGTATCAGCGCCAACTTTCCACTCTATCTTGAGGGCACGATTGCCTTTAACCGATATAACCCAACGTTTACCGATGGTATAGGCAATACAAACATTACGGTACCGGTCAATTGGAATGGCATTACTGGAACTGGTGGCGTTGGCTGGGACTTCCCACTAACGGATCAGCTTCGCATTCGCCCGATTGCCAACATCATGTTGGGCCACGTAGAAAGCGACCTCTCGATTGCTGGTCGCATCATAGAAAATAAAACAGGGGTAGACCTACAGTTCTTAAATGGAGGTCGTATGAATGCATATGGCCTTGGTGGCTCACTTATGTTGGACTATGAGGATTACAAGCCCGAACGAGAATACGATGCAGAATTGCGCTACACCAATATTGCGCTCAATACTTTTGATAGCTCCGCTGCCGTTCAAGGATCTGCAGACTCTCAAAGTTTAGGATTGTGGGCTCGAGCCAGATACCCCACACCACTTACCGTTTTAGAAAGACCACTACGAGCCGTCTTTGAGGTGGCACATACTGAGTTTCTTGGTCAGCTCCGCGGAGCTCTTGGTTTTGATTCACTCTCCTCTGTGGGCACTGGAGTAGAGATTGATCGCAGCGCTTCAGACCCCATGTTTAGCAGGGTGCGATTGGTATTTCGGTATCAATTTGGACAGAACGTCCGAGGAACTTCAATTGGCCTAGCGGCAAGCTTCTAAAGCAGAAGATTAAAGGCTACGAGACTTGCGTTTGAGTTTGCTCATTTCATTCAACAACTCTTGACGCTCGGCATCACCCAAGTTATCACTACCATCCAAACGGCGCGCACCATCAAAGCGCTTATCCCAATAGAGACTGCCAAGATCATCTACACGCACACTAGTTCCCTTCGATGGGGAGTGGATAAATTTATTGTCGCCAACATAAATGCCGACATGAGAGAAAGTTAAGCGCATGGTGTTGAAGAACACCAAATCACCAGGCTGCAATTCTTCACGAGTAATTGGCTTACCTACGCGACTCATTTGAGTAGATTTACGAGGCAATAAAAAACCTAGTTTGTCCTTAAAAACATATCCGACAAAACTACTTCCATCTAAACCGGATTGTGGTAACTCTGTATCCCAGCGATAACGCACTCCAATCACTTCCATGGCGCGATTAATCAGCTCATCTGATTTAACGGTAACCGAATCTGCCAAGCGATCTGACGCACGAGCAAAGTAAGACTTACCTACCTGAAACATGCTTTGCTTAGGAGTCTCTTTGGGTGCCTCTACAGGAGCTTCTTTAGATGCATCCAATGCAGGATCAACTGCCAACACGGGATGCGCAGCAAATGCGAACGCAACTAGCGCGGCCATCGACGCTTGCTTAAGCAAGGTTGGCAAGAGGTCTTTTTTAAGTGACATCAATCCATTCTAACAAAGAAGAGCTATTTCACCAAGTACCAGCTTGGAGCCTAATGTGATGTTTTAAAAGGAGTATTTTCTATTGCGGTGCATAAATACACCAATTTAGCGCCTTGCCAGGATTCTTGCTCAAAGCTTAAGTTAGCTCGGCGGCCGTGAATAGCTCTTTGGTATAGGTTTGGCGAGGATGCTGAATCATAGTCTCAGTATCACCAAACTCGACCACCCTTCCCGCTTTGAGCACCAAGACCTCATGCGACATTGCTCGAATAACAGCTAAATCATGACTAATCATCAGATAGGCCAAGTTGTATTTTTTCTGGAGCTCAGTCAATAAGGCAAGCACTTGTTTTTGAATCGACACATCCAATGCTGAAGTGGGCTCATCTAAGACCAAGATCTGTGGTTTTAGGATCAAAGCACGGGCAATCGCAATCCGCTGCCTTTGCCCACCCGAAAACTCATGGGGATAACGTGTGAGGGCAGAACGATCAATGCCGACTTCTCGAAGAATATCTAAGACACGCTTCTCGCGTTCCGTCGCAGACAAATCGGGAAAATGCACATCCAAACCTTCTGAAACAATTTGCATCACATTCATACGTGGAGAAAGTGAACCAAAGGGGTCTTGAAAAATCACCTGCAGACTTGAGCGCATAGCGCGACGTTCTGCTGGCTTTAACTTTTGCCAATCAACACCAAGTACATCCACATCACCCATGATTTCTGCGGCAGTGTCACCCAACAAACCTAAGACCGCCATGCCTAAGGTAGTCTTACCTGAACCAGATTCACCAATCACGCCAATGGTCTGACCTTGCTTGAGTTCAAAACTGACTTTACGCAAGACCTGATGACGTGGAGGTTTTTTAAACCAAGCAGCAGCTTCAGTACCAGGGTAAGAAACGGATAAGTTATCTGCCTTTAGCAGGACGGGCGCCAATGGCATCACTGGCGCCAGATCGCGCACAGGCTCGCTATTTACTAGGGCTTTTGTATAAGGATCTTCTGGGCGCTCGAACACCTGCTTGGTTGATCCAAGCTCCATCAAGTTTCCTTGATTTAATACAGCAACACGATGAGCAAAATGCTTTACCAAATTGAGATCATGAGTAATCAGGAGAATGGCCATGCCACCATGATCTTTAGACTCTTCTTGCAACTCTTTGAGTAAATCCAAAATCTGCAAGCGCAGACTAACGTCTAAAGCAGTAGTTGGCTCGTCTGCAATTAACAATCTGGGTTTGCATGCTAAGGCCATCGCAATCATGGCACGTTGACGTTGGCCACCAGACAATTGGTGCGGATAAGACTGGAAGCGTTTCTCTGGTTCCGGGATGCCAGTTTTCTTAAGTAACTCGATTGCTGCAGACATAGAGTCTGCTTTAGAGATCAAAGGTTGATATACCTGTACAGCCTCAACAATTTGATTGCCAATAGTGAACAAAGGGTTGAGTGCAGTCATGGGCTCTTGAAAGACCATGGCAATCTCACGACCCCGAATCTCACGGATATCTTGGATTGGCAAATCCAATAAATTGACCGGCTGATTGCCGGCATTCGAGTCTTTACCGCTCCATAAAATACGGCCAGATGTTTTTGCACCTTCAGGCTCAAGACGCAAGGGCGCTAAGGCAGTCAGCGTCTTTCCTGAGCCAGACTCACCAACTAAGGCAACTCGTTCCCCCACCCCAATCTCAAGATCAAGATGGTTGACAGCGAATTTCTCACGCCGACCTGAACCAAAGGAGATTGAAAAATCCTCGTAGCGAAGTAATGGCGTAATTTCTGCATTCAGTTTTGGTGCGGAGCTCATGAACGCCCCCCACTCATGGCGCCTGACTTGCGAGAATCGAAAGCATCACGCAAGGCCTCGCCCATAAAAGTAAGCAAGAGCAAAGTGGCAACCAAGACCACAAAGGTCGATAGTGAAATCCACCAGGCATCTAAATTACTTTTACCTTGTGATAGCAATTCTCCTAAACTCGGGGTTCCTGGAGGCACACCAAGACCTAGGAAATCCAAACTCGTGAGCGACAAAATCGCTGCACTCATTCTGAAAGGTAAAAAGGTAATGACTGGTGTCAAGCTATTAGGCAGGATATGACGACGCATGATTTGCAAATTCGTTAAACCCAAAGCTCTGGCAGCTCGCACATATTCCAATGCACGATTACGGAAAAACTCAGCACGCACGTAGTCAGACAAACCCATCCAACCAAATGCTGCTAGTAAGATAATCAGGAGCCAAATACTGGGGTTAAAAATAGAAGCAAAGATGATCAGCAGATATAACTCTGGCATCGCTGACCAAATTTCAATCAAGCGCTGAGAAATCAGATCAAACTTGCCGCCAAAGAATCCCATTAAAGAGCCAGTGATGATGCCTACACTCACACCAACAATAGTGAGTGCCAAGCCAAACAGAATTGAGAGGCGAAATCCATAAATCAAGCGCGCGAGAACATCGCGTCCCCGATCGTCAGTACCCAACCAGTTGTCAAAAGATGGTGGCGCAGGATTGGGTACTTTTGAAAAGTAGTTCAGTGTTTCATAGCTATAAGGTATCGGGGGATAAATCGCCCAATTACCATTGCTCGTAATGTTGTGACGAATATCGGGATCTAAAAAATCCGTTGGTGTAGCGAAGTCACCTCCAAACACTCTCTCGGGTTGTGATTTCACAATCGGGAAATAAAACTTACCTTCGTAGCGGACTACCAAAGGCTTGTCATTGGCTATCAGCTCAGCGCACATAGACAGGCCAAACAAAACCATAAAGATCCAGAGACTGGCATAACCCATGCGACTGTTTTTAAATCGATGCCAGCGACTCATGAGCCACCTCCAGCACCAAACTGAATACGCGGATCAATATAGACATAACAAAGATCCGAGATCAATTTAGTAAATAAACCGATCAAGGTGAAAAGATAAAGTGTTCCGAAAACCACTGGATAGTCACGCCTCATAACGGACTCATAAGACAGTAAACCCAGGCCATCCAAAGAAAACAGGGTTTCAATCAGCAATGATCCGGTAAAAAAGGCGCCAATAAAGGCTGCTGGAAAGCCCGTCACTAGAGGCAAGAGCGCATTACGGAAGACATGCTTCCAAAGCACTTGCTTCTCAGTGAGGCCCTTAGCCCTCGCAGTCAACACGTACTGTTTACGAATCTCCTCCAGGAAAGAGTTCTTCGTCAACATCGTAATCACTGCAAAACTTCCTAAAACTGAAGCAGTAATCGGTAAAACCAAATGCCACAAATAATCCATTACCTTCCCAATCATGCTCAACTCACTCCAGTTATCTGAAGTCAGTCCGCGCAGTGGGAAGATTTGCAAGAAACTGCCGCCGCCAAAGATGACAAGCAAGAGAACACCCAACACAAATCCCGGGATGGCATAGCCCACCAAAATCATCGTGCTCGTCACTGCATCAAAGCGGGAGCCATCCCTGACTGCCTTAGCAATACCCAAGGGTATTGAGACCAAGTAAGTCAGAAAGAAAGTCCATAAACCTATGCTGATAGATACTGGCAATTTAGAAACCACCAACTGCCAAACACTTTGGTGTTGGTAGTAACTCTGACCGAGATCAAACTGGGCAAAACGCTTGAGCATCATGAAATAGCGCTCTACTGGCGGCTTATCAAAACCATATAAAGCCTTTACCTCAGCTAAACGCTCGGCATCCACACCTTGGCGGCCACGATAGTTGCTGCCGCCACCAGAAGACTCTGCCCCACTCACTGCGGCATCACCCTTACCTTTGAGCTCCAACATCAATTGCTCAACTGGACCACCCGGCACAAATTGCACTACTGCAAAGGTGAGAGTTAAAACACCCAACAAAGTAGGAATCATCAAGAGCACGCGCTTGAAAATATATGACCACATTTGTCCTTGCATTAGCGCGCCCCTTCTTTCCACCAATTGAGCAGAATCCAAGATTCGGCGGTGTAATACAAAGGAGGTTCTGGGTAGCGCATCTCTTTACGATACGCGATTCGGTGTGTCGGGTTGTACCACTGCGGGATCACGTAATAACTATTCCAAAGAACACGATCTAAAGCTCTAGTAGCTGCACGTAACTCTTCACGGGTCTGGGCTTTGACGACTGCATCTACTAGGGCATCGACCACTGGTGATTGAACCCCAATCACATTGTCGGAACCTTTTTCTTTTGCAGCCTGACTACCAAAGCGATCCCACAATTCATTACCTGGGCTTTGTGAGTCCGGGAAACGAATGGTAGTCATATCGAAGTCGTATTCATCCATGCGCTTTTGATGCAAAGCAAAATCACTCGTCCGAATATCCACCTGAATACCCAGCTTCTCTAAGTTACGCACATAAGAAGAAATCACTCTTAAGAAAAATGGACCATCTTCGACCATCTCAAATCGGAATGGCTCGCCTTGCATATTGCGTAAAGCGCCATCTCGATATTGCCAACCAGCCTGAGCTAATAAATCTCTTGCTTTTCGCAAGTTCTGACGCAAGCTATCAGGGGCGGCAGTAGAAGGGGCAGGAGGCATCGGACCAAAAACTGCATCTGGTACCCACTTAGGATATTGCGCCTTCAGAGGTTTGAGTAATTTCAATTCTGCTTCAGTGGGTTTGCGAGGGCCATCAAAATTGGCGCTCAGATCACTATTTGTAAAGTAGCTATTAATTCGACTGTATTGCTCAAAGAAAAGCTGGCGATTTAACCACTCAAAGTCGAGCGCATAACCCAAGGCTTGTCGCACGCGCGGGTCCTGAAAAATCGGACGGCGTACATTCATAGCAAAACCTTGCATGCCTGCGCCGTTGTGATTGAGGAAAGCTTTCTTTTCTAGAGTGCCATCATTAAATCTAGGGCCAACATAACTCTTTGCCCAATTCTTGGCGCGGTACTCCACCAGAGCATCGAACTCTCCAGCCTTAAAGGCTTCTAGGCGAACAGCGTCATCACTATAGAGTTTGTAGTTCACGCGATCAAAGTTATAAAAACCGACACGGACATTAAGCGTCTTACCGCCTTGATCGGCCCAGTAATTTGGGTTGCGCTTAAAGATCATGGTCTTACCAGCTTTGTATGACTCAATCACATACGGACCGCTTGCTATCGGTAGCTCAAAGGTCAATTTATCAAATGGTGTAATCGTGCCATCGGGCTTCTTACCCCAATTACGAGAGAACACCGGCAGGGTGCCCACCATCACCGGTAATTCAGGATTACTGTTCTTGAAATCAAAACGGATTACTCGATCAGAAACCACCACCGCTTGCTTGACATCGGCATAGACCGTTTTAAATTGCGGATTAGCAAGTGAACTCATCAAAGTGTCAAAGCTGTGTTTAACATCACTAGCTAAGATCGCACTGCCATCCGAAAACTTCGCCTCTGGACGAATCCGAAAGACCACAGACATCTTGTCAGGCGCAACTGCAATATCTTCTGCGATCAGACCATAGGCACTGGAGACCTCATCCGCACTGCCTACCGCCAAAGATTCAAACATCAGCTGAGATATACCAGGGGCAGCGACACCGCGGAGCGTAAATGGATTGAATTTATCAAAGCTTGTGCGGCGATCCGGGTTAGGCAAAGTTAAGGTGCCACCTCGCGAGGCATTGGGATTCACATAGTCAAAATGGCTAAATCCATCCGCGTATTTAGGTTTGCCGTACTGAGCGATCCCCTGAGCACCCTGAGCTGAATTGACTACCACCCCAGCCAGAAGGGCTAAGAGCAGCAAAGTGGGGATTTGGCGGATGACAGGGTGCATGGGCATATATGCAACAATTGTAGATAGCAAACCACATTTGAAGCAAAGGACACGATATGGGCTTTCTCGCTGGCAAAAAAATTCTGATTACCGGCCTTCTTTCTAACCGCTCTATTGCCTATGGCATTGCCAAGGCATGTCACCGCGAAGGGGCTGAACTAGCCTTTACCTACGTTGGCGAGCGCTTTAAAGACCGTATTGTTGATTTCGCTAAGGAATTCAATACCGAGCTGATTTTTGACTGTGATGTTGGCAGTGATGAGCAGATTACTGCCCTATTTAAGGATTTGGCAAAGACTTGGCCTCAGTTTGATGGCTTTGTTCATGCAATCGGCTTTGCGCCACGCGAAGCAATTGCCGGCGACTTTTTAGATGGCCTGTCTCGTGAAGGCTTCAAAATTGCCCATGATATTTCTGCTTACAGCTTCCCAGCAATGGCTAAAGAAGCTTTACCTATGTTGCGCGACAAGTCGTCCTTATTGACTCTCACTTACTTAGGTTCAATGAAGAACGTACCTAACTACAACACGATGGGTTTAGCCAAGGCTTCACTAGAAGCCTCAGTACGTTACATCGCTGGCTCAGTTGGACCTAAAGGCATTCGCGCTAACGGTATCTCTGCAGGCCCAATTAAAACTTTGGCTGCCTCAGGCATCAAAGGATTTGGAAAGATCTTGGAGGCCGTTGAGCAAACTGCACCACTGCGTCGTAACGTCACCATTGATGATGTTGGCAATACCGCTGCGTTCTTGTTATCTGATTTAGCAAACGGCATCACCGCTGAAATCATTTATGTTGATAACGGCTTTAGCCAAGTTGTTGGTGGAATGGAAGAAGTTTGAGCGTTCCACTTCGCGAAGCCCTGAAATTTTGGGCCAAGCTCGGCTTTATTAGCTTTGGTGGGCCTGCAGGACAAATTGCCGTCCTCCATCAAGAGCTTGTTGAGAAGCGTCGCTGGATTTCTGAGCGGCGCTTTTTACATGCGCTGAACTATTGCATGCTCTTACCAGGGCCAGAAGCTCAGCAGTTGGTCACGTATATTGGCTGGCTCATGCATCGGACTTGGGGTGGTGTTCTGGCCGGCACCCTATTTGTCTTGCCTTCTCTCTTTATTTTGATTGGCCTATCTTGGATCTACCTGACTTTTGGCCAGGTTCCTTGGATTGCCGCGATCTTCTTCGGAATTAAACCTGCCGTCACTGCTATCGTCCTGCATGCAGCAGTACGTATTGGTAAACGTACGATTCACAATCAAGCGTTGCGCTGGATTGCACTGGGATCCTTTCTAGCGATATTTATATTCAACTTAGCATTCCCGATCATTGTTATCTTCGCAGCCTTGCTTGGTATTTGGGGTGGTAAGCGTTACCCAGAATATTTTCAACAAACTGCTTCTCACGATAAAGTGAGTGGGACCCATGCTGCTGCAATCATTGACGATCACACGCCCACTCCAGAGCATGCCAAGTTTTCTAGAAAAAGATTGGTATTACATAGCTCAGTTGTTACAGGACTGTGGCTTATTCCATTTATTGGATTGGCTCTAATTTTTGGATGGAAAACACTCTATCCACAGATCGCTTGGTTTTTTACAAAGGCTGCCTTTCTCACATTTGGAGGCGCTTATGCGGTTCTGCCCTATGTTTATCAAGGAGCTGTCGATCAATTTCATTGGCTCAGTGCCGGCCAAATGATGGATGGTTTAGCGCTTGGAGAAACTACCCCCGGACCACTCATCATGGTAGTAGCGTTTGTTGGCTACCTCGCTGGTCACATTCAACATCTCATTGGCAATAGCAATCCATTTTGGTTTGGCGTGCTTGGTGCTTGCGTTGCCACCTGGTTTACTTTCCTACCCTCTTTTTTCCTGGTCTTGGTCGGTGGACCACTCATTGAGTCCACACATGGCAAATTGAGTTTCACTGCACCATTCACAGCAATCTCTGCCGCTGTAGTTGGCGTCATCGCCAACCTTGGACTGTTCTTTGCCTATCACGTCTTTTTTCCACTTGGTCTTGGTGGCTCCATCTCTTGGGTTTCGATTGCAATCACCTTACTTGCAGGTTTAGCGCTATTTAAATTTCAAAAAGGGGTTATTAGCGTGTTAACCGGTTCAGCCTTAGCGGGCTTACTCAGTTATTTACTGGCAAGTTTATTGATCTAGACCCATCGCATTTAAGGCCGAAATTGGCATAATGGAAGTTATGCGAATCGAACCTCAAACCATCACCCATCTCCAGGAGTGGCTCGGCAAAACCGAAACCCTTCAAGACATCGTCACAGCAGCACCTGTCAAAGCTTTATCTGCGACGCTCGATCGTTCCGACCCTACCCCGAATGATGGAACCTTTCTTCCCGAGTTATGGCACTGGCTCTATTTTTTGCCTTGCGCCCTTCAATCTGAAATCGGACCTGATGGTCACCCTAAACGTGGCGGATTTTTACCACCTGTACCGCTACCACGTCGGATGTGGGCTGGTAGCCGAGTTCAATGGCTAGCTCCACTTGCAGTGGGCGATGAGATCGAACGCGTTTCTAAAATTGAATCTGTTACGCACAAGGCAGGTCGCACCGGTGATCTCATCTTCGTATTGGTGAAGCATGCAATCTCCAATCAAAATGGCTTAGCCTTAATTGAAGAGCATGACATCGTGTATCGCGATGCACCTGGCCCAGACGATAAACCTGTTGCACCCACACCCGCACTTACAGGCGCACAGTGGACCAAGACGATAAGGCCGGATGATGTTTTGTTGTTTCGTTACTCAGCACTGACATTTAACGGTCATCGCATTCATTATGATCGTAAATACGTCACTGAAGTAGAGGGCTATCCTGGCCTGATTGTTCATGGCCCTTTAATTGCAAGCTTGTTGGTAGATCTAGTGCGTCAAAGTATTCCAGGCTGCAGATTGAAGAGCTTTGAGTTCCGCGCAATTCGCCCTACTTTTGATATCAATCCTTTTAAAGTCAGCGCCAAACCGGATCTAGAGAAAGATCCGTCTGGAAAAACCATCTCTATTTGGGCTGAAGATCACGAAGGTTGGCTCACCATGCAAGCCACCGCAGTTTTAGCCTAAGGAATGATTTTGTTATGACTTCTCCGCATTTATCTAAAGCTTTAGCTACATTTGCTTCTGAATTAAAGATTGGCGATATTCCTGAAGAGGTGATTTCCCGCACCGAAGATTTACTAGTAGATTGGTTTGGGTCTGCAATTGCTGGCAAAGGTTCGCGCGCCGTAGAGGCTATTACGCAGTTTGCGCAAAACATGGGGGGCTTCAATGCCACCAACCCTGGCTCTGCTGAAATTCTGATTCACCGCACAACTTCAAGCCCTTTCTTGGCTACCTTAGCAAATGCAGCCGCATCGCACGTAGCCGAACAAGATGATGTGCACAATGGTTCCGTATTTCATCCGGGGACTATCGTATTTCCTGCTGCTCTTGCAACCGCCCAAGCCATAGGCGCTTCAGGAAGAGATCTGCTCGTAGCTGCAGTCGCTGGCTATGAAGTCGGTATTCGGGTTGGGGAATTCCTAGGTCGCTCACACTACAAAATATTTCACACTACAGGCACAGCCGGTACCTTAGCTGCAGCAGCAGCTGTAGGTCATCTTCTCAAACTCAACCCAAGCCAAATGCTGCATGCCTTTGGCTCAGCTGGAACACAATCTGCCGGCCTTTGGGAATTTCTGCGCGATGCCGCTGACTCCAAGCAACTTCATACAGCACATGCCGCTTCAACCGGCTTGATGTCAGCCTACTTAGCGCAATCTGGCTTTACTGGTGCCGAACACATCCTAGAAGGTAAACAGGGTTTGGCCGCCGGAATGTCGAGTGATTCTGATCCAAGCAAATTAATTGATCGACTAGGAACTCGCTGGACCATTGCTGAGACGAGCTTCAAATATCACGCCTCATGTCGTCATACACACCCTGCTGCCGATGCCTTATTGCAAGTCATGTTGAAACAAGATCTCAAGCCTAGCGATATCGCCAAGGTGGAAACCTTGGTTCACCAAGGGGCAATCGATGTCTTGGGTCCAGTCACCGACCCCACAACCGTGCACCAATCTAAGTTCTCAATGGGTACCGTACTCGCGATAGTTGCCCACTATCAATTTGCAGGCCTGCAAGAATTTGATCAACACTTCCATGATCAAGATATTTGCTCTTTCCGCGATCGCGTCACTATGGTCTTGGACCCTGAAGTCGATAGTGCTTACCCCCAAAGCTGGATCGGTAAAGTCAAAGTCTACTTAAATAATGGTGAAGTATTAGAGGGTCGTGTTGATGAACCCAAGGGCGATCCTGGAAATACCCTAAGCCGTACTGAGATTACAGATAAGGCGATGCGTCTTGCTGCATTTAGTGGCGGCGCAAGCCCAAGCGAGATGAGTGCCGCTATCGAGCGCTTGTGGAATATCCGCAATCAGTCCAAGATAGGCCGATTACTCCCTTAACTTCAGAGTCGTTTATTTTTTCTCTTTTGCTTCATTTTTAATAAAGCCTCATTGATGAACCCACTTGATACACCCCTTGGCTTTAGCAGCACCTTTTTATTTGTTCCGGGCACACGCCCAGAGCGCTTTACTAAAGCCTTAGATAGTGGCGCCGATGGCGTCATCATCGACCTTGAGGATGCAGTTGCTGAGGAAGAAAAAGAATCTGCACGTGCTGCTATACGCTCTGCCTGGCCTACGTTTAGTGCAGAACAAAAAAAACGTCTGATCATTCGATCGAATTCTCCTGGCAGTCATTTTTATTCAGCCGACCTAATCTTGGTTCAAGAATTAGATGCAGCCTGTTTGTTAATTCCTAAGAGTGAATCTCTCGACCAAATTAATGGTGCAGCACAAATCCTGCCAAACACAGCAATCATTCCAATGATTGAAACTGCCATTGGCCTTGATCGCCTTAATGAGATTGCAAACTCTGAGCAGGTATTACGTCTGGCTTTGGGCAATATTGATTTGCAGGCAGACTTGGGAATGGTGTGTGACGCCCAAGAAACCGAACTGCAAACAGCACGCTTTCAGATTATTTTGGCCTCACGCTTGGCGCAAATTGCCCCTCCCATTGATGGGGTTACTCCTTCTACTGACAACATTGAGCGCATTACAGACGATGCAGAGCGCGCGAAAAGAATGGGCTTTGGTGGCAAGCTATGCATCCACCCAAAACAGGTTTCCCTAGTGAAGACTTCCTTTATGCCTACTGCCGCAGAAGTCTCTTGGGCACATCGCGTGATTGAAGCGGACAAAGCATCTAAGGGTGGCGCAGTGAAATTAGATGGCCGCATGATTGACCGACCAGTGGTCTTATTGGCGCAAAGGACACTTGCCATTACTGGTAAACCCTAAAGTCGATAGTTGCTAAAAGTGGCAAAATTACCCCGCATTACACATTAACGGAGACTTAAATGAAATTAAAGAAAACTTTGCTAGCCAGCGTAGGGGCCTTGTTCCTTACCGGCAGCCTCTTGTCAACACAAGCCTCAGCAGCAGATGAAGCATATCCAACAAAACCGATATCCTTAATTGTTCCATTCTCAGCAGGTGGACCTACAGATACTGTTGCTCGCTTGCTCGCCGTACCAATGGGCAAATCACTTGGGCAAACTGTCGTAGTTGAAAACGTAACTGGCGCAGGCGGCACAATTGCAGCAACCAAAGTTGCGCGCGCAAAACCAGACGGCTACACACTGTTTATTTATCACATTGGCATGGCAACTGCGCCAGCCCTTTATGACAAGCTCCCATACGATCCATTAGAGAGCTTTGAATACATTGGTCAAGTTGTTGATGTTCCAATGGTGCTCTTAGGCAAAAAAGATTTGCCAGCAAACAACTTTAAAGAACTCGAAGCCTATATCAAAGCTAATGGCTCTAAAGTAACTATGGCTAATGCTGGCCCAGGCGCAGTGTCACAACTTTGCGGCTTACTGTTCCAAAGTCGCTTAGGTGTGAAGCTAACCAACATTCCTTACAAAGGTACAGGTCCAGCACTTACTGATTTGTTAGGCGGTCAGGTTGATCTGCTCTGCGATCAAACCACTCAGACTGTTGGATATATCAAAGCAGACAAAGTGAAAACTTTTGGCGTAACAACACCAAAGCGCTTGCCAAGCTTGCCTAATATTCCTACTTTAGATGAGCAAGGTTTAAAAGGCTTTGACGTTAAAGTCTGGCATGGTATCTATGCACCTAAAGGCACTCCACCAGCTGTTATAGCGAAGGTGAATGCAGCCTTGAAAGCCGCGTTGAAAGATCCAGATATTAAAAAGCGTCTTGATGAGTCCAGTATTGACATTGTTTCAATGGATAAAGTCACATCACAATCTCTTAAGGCTCAAGTTGATTCAGAGCTCAATAAGTGGGGTCCATTGATTCGTAAATCAAAGATTTCTGATTAATCTTTAATCGGATTGCAAATGTTGTTAAAAGGCCAGCTTATAGCTGGCCTTTTTTATTGCACCCGCATCATCGCTAGGATCAATACCTACTTTATAGACAATCAACCCGCTCTAAAAAGATATCCTGATTGCGCCTTCTCACGACGCTTCTGATAAATTGTGCTGGGGATGGCAAAGAGAGCCCAGATCGCCAGGAAAGGATCGAGGAGATAGTCCCAGAGATTCGCTGACTCATGCCAATGGGCTGCCCAAGCAATGATTGCAACTGAAATAAGCCAAACACCCTTGGTCCATCCAGCCAGACCGCAGACTAGGGCAAATAAAATGACAGCACCTAAGAACCCAATGGAACCATAGCCCCATACATAGGGGTCGAACATTCCAAAGCCTAACGCCAGGGGATAAAACACAATTGCAATGATTGCTAAAGGGACCTTGAATCCCAGCGGCGTCTTTTGTGCAGCAGGCAAGATGGAGCTCCACAACAAAAGCATCGTCATGATACTAAGCTCACCAGTAACGCCACGGACGTATGCCGACAATGGTAATTCAAGCGACATTCCCAGCGGCCAGAAAAATAGATTGCCTAGTAATAAAACGATCAGCACTCGAATTAACAATGGGATCTCTGTTGATGATAGTTTTTGCAAAAGAATCATCAACACTACCGCACAAGTAAGCGACATTTCAAGCAAGGCAATGATTTGTAAATATGGCGCCATCATTGCGTATCCTTTTCTTTAAGACTGCTTACAGCGTATTTGAGCCAGGCAGCCGGAAAGTACACATGCTTAATCTTTTGTCTATTCCAAGTATAGGCAAGATGGGCATCCTCACCATCAGCAGATATTAAGTACGGGTATGAGAATTCTCGATGTAAGTTATTGAGTAAAGTTTCATCATCTTCAAGCACCTGAATCACTCGCCATTGATTAGAGTGTGGCTCACACATCACCATTACCAATCGATAACGCGCTGCTTCAATATTATTGAGCACCATTAATTTTGTGCCATTAGCCAAAGTAAGTGCAGCAAGGGCTGAGTTTGGATTTGGAATTTCGAGATCCTTTGTTACGGTCCAAGACTGTCCAGCATCTTTGGTTTCACTTGCGGGGATTTGCTTTGGCTGCGAGCTAGGTCGTGTTTGACGGAAAAAAGCGCTTGCCTCTTGCGGCCCATCAGCAAAAATTACAGGCTGAATTGCACTCCTACCAGAGCTCATACGTCGTTTATCAATAACCTGACTGGCCTCGATTCTGAGGAACTCCCCAAAGCGACCAATCCATTCATGATAAGCAGGCAAACCCAAGCGTCCATCTGTAAATGTGACAGCCGGGGACTTCACCAAGGTGCTCAGATTAATTAAGGGCGAGCTAATCAAGCGCTGAGGCCGACCCCAAGTCAAACCCTCATCATCCGAGATCACTGAAGAGATTGAACTGCCTGCCCAACCTCCAATCGATACGGTGACAAAAAATAACTGCATGCGACCATCTGCCAGTCTTGCTGGAACGGGATTACCTAATTTAGCAATGTAACGGGACAGACCCTTTTCTGCACTAACTCGATCCATTACAACAGTTGGAGCACTCCACCTAGCTGCCTGAGGATCAAACACAGATGTATTAATCACCACATCTGGCGCACCTTCGCGACTCCCTGCAAACCAGAAGGCCCGAATCGCGCCATCTTTCAGCGCAATTAAGGAAGCAGCGTGTACTGAGGGAGCTCCGGTATCTGGCAACCAATCGATCCTGAGGCTTGGTTGCGCAATCTTTGGTGATGCAATATTTTTAATATTCTTAGCCGACTTTGTGTCCTCGATTGACTGAGGAACATCATCTGCTTGCAGCGCACTGTTAACTGGGAATTCAACTGCAAATGGAGCCCATATTGGGCGACTATCAATATGTAGATAGCCCAACACAGAAGCAAGTAATAAAAAACAAAAAGCAACTACGCGGTTCATCGACAAGCGTCCTTACCTACCAATGGCAAGGTCATCGTTGCGGGTGTAGAAATTAAATACTCATTCACAAATAAATGCTCTCCAATATGGCCTTTAAGTATCGCCTGAATCTCAGCATTGGAATGGCGAGCACGCATCTCCATACGCTTACCGACGATCTGGCAAGATTCACAAAGCACTGGCTCTACATCTATTGCAGACTGAACAGCTACTAATGGATAAGTATTAGTGAGCAAATCAATCTGGGAAGCATCCTTTGCCAAATAGCCATGCAATATTGCACCAGGCAACAAGAGTCGATACTCCTCATCTTTAGCGCGGTAGTCACAAGGCACCCAAACATCTTTTCCAGCAACATCCCGAATAGTAGATTGAGAGTATCGGCCTAAAGCTCCCTCTAGAGGCGAAAGACTGGTAGTGAGTGCGCAGTAGCAAAGAAAGCATCCCGCCAAAGCAATAACCTTACTGCGATCCCGATTAAATATACCTAGCAAGACTAAGGCAATCGAAGTCCCCATAAATCCCCAATGCCATAGGGAGTAATTCCAGATGCCAGGCTGTCCCAAGAAATTCGATAGCTGCAAGTTTCCGCCAACCCAAGAGAGCGCAGAAAGCAAGATCAACTGTAAAAGCAATGCAATCCGAAATCCCCACAAAGGCAATCTCTCCCAGTAAATTGCGATTAGGACAGCAAATGCGGGCATCACTGGCAGCAGATATCGACCAGAGCGCTGACTTGGCAAACTGAACACAATAAAAAATGCCAACACCAAGAGTAGCAATAAGCTTTCTTCAAGCGATAAAAATCGACGTTCCCGCCAACATTGGAGCAAAGCAGAAATCAACACAAAGGTGAAAAGACCGGCATTTGCTAGAGTCGTTAAGGCTAGCATCCAAATACTATCCCCTCCACGCACTAGATCAAGCAGGTAATGTGAGCTCCGCGCCTCGAACTTGCCAGCGTTCTCGCCCAGAACAAACTCTTTCCAAACTGCCTCTGGAAAAGGGTCCAGCACAAACCAGAGCGCGAATACACCCAGAGCAAGAAGAGTAATCAAAATGACTTTATATAAGTCTTTCAATAAGACTTTTGGAATACTCCACTCGCGCCAGCGCCAGTAAAAAAGACCTAAGGCAAACGCAGCTGGAACAATGTAAGCAAAGGACTTTGACAATAAGGCCATACCAAATGAGGCACCCGCCAACAGCGGAAATAAGAGCTTAGATTCAAAGGCAGCTCTACCCCAATAGAGCAGCGCAAAGAATGGCAAGCTCAACCAAAATACTTCCGGGGGATCAGTGAGAAATGGGCGACCATAGCGATAGCTTGCAAAAAAAGAAAGCCACACTAATGCTGCCAGCATGCCGGTCTGCTTTTTTCCACTAAAGCGAGCGACTGCCAAAAATAAGAAAAATGCTGTTAAGCCGGTATATAGAACGCTGGGCCAACGCAGCGCAAAAAGACTCCAATCGCTACCCCAAGCAGTACTGGCGATACCCCCCCAAAATAACAGGGGTGGCTTAGTATTTTTAATGCCATCCATCTCAGATTGAAGGGGCAACCAAGCGCCAGCATCCGCAGTCATCCGTACGATGTGCATATAGGGGTATTCATCCCCATTCTTTGGGGCAAAGCGACTATCTAAAGCATATAAATACGTAAAGATACCCAATAAGAGAATCGCTATCGCGCTACGGTAGGAAAAAGAGCCTCGCATAACGATAGTTTATAGGTCCTTAGTAATCACCCTTAAAACAGGCGTCCAAGCCTCACTGATTGATATAAGCAAATCACCAAACAATCTAAGTACAAACACTTATCGCTCTTTGATCTGATTAATATACAGTCTATAACGATTTAGAACCCTAAAACAGTTGCATGCTTGATGGAGAAGATTCCTATGCGAATGAAGTACTTAAAACCGATTCTTATGGCGAGCGCCTTTATTGGCATCAGCCAGTTGAGCACCGTTTCTTTTGCGCAAAACGCAGATGCCACCAAACTCTATAACCGGAGCCTTGCTGCAACTTGTGCCAACTGTCATGGCACTGATGGCAAAGGAGTTCCTGAGGGTGGTATGCCACTTATTAACAATCTTTCCAGCCAAGAGATGCTGAAAAAACTCATGGATTACAAATCTGGCGCACTCGAAGGAACCATCATGCCCCAGTTAGCTAAAGGCTACACAGATGAACAACTTAAAACTATTGCCAATCAACTTGGCAAAAAACAATAAGGAGGCGGCATGGATCGTAGACACTTTATAGGTCACAGCGCTGCAGCAATTGGCTTGCTTGCGGGTCTCAGCGGACAAACAAGAGCAGCTAATTTACAAAAAGCAGAAATTCTAGTGATTGGTGGCGGTTATGGTGGCGCTACTGCTGCCAAGTATTTGCGCCTATTCTCTAACAACACAGCACGAGTGACCCTCATAGAGCCAAATACTTCTTTTATCTCGTGCCCACTATCCAATTTAGTTGTTGGTGGTTCACGAACTTTGGCTGAAATCACATCACCATATGACACTTTGAGCAAGCGTCATGGCATCAAGATTATTCAAGACAGCGTGAGCAGTATTGATCCGGAAAAGAAAACGGTAACCCTCGCCTCCGGCAAAACTTTGCGTTACGACAAAGCCGTCGTATCTCCCGGCATATCACTGAACTTCAATAGTGTTGAGGGCCTCGCACAAGCCAACAAGGATGGCGTAACCCTACAAGCCTGGAAAGCGGGCCCTGAAACTGTTGCCCTACATAAACAAATCGCCGCCATGCGCGAAGGTGGTACTTTTGCAATTAGCATTCCAGAGGCACCATATCGCTGCCCTCCAGGGCCTTATGAGCGTGCATGCCAGGTTGCAAATTACCTCAAGCAACATAATCCTAAGGGCAAGGTATTAATTCTGGATGCTAACCAGGATGTCACCTCAAAAGGTGGTTTATTCAAGAAGGTATGGGCCGAGCAGTACGCCGGCATCATTGAGTATCGACCTAAACATAATGTAGTTGGTGTTGACGCTAAGACCAAAACACTCAAACTGGAAGTTGCTGATGATGTGAAGGCTGATGTGTTGAATGTCTTGCCGCAAATGTCTGCCGGTGAAATTGCCATCAAGACAGGTTTAGCCAACTCCAATGGACGCTGGGTCAATGTGAATTTCTTGAACTTTGAATCAACTGCCCAAAAAGATATTCACGTTTTGGGTGACTCGATTCAGATTGCTCCAACGATGCCAAAATCAGGGCATATGGCCAATCAGCATGCTAAGGTTGCAGCAGCAGCTATCGTGGCTGAACTCAGCGGCTTGGAAGTTAATCCAGCTCCAGTGGTTACCAATACCTGCTATAGCTTTGTTAATACCAGGGATGTAGTTCACGTGGCTAGCGTGCATCAATATGATGCCGAAAAGAAAACCTTCTTGCCGGTTAAAGGAGCTGGAGGCTTATCTCCAGGACCTACAGCCCTCGAGGGTGTTTATGCTTGGGGTTGGGCACACAATATCTGGGCAGACAGCCTCGGCTAAGCTCATCAAGAAACCGTTGCAATTAAAAAAGAGGCCTAGGCCTCTTTTTTAATGTCTAAAGGGACTTACCCATCTCAACTATTCGCTTGCGTCGTCGCTTGCTAATGAACAAGAAGACGATCGCCACTACTGGAGCTGCAATTGCAGCAACAATCTCTGGATGAATGGCAAGACCAGCCTCTTTGCCGCCTTTAGCGACATAGGCCAATAAACTCACTGCATAGTAAGTCAACACCAGAACCGATAGACTCTCTACCGTCTCTTGCAGGCGCAATTGCAAACGCGCTCTCTGATCCATACTAGCTAGTAATTTCTGCGTCTGCTCCTCATTTACAAATTCAATACGGGTCCTCAGGGTTTGAGTTGTTCTCGAGATTCGGTCAGATAACTCCTTTAACCTACGCTGAGTCCAAATACAGGTTCCCATCGCAGGCTGAAAACGACGATCCATAAACTCTGACAAGGACTGCACACCTGGAATCGGGGATTCTGCTAACTCGTATAGGTTTTTACTAAGCAATTGACTGTATGCCTCTGAGGCCGTAAATCGTAATCCATAGCCTGAAATCCACTGCTCGGCTCTTGAGGCTAAATGAGAAAGCTCACCTAAAAACTGTCCATCCTTTTCGGTATGGATACCAGGCTCGGTTTGTAGCTGAGAAATATTCTCAGAAAGATCTGCCAATTCCGACTCCGCGCTTCTCAGTGGCATAGAGAGGCTCTTGGCTACTGGGAATGCGATCATAGCTGCCATACGATAGGTTTCCGCCTCAGCAAGAGCTCGCGCTATACGACCAGCTTGTCGTGAGCCCAAGATATCGTGTGGAATAAAGTAAGAGATGAAGCCATCTTCATCCAAACTTAAATCCGTCCACAGTTGAGCGCGCTTGCTCAACAAAATATAACTTCCCAGCACAGTATTGCCACTAAAAATAGCGGAAACTTCTTGAGCCTCAGAAAACAGAGGGCGATGCTCAAACGCAAGATCTAAGGCGGAAATTCTTTCGCCACCCGCCTCAATAATAATAGGGCAACCCAGATCCTGAAGTAATTTATCCAAACTCTTTTCAAGGGCTAGGCGAGACTCCAGAAGAGGTCCAGTAATTTTGACGGGGTTATGCACAATGGCTGCGATGGTTGCAAACTCACCATGCAATTCCCACTTAATCAGCACCCTTTGCGGCTCAGGAGCTAGAGTCAATATTTTGAAAGAGTGTCCCCGCTCATCCTTAGGCGCACCTAATGCAGCGCTTAACTTTTGAATCCATTCAATTTGAGTTTTGCGAGAATTCGCATCGAGCAGAAAAGATTGGGATAGCACTCTTTCGTTTGGCCACAGCGCAATTGGGGGGCGTGCATGGACCTCATCGTGCAACTGTCTTCTATCGGGGTGGTCATAAGGTCTCATAGGACAAATCTTTATTTAAGCAGCATATCGTATTAAATATCAACACTAGCATCTTGAAGTTGATATGGTCTTGTATCTCGATTTAAGCAGTTACGCACATAATCAATACTGGTCCTCAAAGTATAGTAGTCGCCAGCCATACTCTTGGGAACTTTTAATTGGAGCGCTTCATATTCCAACAAATCCAGCTTTTTAAGATATTCATCACCAGATCCTGATGAGAAACCCTCAATCATCTCCTGCTCATAGCCTTTGAGAATCCCATACAAAGAATTAATCTTGCGGCGCATCCGCTTATCCCGATAGCCAGGAAGACTAATGAGGGCTGGATAAGCAATGGCACAGAAGGGCAAGAATACAAAAACTAAACGGTTGATGAGCTCCGCTAACCAAAATGGGAAAAAGGTCATCAACCAAGGCGAACCATTTTTCTCATAATGCACAGCAACTGAACTCTCTGGGAAGTGAGAATCTCCAAAGAAAGGGAATTCACCACGCCGCGCAAAGAAATTAGCTTTGCCGTTAATTTGATGCGCCGCTTCTAAAAATAGGAATTGAAGTGCAGGATGCATGCGATCATCAATCAATAGATTGGTTGTTGTTGATATCAACTGTATGTCAGCATCAGGATTGTTTCTGGGCAAACTAAATCCACCAATAGGCACTTTTAAGATATGCAAGTAAGGCAAGAGATGGGTATATGCCTCGGCTCGCTCAAATCCGGCGAGATGAATTTGTGGATCACTCAGTAATGCTTGAACATTTTCTGATTGATAACCATCAACTAAAAATGCCCCATCAATCTCACCCTTCTTAAGGGCATTTACTGCCTCATGGTTAGGTAAATATAAGAAATGAGCTTCTTTCTGAAGTCCGGATGCCTGAATCAAGCGCATAGCTTGAGAGTGGGTGCCACTACCAACTGCACCTACTGAAACTTTCCCCTTTAGGAAATATTTCATTTGACCGTTGGCTTCTCTAAAATTACCCGCCTTAATTTCTGGACCGCGATAAAAAAACCATATAGGCTCATAATCAACCGCACCCAGTGAATCAATACCACCAATTCCGTCTGGATTAAATGTTCCAGCCTGAACAAACGCTGCTTGCAAGGGATCTTTACGATCGGCAAGGCGCTTTAGATTTTCTTGAGCACCTTTGGTTTTTACCAACTCAAGCTTGATCCCTTTTTTCTCAAAAAAATCGACATATTTTTTAGCCATTAACTCATATGAACCACCCTCAGTTCCGGTAGCCATTAATACTTGCCGCGGAGGTGGTGGATCAGCATATAGCCAAATACCCGCCAGCAAAACGAAAAGCAATGCAAGAATTGGCCAGGTCTCTTTCAGAAACTGGACAAAATCTCTCCATCTTTCTTGGGCGGCCTCAGTAAAACCAAGGGCAGATTCTTTAATGTCTTGTTTGATACTTCCCATGGAATGCCAATCAGCAAATATGTCAAAAGCTAATGATAATAGGCATATTCGCATTCCGAAAAGGAGCCGAGATGTTAGTCCTTAGAAAATCCCAAGAACGTGGCTTTGCAGACCATGGATGGCTTAAAAGCTTTCATTCCTTCTCTTTTGCTGGCTACCATGACCCCCAATTTATGGGCTGGGGCAATTTAAGAGTAATTAACGAGGATCGAGTAGCGGCAGGTATGGGTTTTGGTAAGCATAGCCACCGCAATATGGAAATCATCAGCTATGTTTTATCTGGTGAATTGGCCCACGAAGACAGCATGGGAAACGTGAAAGGTATCCCACCCGGCGATGTTCAACGTATGAGCGCTGGAACTGGGGTCACCCATAGTGAATTCAATCACGCTAAAGATCAGACCACTCACTTCCTGCAAATTTGGATTCAACCAAATATCATGGAAATTCAGCCAAGTTACGAGCAAAAATCCATCCCTATCTCGGACAAGCAAGGCAAACTTTGCTTAATAGCATCCCCCGATGGCGCAGGTAACGCGGTCAAAATTCATTCCGATGCCCGAATATATGCAGGCTTATTTGATGGATCCCAATCTCAGCAATTAAAACTTGACCCAAATCACAAGGCTTATGCCCATCTTGTGCGGGGCTCTCTGGATATCAATGGCATATCGCTATCTGGTGGAGATGCCTTACTAATTGAAGGCGAAAGTAAACTAACTATTGGTAACGGCAAGAACGCTGAAGTTTTGGTTTTTGAGCTTTACCAATAATAAAAATGGGGTGCTAACTGGTGTTAACACCCCATGCTTTAGTTAAGCAAAATTTAATCTAACTTAATTTTTGCCTTTTCAATAACCACCTTCCATCTGGCGATGTCGGAAGTATACAAATCAGAAAATTGCTGTGTATTCATAGGCGCCATTTGTACACCCGCTTTTACAAAACGCTCTTTCATCTCCGGAGTATCCAGAATTTTCAGAACAGTTGTGCTTAAGGTATTAATGATTGCTGGAGAAGTTCCTGCTGGCACAAATATTCCTTGCCATAAAGCCATCTCGTAACCCTTCACTCCAGCCTCTTGCATTGTGACTAATTCAGGCGCCCCACTAAATCGGTTTTTGCCAGTTACAGCTAATGCATTCACCTTATCGCCCTTAAATAAAGGAAGGCCTACTGGCATGCCGGCAAAATAAAAATCAATTTGGCCGCCTACTAGATCTGTTGCTGCTGGAGAACCACCCTTATAAGGAACATGAATCGCTTGAGTACCCGTAGTCGCTAAAAAAAGTTCACCGGCCATGTGATCAGAATTACCAATTCCGGATGATCCGAAACTCAGCTTACCGGGAGCAGCTTTGAGCATTGCAGTAAGCTCAGCAACACTTTTAGCCTTTGAGCCCTTGCCAACAATTAATATATGTGGAGTAGCTGCAACTCCTACTACTGGGAGTAAATCTTTTTGCCCATCAAAAGGTAATTTCGGATTAGATGCCACATTAATGGCCAAGCCATTCTGAGCAAATAGAACGGTATAGCCATCAGGATTGCTTTTAGCAACAGCGTCTGCTGCCAGCGTGCCAGCTGCACCACCCCTATTCTCGACGACAATTGGCTGCTTTAAGGCGATGCTGAGTTCATTGGCAACTATCCTTCCCACAATATCGGTAGCACTTCCAGGTGCAAATCCAATCATCATTTTGATTGGTTTATCTGGGTAAGCTGCAAATGCCGTTCCCAAAACTAGTGGCAACACTAAAGCAGCTAAAACTATTTTTTTAATCGACTTCTTAATCATTTTTGTCCCCTTCGGTAAGTTATAAATCTAATACTGCAATTCCACACTCCTTGGCACAGCTATTTAAAGACTCTTGTAATTCAGTTGATATTGGAATGCCATTCTGAAGTCGCTCTGCCATCACTCTAGCAGCTCCGTCTCCAGGCACTCGAATTTGGTTTACACCAGGCAATTTAGAGGAAGCCTTCAAATCATCAACCAAGGCAACCACACGGGCAGTAAATAGCTCCTTATCTCCAAAGGCGCTAGGATCAACCGCAATAATTGTTTGACCTGTATTAGTAATGAGATCATGGTGGGCATTGAAATCAATGGTTTCCTTACCAACAGCTGCATTATTTAAGGCCCCAGCAAGCAAGCCAATCATCACGGCAAGCCCATATCCCTTGTATCCACCAATTGGCAGCAAAGAACCTTCACTAGATTTTTTGGGGTCCGTAATTGGCTGCCCATTTCTATCAATCATCCAAGTATCCGGAATAGCCTCGCCCTTTTGAGCGGCAAGCTTTACCTTACCGTAAGCAGCTACCGTAGTGGCAATATCCAATAGCACAATTGGCTTATCGCCTGATGGCACAGCAATCGCAATTGGATTAGTTGATAACAACAAATCAATGCCACCCCATGGCGCCATGTGATTAGCATTACCAACGGCCATATAAATACCAATGTAACCTTGTTCGGCTAGCTTTCTGACATATACGGATGCTGCTCCAGAATGATTTCCATAATGACTACCCACCCAGCAAACGCTGTGTTTCTTGACTTTTTCTATTGCAACATCAACCGCTCTATTCATGACCAAATGACCTAAGGCGTTATCGCCATTAATCAAGGCGGTTGCACCCTGCTCACGTTCGATACGAATATTGGGAGTGAGGTTGATGCCGCCCGCACCAATTCTTTTGATGTAAGCGGGCAACCTAAAAATTCCATGCCCATCAGCACCAACAAGATCTGACTTCACCATCAGCTGTGCAACAACTTGAGCATCTGCCAAAGGCACTTGGTGAGCATACAATGCTTCAGCAATAAATGCTTCAGCTTTAGCGACAGATAAGTATTTCATATTGATTCTTGCAATTTAGTTACCGACATCACTCTTAAACTCCATCTTATAAGTGTACTTATTGTGAGGATGGTAGGTAAAAGTTACCTCAAAAAGCTTGTCCTGA
This sequence comes from Polynucleobacter sp. AP-Jannik-300A-C4, assembly GCF_018688335.1. Lineage (NCBI taxonomy): Bacteria > Pseudomonadati > Pseudomonadota > Betaproteobacteria > Burkholderiales > Burkholderiaceae > Polynucleobacter > Polynucleobacter sp. AP-Jannik-300A-C4. Next base: position 633,191 of record NZ_CP061316.1, on the reverse strand, counting down.
TTATCGAAGTAACGACGAACAATAACTAAACATGGATCGCCCACCTTCAACTCAAGCCTCTTTGCAATAGTGGCAGGTACACCTAGAGCGTACACATCTACTTCAGCTCGATCAATACGAGTGCCATATTTTTTCTCAATCTGCTCGAACACCATCACTTGACTGTGCTCAGGATCCGAAGTTAAAGATGCAAACTGAGGTAGGATGTAGATATCAGTCCACGCAATGACTTCTTCAGACTCCCGTTGCTTGCGGATACCTCCAATGTGGTACCAGGAAGATCCTACTGCACTGCCGATCATTTCGCTTAGCGACTTATCCAACTCAATAAAATTTTCAATAATATTTTGTCGATACGTATTTCTTGGATAACTCAAAATATCAATGGGCGAATTAAAGCTTTGAGTAAATCTTCTCACCTTCCGTCGTGAGATCACCTGAGTTGGCGCTCCTTGTCGACGCAATACCAAACCATCCCTCTCCAAAGTTTGAAGAGCATGTCGCAATGTATGACGACTTGCTTCGAAGGTTTTGCAGAGCACTGCTTCCGATGGCAAGTTAGACCCTACCGCCCAATCACCCTCATAAATCCGCTGAGTCAGCGAATTTGCTAAGGCCTTATAAAGCGGTAGAGACTCTTTCAATTTAGGAGAGACCAAACATCTTCTTACCAGCTACTGGTAAACGCGCCTTCAAGATATCGCCAGAGAGAGATTCGGTAATGTACAAATCTCTGCCATCCTCGCCACCAAAGCACATGTTTGCCAAGTGATGATGATGTGGGTTGTCAGAATAGATCAAATGTGTCGGGAGCATATTGCTATCAAACCTCCAGATACCAACACCTAGGTGACATACCAATAATCCATTTTCAGAATCCATCTCAATACCATCTGGCCCAGCAACACCACCAGTCAACTGAATAGCTACACCGGTTTTAGAAACCGAGCCATCCGCCATCAGAGGCAAGCGCCAAATTTGCTGAGATCTTGTAGCCGCAACGAATACATGCTTTTCTTGCGTATTCAAGGTAATGCCATTGGGGCTTGGTACGTTTATGGCTAAACGATCCAACTGTCCATTTTCCCGCAATCTAAATACTCTACCCGTTGGATCCGCGATGCCGGTTTGACCTTGATCAGTAAAGTACAGATCTCCATTGGAAGCAAAGTGCAAATCATTCAAACCCTTGAAGTTTTCACTGTACATGGATCCTAAGATTGTTTCGACCTTGCCAGTCTTGGGATCAAGAGCCAATAAGCCCAGTTTGTAGTCACAGATAAACGCGCGGCCGTCTTTATGGAACTTCAAGCCATTCGGCCAACCATCAAACTGAGTCACTAAATCCCAGTCGCCCTTGGGTGTAATTCTAAAAACTCGACCGAAAGGAATATCCAGAAACCATAAGTTACCCTCACGATCAAAGGAAGGCCCCTCTAAAAAACACTCTACTTCAGCATTTTGACGATTGGGGTCTGACCAGGCGGTACGGGATTTTTTTCTGAATTTAGCAGGCATCGACATAAAAACTTCTGCCTTAATTTTTTCTACCGGCTGAAATGGGTTATACATCGTCATAGCAAAAAACCTTATAAAGTTATACGGATAAGTTATATTGAATGCTGATTCATTAAAACATAATTAATGATAATCTACTGTAGTTATATAAATAAATACACTTGTAGCATTCCCAAACTTAACCGCATAAGATAAAAATATGAGTCAATATGTAGCCATAATCGGCACAGGAACTATGGCAGCAGGAATTGCAGCGGGATTCATCTCTCATAACATCCCTGTTGCAATATTGGGAAGAAGCAAAGAGAAATCTGGTGACTGTCTTAAAAAGGCTACTCAACTAGCAATTAAGATCGGCTTGCATGGTGGGAACGCTTCCCTTGATGAGGCCACCATTGAAGCAGCTCAAGTGAGCGCCACCATGGACGCGTGGGATTTATGGGGTGATTGCTCTTGGGTAATTGAGACGGTTGCGGAAAATCTGGAATTAAAAAAACAGATTTTTGCTTACCTTGATGACAAAGTGCCAGCTCACATACCGATCGGTAGTAATAGCTCAGGCTTTCCAATTACCAAAATCTCTGCCGACCTGAAAACCGCAAACCGAATGATGGGTGCTCACTACTTTATGCCAGCAGAAGTAGTTCCGTTAGTTGAAATTGTGATAGGAGAAAAAACAGAGTTAGCCTTTGCGGAACAGGTATGCCAGCTTTATAAAGCTATCAATAAAAAACCAGTGCTAGTGAAAAAAGATATTCCAGGATTTTTAGCTAATCGTATTCAGCATGCGTTGATGAGAGAGGCACTCTCTTTAGTGCAAGAAGGAATTGCAAGCCCCGAAGATATCGATGATGCTGTACGCTATAGCTTTGGTTTTCGTTATGCAGCAGTTGGTCCAATGACTCAAAAAGAGATCTCTGGCTGGGACGGCATGGCCAATGCAGCAAAAGAAATCTATCCATCCCTATCCAATATCACCACTCTACCGCCAAAAGTGGTGCAATTAATGAATGATGGAAAGACTGGTATGAAAGCCGGCGAAGGCTTTAGAAAATGGACACCGGAAGAGGTTTTGCAGACCTCAAATTCGTATTCAAAAAGGTTGAAAGCAGCCTTTGATGTATTGAACATGGACTAATCAATAAAAAACTTATTTACCGAAAGCATTACATGATTGAAACATCTGAAAAAAAATTAGCCGGGCCAATTATTCGACTCCATCCCAATGACAACATTGTGGTTGCACGGGTAGATGTGGCAATTGGTGAAGCAGTCCCAAGTGAGAATTTCACGAGCCGCAGTCAAGTGCCAGCAGGTTACAAAATTGCAGCAAAGAAAATTCTCAAGGGCGAAGCTATTCTGAAATACAACGTGACCGTAGGATTCGCCAATACCGATATTGAGCCTGGCACGATGGTTCATAGTCATAACACGGAGTTTCGTGAATTCGATCGCGACTATGCCTATGCTAGCGAATACAAACCCACTACCCTCTTACCAGAAACTGAACGTGCGACTTTTCAAGGTTACGTGCGCGCCAATGGCAAAGTAGGTACACGCAATTTCATTGGCATTCTATCTACTGTGAATTGCTCTGCAACCGTCGTGAACAAAATTGCAGCGTGGTTTACCCCCGAACACTTAAAAGATTTTCCCAATATCGACGGGGTGGTTGCATTTAGTCATGGTATTGGTTGTGGAATGGAAATGAGTGGCGAGCCTATGCAACTGCTTCGCCGAACCATGGCTGGATATGCGCAGCATCCTAACCTAGCTGCCGCTCTGATCATCGGCCTGGGTTGTGAACGTAATCAACTCAAAGGGTTGATGGAGCAAGAAGCCCTGCAAGAAAATTCCACTTTGCACACTTTCATCATGCAAGAAACTGGTGGAACACGCAAAACAATTGAAGCAGGAATTGAGGCTGTAAAAGCACTTCTCCCGGAAGCCAATAAAGTGAAAAGGCAAACTGTCTCTGCAAGCCACCTTTGCGTTGGTTTGCAATGTGGTGGCTCGGATGGTTTCTCTTCGATTACCGCTAACCCAGCCTTGGGCGCTGCGATTGATATTTTGTCGCGTCATGGTGGCACCGGCATTCTCTCTGAAACGCCGGAGATTTATGGTGTTGAACACACACTGACCCGCCGAGCAGCAAGCAAGGCTATTGGTGAGAAATTAATTCAACGTATTCGCTGGTGGAAGGATGAATATTCTGTCGGTCGCGATGTTCAGATCAATGGACAAGTCAGTCCCGGGAATCAAATCGGCGGCCTAGCCAATATCTTTGAAAAATCACTTGGTTCATCCATGAAAGGTGGAACGGGACCGTTAATGGAAGTGTATCGGTATGCAGAGCCAGTAACGGCCAAAGGTTTTGTGTTTATGGATACACCTGGTTTTGATCCAGTTTCAGCAACAGGTCAAATTGCTGGCGGTGCAAACTTGATTGCATTTACTACAGGGCGTGGCTCCATGTTTGGATCAAAGCCAGCACCTTGCATCAAACTTGCCACCAATACACCGATGTATGAGCGGCTTACCGAAGACATGGATATTAATTGCGGTGAGATCTTAGATGGTGCGGTTTCAGTTCAGGAGATGGGGCAGCAGATTTTTGAGCTCTTTCTCAGAACGGCCTCTGGTGAACCCTCTAAAAGTGAATTGCTAGGTCTTGGAGATTATGAATTCGTACCATGGCAAGTCGGGGTCATGAGCTAAGCCCAGATCCTGGAGCAGGTTGATTCTAAGCGGGCTTTATGCCCGCTTTTTCTACACTCAAAAAGAGACCGAAAATTTAGCCGAGGGATTGTAGAATGAAGCTTATTGATTCAATCAGGACTTCATTAGGATTATGAAATTCAGGGACTACTACGAAACACTCGGTGTAGCACGTGGTGCAACCGAAGCAGAAATTAAAGCGGCTTATCGCAAGCTAGCACGCAAATATCACCCAGATGTGAATAAAGAAGCTGGCGCAGAAGAGCAGTTTAAAGCTGTCGGAGAAGCCTACTCCGTACTGAAAGACACCGAGAAGCGTGCGGCATACGATCGCATGGGCGCCAATTGGAAAAATGGCCAAGATTTCACACCTCCACCGAACTGGAATGAGGGATTTGAATATTCCGATGGCAACTTTGGTGGTGGCCATGGTGGATTTGGTGGTGGCTATGAAGGTGATCAAAGTGAATTCTTTGAATCTCTTTTTGGCAGAGGTCGCCATACTCAAGGTGGTCGAGGTGGTAACCCCCGTCAGGGCATGAACTTTAAAGGTCAAGATCATCATGCCAAAATCCTGATTGATCTTGCTGATGCCTATAACGGCGCAAAACGTACCATTTCCCTGCATATGCCTGCGCAAGATGCCAATGGTCATGTCAGCACACAGGAACGCAAACTTGATGTCAGCATTCCCAAGGGCATCAAGGCCGGACAGAATTTACGCTTAGCTGGGCAAGGCGGTCCTGGTATGGGTACAGGTGGTGCAGGTGACTTGTACCTTGAGATTGATTTTCATGCAAACCCTATTTACCGTGTCGACGGAAAAGATGTTTACCTGGATTTACCACTAGCACCATGGGAAGCTGCACTAGGTACTACTGTCAATATCCCTACCCCTGCGGGCTCCACTCTGGAATTAAAGATTCCAGCTGGCACAGCAACAGGTCGCAAGATGAGACTCAAAGAAAAAGGTATCCCCAGCAAAGAAGCTGGTGACTTGTACGTTGTGCCAAATATTGTTTTGCCTAGCGCAGAAACCGATGCTCAAAAAGAAGCTTATCAATCACTAGAGAAAGCTTTTGATTTCAACCCCAGAACCCACCTGAAGGGATGATAAACATGACACAAACAAAAATCACCTGGATTGAAGGTAGTCTTGTTGAAGAAGAGGTGCACATGAGCATTGTGGAAATTTCACAGGCTACGCGTGCGCCCCAGGATCTCATCATGTCATGGGTAACAGAGGGAGTATTGAGCCCTACTGGCTCATCCCCTGAAGACTGGCGTTTTAGTGGGGAATCTCTAAAGCGTGCAAAGACTGCTGCTCGTTTAACTCATGATCTGGAACTCAATACGCCTGGAGTTGCTTTAGCACTTGATCTTCTGGAAGAAATTAGTCGCCTGCGCAATCAGTTGCTTCGTGAAAATCTAGGATAAAAATTCATGGCCACATTGCCTTGCATTGAAATTGAAACCGCCCCCAATCCAAGCGCTTCCGTCATTTGGCTGCACGGACTAGGGGCTGATGGCAATGACTTTGTACCCATCATTCCGCAACTCAATCTGTCTGAGTGCCCTGCTATACGCTTTGTTTTTCCAAGTGCACCCTCTATGGCAGTCACTGTCAATGGCGGTTACCTTATGCCAGCGTGGTATGACATTACCGAAAGAGACATTAATGCCCGCGAAGATGTTGCCGGCACTCACAAGTCCGCAACAGCTATTGCGGAGCTAATTGAGCGAGAAGCAAGCCGTGGCATTGTCTATGACAAAATTGTTTTAGCTGGCTTCTCACAGGGCTGTGCCATGTCTTTACAGGTCGGTCTACGCTTTCCACACACACTGGCAGGCATCATGGCTCTATCAGGCTACCTGCCCCTAGCAAAATCACTTGCAGTCGAGAGAAGTGATGCAAATAGCAAAACACCGATTTTTATGGCGCATGGTGTTTGGGATGCTGTGATCGTTCCAGAACGAGCTGAGGCTTCAGCTGATATCCTAGAAAAATTATGCTATCAGGTGGACTGGAATACCTACCCGATGGAACACTCTCTTCACCCAGATGAGCTAGTAGATATCTCCAGGTTTTTGACTATGGTGCTGAGCAAGTCATAAACCAAGCAGATCAAATTAAGATTCTGAACGACTTAAGAGCAATTCCCAGCGTTGTAACTTGATATCTAGATCTGCAGTAATTTCAGATAGACGCGCTTGCATACTCGCGGCCAATTCAGGTTCGTTTTTATAAAGATCGGGGTTGCTCATCGCAATACCAATATCTGCTTGCTCCGTCTCAAGCGTCTCAATCTGTAAAGGTAATGCCTCTAGCTCCAACCGTTCTTTCCCATTGAGCTTGCTCACGCTACCCTTTACAGCAGTGGGCTTTGATTCAACTTTTATCTCTGGCTTTACCTCTGATCTTTCAACAGCTTTAGCGCCGCCATTGGCCGCACGGATCTTATCTGAGCGCGCTTTCTGGATCTTCCAGTCTTCGTAACCACCTTCATACTCACGCCAGAATCCATCGCCTTCGTTAGCAATGATGCTGGTCACGACGTTATCCAAGAAGTAGCGGTCATGGCTGACCAAGAACACCGTACCTTTGTAGTCTTGGAGTAATTGCTCGAGTAAATCCAGAGTGTCGATATCCAAGTCATTGGTTGGTTCATCCAAAACCAAGACGTTTGCAGGACGGGCAAATAAGCGTGCCAACAATAAACGGTTCCGCTCTCCACCAGACAAAGTGCTGACTGGTGAATTAGTACGCTCTGGTGCGAATAAGAAATCACTCAAATAACTCTTGACGTGCTTCTTATTGCCATTGATTTCAATCCACTCGCTACCTGGGCTAATGTAGTCCTCAAGCGAAGCATTGAGATCTAAGCCTTCGCGCATCTGATCAAAGTAGGCTACCTCAATGCGAGTGCCCATGGTTGCCGTTCCAGAATCTGGCGCGATCGTCCCCAGTATTAATTTGAGAAGCGTAGTTTTGCCTGCACCATTAGGACCAAGCAGACCCACTTTATCGCCACGCAAAATGGTTGCCGTGAAATCTTTCACAATCGGGCGATCGTAAGACTTAGAAACATTCTGCAGATCCGCAACGATCTTGCCGCTTCTATCTCCCGCGGAAACTGCAAGCTTGACTTGCCCAACCGCATCACGTCTTTGTGAGCGAGTAGTTCGCAGTGCTTCTAAGCGCGCAATACGCGCAACACTACGCGTACGCCTTGCTTCAACCCCCTTGCGAATCCAGACCTCTTCTTGGGCGAGTAATTTATCCGCGCGCGCATTAGCCAAAGATTCAGAATTCATCTCCTGATCTTTTAATACTTCGTACGCCGAGAAATTTCCTGGGTAGGTGCGTAAGATTCCACGATCAAGTTCTACAATTTGCGTGCAAACGTTATCTAAGAAGGCACGATCATGGGTAATCAGAATTACCGAGCCTTTGTACTCTTTAAGCAAATCCTCCAACCAAGAAATCGAATCTAAATCGAGATGGTTGGTAGGCTCATCTAATAGCAATACATCCGGCATCTCCACAAGAGCGCGAGCTAAGGCAACACGCTTCTTCGTTCCACCCGATAAGGTATTGATCTTGACATCAGCTTCTAAATGCAGGCGATCCAATGTTTCATGAACGCGCTGCTCCCAGTTCCAGCCACTTAAAGCCTCCAATTGGGATTGCACTTCGTCAAGGCGGTGGTGAGCAGCATCGTCCCACTCTCCTACGCTCAGAGCTTCATACTCTTCGCGCAGCGCCTTGGCCTGAGCTACACCCTTGGATACGGCATCAAAGACAGTTTCTTCAGCCTCAAATATTGGTTCTTGAGGAACATAGGCAATGCGGAGGCCTTGCTGATATTGCAGCAAACCATCATCCATTTTTTCTATGCCAGCCAAGATCTTCAATAAAGAAGATTTGCCAGTGCCATTGCGGCCAATTAAGCCAACACGCTCCCCAGATTCCAATGAGAAAGCAGTATTTGCGAGGAGGTCAACGTGGCCAAAAGCCAGTTTTGCATCAGTGAGTACGATTAAAGCCATGGCGACATTATCGTCACTTCAAGCAAAGTGGTGATATTTCCAATAAACATGGGATTGAGAAGTAGAATTTAACCAGGCAATACACCCAAATAAAGCGATAAATGACCTGTAAGCTCAGCCCTGGCGCACCACGACTTATCCTCTTTGCAGGCCATGCGGGCACCGGTAAAACTACTTTAGCTAAAAAGGCTCTACCCCTAATAGTGGAAAAGACCGGTGAGGACTTTTTCTTCTTAGATAAAGATACAGTCTACGGCGCCTATAGTGCCCATGTCATGGAGCTCACTACCAATAATCCCAATGATCGCGATAGCCCCTTCTATCTTCAGAACCTCAGGGATTGGGAATATGCAGGCCTCATCGCCATCGCCAAAGAAAACCTCCAACTTGGCGTCAATGTCATCCTAGTAGGTCCATTCTCTAGCGAGATACAAAGCGGACGGATGTTCAATCCCGAGGAGCTTGGAGTACCCAGTGTATCTAGCATCAAAATCGCCTGGATAGATCTCGATGAAAGTGAAGCAAAGCGTCGTATGGAAAAGCGCGCAGACCCTCGAGATGAATACAAACTCAAGCACTGGGATCAATACACCAAACGCAGAGTTAATCCTCCAGAGCATATTGCAATACAGCGCTTTGATAATTTACATTTTGATGAAGCCAAATTTGAGAAGTTGATTGAACACTTGATTCAATAATGAGTGAACAAAAAAATAGAGCCCCTTAAGGGCTCTATCTCAAGAACTAAGAACTGAATTCTTAGAACTTGTAAGTTACACCAACAGCTGGCATCCATGGATTCAAAGTCAGCTTACCTGCGACTGGGCCGTATGCAGGACTGGAAACATTAGTCGACATCGTTGCATATTTCAAGTCAACGTTTAGACCCCAATTTTTATCAAACATATAGTCCATACCAATTTGACCAACAGCGCCAACACTAGAGCTATCAACAGAATAGGTACCACCGCCCAAATTATTACGACTACTGAAAATCGTGTAATTTATACCAGCACCAACATAAGGTTTAAATGCACCGAACTCTGTGAAGTGATACTGAAGAACTAACGATGGTGGAAGCGCCTTGATCGTACCTAACTTATTTCCACCAGCATCAATCTGAATGCTTTGTGGGTAAGTCAATACCAACTCGGCAGCAATATTTTTAGTAAAGAAATAGGAGACATCAAACTCAGGAATGATCTGATCTTTAGCTTTTACGTCTAATGTTTGAACAGCGCCAGTCTGACCATTCTGCCAAAGCAAGTCCACGGCGCGCACACGAACCATCCATGGGTTCTCGCTTGAAGATTGAGCTTGAGCGGCGATTGGAGCCAATGAAGCTACTGCTGCCATAGCGGCTACTAGAGTTTTAAGACGCATGATTTACCCCTTTTTTTGTTATCAATTTGATGGATCTATTTTCAAATTGAAGATGGGGTTGTAATTTGATGCAAATCAAATTCAGAGACTGCAGAAATTAATTTTTGGTTTTAAACCAACACTATTTTGATGAGTTTTTGATGTAGATCAAATGAGTACAGGCTCTCACTCAATTTCGCTTAAAGCACTTTTGAGTAAGTGCCCTTTGCTTGAGATTCTCTAAGATGGCGATCAAAGGTCATTGCCACACGTCGAGCCAGGAGTCGGCCTTTGATGGGCACGACCATCTTCGCACCCTGCCACTCCAGTAGGCCAGCCTGTTCCAGATGCTTGAGCTCTTCAATCTCTATCTTGAAGTAACTTGGAAAGTTGATTTGGTGAGTCTTGCCAAATAAATCAGTATCCAGAGCAAATTGGCACATTAACTCGCCAATTAATTCACGACGCAGTAAATCATCCTTGTCTAATTGCAGGCCTCGGAGTGTCGGCAGATGGCCATCATCGATTGCCGAGTAATACTCGTCTAGTGTGCGGACATTTTGCGAGTAACAATCATCCACCTTACCAATCGACGAAATTCCAAAAGCCAAGAGATCACATTCAGCTTGCGTAGAATAGCCTTGGAAATTGCGATGCAAATTACCCTCTGTTTGAGCAATCGCCAATTCATCATCTGGCTTGGCAAAGTGGTCCATGCCAATAAAGACATAACCTGCATCACCCAATCTTGCGATCGTGTTTGACAAAATATCGAGCTTGTCAGCAGCTCTAGGCAAATCTGCCTCAGCAATTCTGCGTTGGGGCTTAAAAATATGGGGCAAGTGCGCATAGTTATAAACAGAAAGACGGTCAGGACTCATTTTGAGAACCGCATCGACCGTTTCTTTGAAGGTCTCTGGTGTCTGCTTTGGTAAGCCATAGATCAAATCAACGCTTCTAGATTTAAATCCGTACTTCCTAGACCAATCTATTACTGCTTGAGTTTCCTCAATTGTTTGGACGCGATGCACCGCTTGCTGTACCTCGAGGTTGAAATCTTGCACACCAAGACTGATGCGGTTAAAACCCAATTCAGCAAGTAAAGCAATATCTGATTCAGTGACACGTCGTGGATCAATCTCTATTGAGTATTCGCCACCAGGAAGTAGCTCAAAATGCTCACGCGTATGGTGCATCAATTCAATCATCTCTTCGTGAGATAAAAATGTTGGTGTACCCCCACCCCAATGCAACTGGGTTACTGGTATTTTTTTCTGCACACCCATTGCAGCGCAAACCATTGCCATCTCTTTAGCCAAATACTTGATGTATTTAGCGCTGCGACCGTGATCTTTAGTAATGATTTTGTTGCAGCCGCAGTAATAGCAAATATTGGGACAAAACGGTAAATGAAAATATAGTGATAGTGGCTCATCAGCCTGGGCTACACGTTGCAATGCCCTCAAATAATCAGATTCACTGAACTCATTATGAAAGCGATCGGCACTAGGGTATGAGGTGTAGCGTGGGCCATTGATATCAAACTTCTGCAATAACTCTGGATGAAAAAGTACTTCTTTTTCATTTTGCTTAGATGCAGAAACTACAGAGCTCATCAAAAATTAGCTTATGGAATTATTGAGGAAGATAGTCAAGGGCGACTGCTTCTGCCACTTTAATCCCATCAACCCCTGCTGACAAGATTCCACCAGCATAGCCAGCACCCTCACCCGCGGGATAAAGGCCTTTGATATTCAGACTCTGAAAGTTTGATCCTCGCGTAATACGCAATGGGGAGGAAGTGCGAGTCTCAATGCCGGTCAATACTGCATCCTTCATCGAGAAGCCTTTAATCTGCTTTTCAAAGGCAGGGATTGCCTCTCGGATTGCCTCAATTGCATAAGCAGGTAAAGCATCAGCCAGATCTGTCAGGTGAACACCAGGTTTATAAGAGGGCATTACAGAACCAAAGTCTGTAGAAGCCTTACCAGCGAGGAAGTCACCCACCAATTGTCCTGGGGCCTCGTAGGTGGAGCCACCTAACTCATATGCCTTCGACTCCAAAGTCCTCTGAAATTCAATACCTGCTAGTGGACCGCCAGGATAATCTTCCGGGGTAATGCCAACGACAATTCCCGCATTAGCATTACGCTCATTACGCGAATACTGACTCATACCATTAGTCACAACACGATTAGGCTCAGAGGTAGCAGCAACTACCGTTCCACCTGGGCACATACAAAAGCTATAGACTGCACGGCCATTTTTGGCGTGGTGTACCAATTTGTAATCTGCTGCTCCAATGAGCTCATTGCCAGCATGTGGACCTAAGCGTGCCTTGTCAATCAAGGATTGCGGATGCTCAATGCGAAAGCCTACCGAAAACGGTTTGGCTTCCATATAGACACCGGCTGCATGGAGTGCTTCGAAGGTATCGCGAGCGCTATGTCCAAGAGCTAGCACTACATGATTAGCAGGTAAATCTGGATGGCCCTCAATTTTGACTCCAGCAATGTGCTCATTCTGAATATCAAAGCCAATCACCTTTTGCGAGAAACGAATCTCTCCACCAAGCTCGATAATTTCTTGGCGCATTCTTTCGACGACACCAACCAATCGAAAGGTCCCAATATGTGGCTTTGCTACATAACGAATTTCTTCTGGCGCGCCTGCTTTAATAAATTCAGCAATGACCTTGCGTCCATAAAATTTTGGGTCTTTAATTTGGCTATAGAGTTTGCCGTCAGAAAATGTACCTGCCCCTCCCTCACCAAACTGCACATTCGATTCTGGATTGAGGACATTCTTACGCCATAAGCCCCAAGTATCTTGAGTGCGCCCTCTCACTGGTTTGCCGCGCTCTAATACGATAGGTTTAAAGCCCATCTGCGCCAATACCAATGCAGCAAAAATCCCACAGGGGCCAAACCCGATAACAACAGGACGTACAAAGTTTGCGCCCTTCAGTTGTGAAGCATTAGCAACAAAGTGATAACTTGTATCTGGGGATAGCCTTACGTGAACATCGTTTGCAAATCGTTTAAGCAATTTTTCTTCGTTCTTTACCGATAAATCAACGGTATAGATGAATGCAAGGGCGACATTTTTTCTGGCATCGTAGCTTCGTTTGAATACATCAAACTGAACCAGGTCCTGGGCTTGGATATTCAAGCGCTTCAAAATCGCCTCCTCCAATGCCTCGGGGGCATGGCTAATCGGCAAGCGAAGTTCGGTAATACGGATCATGGGACTCTACGATACACAGTAAATCAGGGTAATTTTCTAAATAATACTGGGAGATCCGGCCTATCCCCCTTAAAAGGCGATAATGCACCATGGCTCTACGCGCAACTATCCACAAAGCTGACCTCCACGTCGCAGACTCTGACCGCCACTATTACGGCAGTCACTCCCTCACCATCGCAAAGCATCCCTCCGAAACCGAGGAGCGGATGATGGTACGCATCATTGCTTTTGCCCTGCAAGCTCAGGAAGATCTGGCTTTCACTAAAGGCTTAAGCGATACCGATGAACCTGACCTCTGGGTTAAGGATCTCACGGATGCCATCAAGCTTTGGATTGAAGTGGGTCAACCAGATGAACGTCGCATCCTCAAAGCTTGCGGTCGATCCGATCAAGTCATCGTCTATTGCTATGGTGGACACACCAGCAAAATCTGGTGGGATGGGATTGCGAATAAATTAACTCGTGCCCGTAACCTTCAGGTGATCTCTATTCCTGCAGAACAGGCCAATGAACTTAACAAGCTAGTTGAGCGCAGTATGGTTCTGCATGTCAATATTCAAGATGGCGAGGCTTACGTTTCTTCAGATATGGGCCAAGTAACTATCACCCCAGAAATCTGGCGCAATCAAGAGCAATGAAGCCGGTAGTTTTAGACACCAATATCTTGTTAGATATTTTTGTCTTTAATGACGCAAGGGCCGCCAATCTTAAACAAGCGATTCTGAACGGGAGCATTTCTGCAATTGCGAGTCAGCAAACTTTACTGGAGTTTGCGGATGTCATTTCCCGACCTCTTTTTAAGCTTGATGAATTCACCCAAGCGGACGTAATGACCCAATGGCAATCTATCGCACAGCTATACGATGATTCCAATCTAGCTAGCGCGCCTTGGAAATGCGAAGACCCCGATGATCAAATCTTCTTAGATCTGGCTTATCAATTAAGACCATCGATACTCATTAGCAAGGACAATGCAGTACTGAAGATCGAGAGTCGAGCTGCCCAAGAAAGTATTCTGATTACCGCTGACTACAACGCCTTTAGGCTTGAGAGCTAAAGCGCAATCCCTTAGCCGCTTCAGCAGCAATCTCAAATGATCTCAAGCGGGCTTGATGGTCATAGATTTGACCTGTGATGATGATTTCATTTGCACCAGTTTGGTCAAGCCAATACTGCATCCCTTTTCTTACTGTTTCCAAGGATCCAACAGCAGAGCAACGCAAGGCATGATCGGCAGTAGTTTTTTCGTGAGGCTCACAGAAATCATTTAAATCATCAATCGGCGGCGGCAATTGTCCGCGCGTATTACGACGCATCCGAATTACGTTTTGTTGCAAGGTAGTAAAAAGGTATGCAGCTTCTTCATCAGTATCCGCAGCGACTACATTCATCACAAATGCACTGTACGGCTTAGCCAGCTTATCGGATGGCTTAAATAACTCTCGATAGGTAGTCATTGCATCTAGCAATTGCTCCGGTGCAAAATGAGAGGCAAAGGCATATGGCAAGCCAAAATGAGCAGCTAGTTGAGCGCCATACAAACTGGAGCCCAATATCCAAATTGGTACTTCGGTGTCTGCCCCCGGAATAGCCTTTACAGATTGCCCTTCCTGAATAGGACCAAAGTAATGTTGCAACTCTCGAACATCCTGTGGGAAGCGATCATCACTTCCTAGTAAATCTCGACGCAAAGCTCTGGTTGTCATTTGATCAGTTCCAGGTGCACGCCCTAAGCCCAATTCGATTCTTCCGGGGTAGATCGACGCTAAGGTGCCAAATTGCTCCGCAATAACTAATGGGGCATGGTTTGGCAACATCACGCCACCAGAGCCGACTCGAATGGTTTTGGTGCCGCCAGCAATATACCCAACTAAGACTGCAGTAGCAGAGCTAGCATTACCGGTCATATTGTGATGCTCCGCCACCCAGTAGCGGGTATAACCCAATGCCTCTGCATGCTGGGCAACATCCAAGGAGTTACGCAAGGCATCCGCAGCGGTAAATCCCTGAGGAATTGGAGATATATCTAGAATGGAGTACGGGATAGAATTTGTCATTCATAGATCATACTGAGAAAGCGGTTTTTTGACATGAGGAAACCTAAAATGGCAGATGCTGATGACGGCCTCTTTAAGCCGGGCAGCAAGCTTAGGCACATCAAGACAGGCGGATTTTATAAAGTAGTACTGCTTGCTAATGTTGAAGCCAATTTAGAACCAGCCTACGTCTATGAATCCCTCCAGTCACATGACTTTTGGATTAGACCAAAAGCAGAAATGGAAGACGGTCGATTTGAATTAATCGATGCTTAAGCTAAAGACAGGAAAATTAAATGACTGAAGATCGCATCAATAACCTTGAAATCAAACTCAGCTTTACCGAGGATTTGATTGATCAATTGAATCAAACTATTTACAAGCAACAGCAACAAATTGAATTTCTATATCGCGAACTTAAATCCATTAAGGAGCAATCTAGCAGCGGAGATGGTGCAGGCATCAGCAGCCCTAAAGATGAAATCCCCCCTCACTATTAAAGCCCTTGATTTATTGTTAGTTAAGTTATATCATTTTTGACATATACCATTATTGATATAATTTATGGATGACCATATGGACTGTACACACACTAAACTCAACCGTTGATCATGAGCTGGAGACTCTTCCAGCAGATATTAGAAGTCGCTTTGTCCGAGTTTCTGGACTACTTGAACAGTTTGGCCCTCAGGATGTTGGAATGCCGCACATCAAATCTTTGGGAGCTAAATTTTGGGAAATTCGAGCCTCAGGTAGAGACGGAATTGCGAGGGGAATTTATATCTATGCAAGCGGTAAAAAAATTATTGTTCTACATGTGTTCATGAAAAAAACACAGAAAACTCCATCGACAGCTTTAGAAATCGCAACAAAAAGAGCTAAACAGGCAAACTTAATATGACTAAGATCTCAAACTTACATAAAAAATGGATTAAAAATCCTGAGTACAAAAAAGCGTATGAGGAATCTCGTGTAGAGTTTGAGATTGCCCAAGAGATCATTGAGGCCCGCATGAAAAGTGGACTTTCGCAAGAAGAGTTGGCGGCACTCATGAGCACCTCTCAATCTGCAATTGCAAGACTTGAAAGCGGCTCCGGACTCCCCTCCTTGAGAACTCTTACAAAACTTGCGGCAGCCACTAATACGCAAATTGAAATTCACTTTAAGCCAATTAAAAATTCAAAGCAAA
Source organism: Polynucleobacter sp. AP-Jannik-300A-C4 (assembly GCF_018688335.1). Classification (NCBI taxonomy): domain Bacteria; kingdom Pseudomonadati; phylum Pseudomonadota; class Betaproteobacteria; order Burkholderiales; family Burkholderiaceae; genus Polynucleobacter; species Polynucleobacter sp. AP-Jannik-300A-C4. The sequence continues at coordinate 617,072 of NZ_CP061316.1, read as the reverse complement.
AACTTGCGGCTTAACTCACCACAAAAATCAGTTACGATTAAAGCTAATTTAGAAATGATCAAAAAGGATGCTCATCATGGGTAACTTGTTACCGTTTTTAGTTCAGTGGGGCTTAACCTCTCTGTCCCTCTGGGTCGCCAGCTACCTTTTTAGTGGCCTACGCTTTGCAGATGGCGGTTCGCTACTCATAGCCGCCCTGCTACTTGGCTTTGCCAATGCAGTAGTGAAGCCTTTATTGATTCTCTTCACGCTACCGCTCACCGTTCTCACTATGGGACTCTTTTTATTGGTGGTGAATGCCTTGGTACTGATGCTGGTCTCTGCAGTTGTGAGTGGCTTTACGATCTCTAGCTTCTGGACCGCATTCTTTGCCAGCATCTTTATTTCTTTATTCAGCCTGTTTATCAGCGGCTTACTGTTCTAAGCATTACTTCGCCCCCGGGTATATATCTGCCCAAGGGTGGAGCGCATCACGGCAGGGGTGACTTTTTGAGGTCATGGACCTAGCGTTCTCCGCCAAAATACTGACCCCGCCCGTTAAAAATCCAAGGCCAATTGAGACGGCGCTATTGACTACTCCAGCCTGGTTAATGCCCGCCTTAGGATTTGACAGTGTGCCGCCCATCTTGACGAGTCCCGCTAAATCGAGGCCGGAAGTGAGCCCTGATTTTTCTCGTGGATCAATCATGAGATTCACTGCTTCAGTTTTCAGATTGATAGAGCCAGCCAACACGGCATCTAGCCTGTCCGTTTCAAGTCCAACCGTATTGGCTATATTGATCTGGCCATTATTAATTGGTAGGTAGGCAACCGCACATTCCAACACCGTATCACTTGTTTTTTTACGGATTGGATTCATAGAATCCAATAGCGTGACCACGAAATCACCAGCATCATTTAAAAAGTTTGTTCCCATGCGGGCTTGATTAATGCTCAACTGAATCTTGCCACTTGAATTAGCTGCCAGCTGATGAAGACTGTTTCCTGACGCTGTTATATCAAATGCTAACTTCATATCACCACCACTGACCCTGGAGCTCGGATCAAGTCTGGCTAATAAATTCTCTAGTGTGAAATCTTTTGTCACACCTTTTGCCATCAGCATGGGATTTGCAGTATTGGTCTTTGAGAGATTCATCTGCAAATTGGCAGTACCCTTACCCATCTGAAAGCTTATATTTGGGATATCAATTGAACTGCCATCTAAATGTAAAGTAGCCTGGAGATTCTCGATTGGCTTACGCTTTGGGAAACCCAACTCCGCAATGTCCACGACAATTTTCCCTTTGGCCTGGGGTATTGAGTCAAAAGGAATGGTTTCATCACTAAATACGTATCTGGACTGTGGCTTTTGGGCTTGGCGCGTCGCTGGGGCCGGCTGAGTGCCACCCACAGTTTGAGGAGCCGGATTAGTCGCTACATCCAGCGTGGGCCAGTCAAATGACTTTGAGCTTACGGCCAAATTGATCGAGAGCATGGCTTTCGGAGGTTTGATGATCTCACCTTTAATCAATAAAGATTTGCCATTCATATTGAGCGCCAGGTCTAGCGGGAACCTTGTTAATGCAACATCCCATTGTTTGAATAACCCAGAAAGAGAACCTGTTTTTCCACTCAGCTCAATAGCCTGCCCTTGAGCCTGCATGCCGAGAGAGAAGACTGTTTTATCGCCACCCTCCGCCAATGACAGGCGTTTAATTTGATAAGTGGAGATTAGATTAGCGGCATCTTGATACTGAATTTGAGCATTCATAATAGAAATACTATCCATGTAGATCAAATTGTTACCAACCGTAGAAGCATCCGCATTGCCATTACTTGAAATGGAAGCAGGAGCAGCAGTAGATATGTCTGCACTCATATCCCAATTTGCTTTACCAGATGAATTTCTTTGAAGTAGCAGCTCTAAGCCAGCAAGTTTCATGCTACCAATCTCAATTCGCTTACTGAGTAGCGGTAGAGCTTTAACATCCAACTCAATATGCTGGAGAGTGAGCATTTCAGGATTTGATGCCCAAGAGGCATTACTCAAACTTAAGCGTTCTGCAGAAACAGAAATTCCTGGAAAAAAACTCAATCTCACGGGACCGTTTATTTTTAAATCTCGTCCAGTGGAGGCCTTAACTGAACTTGAGAGCAACTTCGTTAGTAGGACTGGATCCACTGTAGAGGCTGCGTACCAAGCTCCCAATATCAATAGGAGGATGATCCCGCCCAAAGCACTGATGATGATCTTGATTGATTTACTCATTGTCAGTTGATTCTAAATTAGCTCGCTCGCTGTGGACTAAAATGAATATATATATTTTTCACTAAGATCAACATGAACACCACTACCAATCTTCCAAAATGTCCAGCCTGCCAGGAGGATATGACCTACCCTGACGGTGAGAATTTTGTTTGTGCTCAATGTGGTCATGAGTGGCCTATGACAGCTGCTGTCGAAGAGGATGAAGGCGCCCTAATCGTAAAAGATGCTAATGGCAATTTACTGGCTGATGGCGACACTGTGACCTTGATTAAAGATCTCAAGGTAAAAGGCTCGTCCACTACTCTCAAGGTTGGAACAAAGATTAAGGGTATTCGCCTAGTCTCTGGTGATCACGAGGTCGACTGCAAGACAGAGGCCGGCAATATGTTACTCAAAGCCTGCTTCTTAAAGAAGGTGTAATTCATACCAAAAGACCATCAGACCCAATAAGGGATCCGATGGTCCAAAGCTACTAAGAAGCAGCGCTAGCCTTTTTCAAGACGGTATAAAGCTGATCCTTAAGTAAAAGCTTTTCCTTTTTCAGGATCTCAATTTCTTCAGGGGTGCTAGGTTCGGTATGAGCCTCCATTCTCTGAATCTTTTGATCCAGATGGTTGTGCTTATCAAATAAATGTGAAAAGTGACGATCTGATGTTTTCAGCTTAGTAATTAACTCGCGATATTCAGGGAACATAGATTCTCTTTAGGTTGGGGTTATTCATAACTGCCACTCCAGTGTAGCAAGTTAACGCTCAAATTCAAGCTCCCTACCCCCATTCAATATGACTAAAAAACAATTGGATGTTGACCCTTGATATTGCAAGGTAAATCCCCATATAGGCATCAGCAAAAGTGAATAGAACTGAAGTAATATTCATTTGTGCGCTCAGCACATTAACTACCAATAGGAAGGGTAATAGACCATGGCTACAAAGAAGTCTCCAGCAAAAAAGAAAGTAGCTACTAAGGTGGTAAAAAAAGCCCCTGCAAAGAAAGCCGTTAAAAAAGTTACCGCTAAGAAAGTGGTAGCTAAAAAGGCCGTAAAAAAGGTAGTGAAAAAATCAGTAACTAAAAAGCCTGTCGCCAAAAAGCCAGCAGCCAAGAAGGCAGTTAAAAAAGTAGTGGCCAAAAAGCCGGCAGCTAAAAAACCTACCCCAAAGAAAACTGCCAAGAAATCACCTAAGGCAACTGCGCCAAAAAAGCTCAAGGTGGATCAGTATGGACTCGAGGAAGATGATGAGTTTTTTGGCTTGTACTTTGCCAAATCAACCAGCAAGGGTTTGGTTGAAGTAAAGCCCTGCACCTTCTCACTCATGTACTGGTGGAAAGGCCTACTTGGCTACCCTGACATGATCGATATCTCCAAAGATAGCAATACAGCAATGTTGCAATTTGAGTCTACCTTTGGTGGCGGCGATTCCGGTGAAACTGAATTGACAGAAAAAGATGTGTTTGATGTCGATCACATTATTGAAGTTGACGAACAAGAACAGTTAGTTTCACTCTACTCGTATGTGCCCATTCCGGTGCCAGAGAAGTTGATTGGTGCATTAGGCCTCTCCATTCTGAACATCAATCCAGAAACCCGTTACGGCAGTCTCGAAATCTGCTCCACTGATAACGAAGAAGGTGAGAATGAGCACTTCCTCCGCTATCGTGCTGCAACTTACCTGCGTGGCGTAAAGTCTGGCAAGGTTGAGGCTATTGAAAGCATGGTAACGAATGGTTCAGAGTTCTTTGGACTTGCCTTAGATGCTATGTGTGTCAATAAATCAATTAAGAAATGGTTGCTTAGCTAAGCTGCTGTAACTTAATAACTAGTACACCTAAAAATGTAAGTCATAGGAAAGCGGTCGTTCACTGTTTTACGAGATTCGACAATAGTGGCGCCTCGCTTTCCTAGTTTTTTACACTCTTCTGCTGCGGCTGCCTGTGCCTCGGTATCTTTAGCGGTTTTTGGGGCATGCACCCCAACCGTTCCATCGGACTGTCGATAGACCCCAAACTCGCTTGGTGGTGTTGAGCAAGCTAAAAGAGATAGCCCAAGGCTTAATAGCAAAATCTTCAGAAGATGTTTCATGGGCTGGAATCCAATATCAAATGAAATATTGACTCATTCTAACGAGCTTTCATAAATAAACATCTAAAGCAGGCTAAGAGAATATCAATTAGGATTGAACTTACTTCAATATCAATCTACCGAAAGCCCTCTATGCAAGTATTTGCCATCAATCCCCTCTCAAAAGAAATCCATGCCGTGGAAATCGCCGATACAAAAGAAGCGCTTCAAGAGCTGATTGGCTTTAGCACTATTGATTCAGATGAAATTGACGATAACGGCGATCGACTATTCTTTGATGAGGAGTGTTTTATCAGACAACAAGGTAATGTGGGCCGTTTTAAAGTAGACAGCCTTGCACCGGTAGCGGGAATTGGCGTGATCGTTAATAGTCTAGATGGCAAGACTTTTCAGTCTGCCATCATCAATGCAGAAGAACTGCTAAAACGAGTGACTTATTTGTAACCCACTCTATCGAGCAATCTTTGGGCAGCAATTTGATTTCTGCCAATTGCTGCAACAGAAATATTTTCAGCCTTAAAGGGTCCTAACATTTTTAGCCCTTCATTTTCAATCTTCACTGACTTCACTACAGGCCACTCGTTATTACCATTGGCAAAATACTCTTGTGCTGAATCGCTCGCTAGATATTCCAGGAACTGAATAGCTGCTTGTGAATGAGGTGCATTTTTGGCTACGCCACCACCCGCAATGTTGATATGCGTACCGGTAGTTTTCTGATTTGGCCAAACGAAACCAATCTTAGCAACAATAGCTTGATCTTCTGGCTTAGTTGAACGCAGGAGCCTCACTAAGTAATAGGAATTTGTTAAAGCTACACCACACTCGCCTGATGCAACTGCCTTGATTTGATCCGTGTCACCACCTCTTGGAGGACGCGCCATATTAGCCACCATACCTTTAGCCCACTCCTCTGTAGCAGCCTCACCACGACGCTCAATCATGGCGCCGATCAATGACAGCATGTAAGGATGAGCACCTGAACGCGTACAAACCTTACCTTTATTCATCGGCTCAGCCAATTTCTCATAAGTGTCAACATCTTGCGGGTTCACTTTGGCTTTGTTGTAGACCACGAGACGAGCTCTAGTTGAAAAACCAAACCAGGTTGAGCCCTCTGCATCAGGCTTAGATCGTAAATTCGCTGGGATACGACTCTCTAAGTACTTTGAATGAATTGGCTTAAAGAAGCCATCAATTTGTGCGCGCCAGAGTCGGGCTGCGTCTACCATCAAAATGACATCTGCCGGACTATTAGCCCCTTCGCTTTTAAGTCTCTCAGCTAGGGCATTGTCATCAGCTTCAATACGATTAATCTTGATACCCGTCTTTTTCGTGAAGTCACTGTAAAGTGCTTCATCAGTTTGGTAGTGACGAGCTGAATAGAGATTTAATTCTTTAGCATCCTGAGCGTGTAGTGGCAAAGCCATACAAAAGCTCAGAAGAAATGTAGCACTGAGTAGGAATTTGGATATTGATTGACTTGCCATTGCTGTATTTATGATCAGAATTAGAGTAAATCTAATGTATCACAAATACGAATGATTATCAATTAAGATTTAGAAATCACCCTGGAAAGCAGTAAAACCGGGAAAAGCCCAACTAAAACAATCGTTAAGGAGGGTAAAGCGAGCTCAGCAAGGCGCTCATCGGCCGCCAATTGATAGGTGGCCACAGCCAAAGTATCAAAGTTAAAGGGGCGCAATAGTAGAGTTGCCGGTAACTCTTTCATCACATCCACGAAGACAAAGAGGCCCGCTGTAATGAGACTTCGTTTTAGTAGGGGTACATGTACCCTCCTCAAAATCTGTCCTTTAGATAAGCCTAATAAGGCTGCTGAAGCATCCATAGACGGAGTAATGCGGGCAAGCCCTGCCTCCACGCTTTGTAAACTGGAGGATAGAAAGCGCACCAAATAAGCGTAGACCAGAACCAGCATGCTCGCAGACATCCACCAAGCAAGCTGAAAAATCTCTAGAAAAGAAAGAATGCCGATCGCAAGAACCGCTCCAGGAAGTGCATAACCAAAGCCTAGCAATCGATTGACCCAGCTTAAGCGAGCATTCATCCTCACTGAGTAAGCAAAAAATACTGCGAGTACAACTGAAATCACTGCAGTCAAAACTGAAACAGATAAAGAATTACTCAACCAATCTAAATATCGAATATCAATTGTCAGTCCTTGCTTAAAGAGTAATTGCACGAGTGCAAATGCTGGTAACAAGAATCCACACAAAAGCGTAGCACCACAAAATGCAAATGCAAAAAAAGCTCTCTTACCGCGCAGAGACTTAGCCAATGTCTTACCTCTTGATGATGAGGCATAACGCAATTTTGAACGGCTACTCTGCTCAATAAAGAAGATGAGTAGGACAAAACTCAACAGGCCTAAGGCAAGCTGCACCGCAGCCACACGATCACCAAAAGAAAGCCAAGCCTTAAAGATACCGGTTGCAAAGGTCTGCACACCAAAGTAAGAAACCGCTCCAAAATCAGCCAAGACCTCCATGAGTGCCAGGGCCATGCCGGCGAAGATGGCTGGTCTTGCCATAGGTAGCACTAACTTCATAAACCCTTGCAGAGGACTGTAGCCAAGCGTTTCTGAAACCTCAATCAATCGACCGCTACGCTCTAGAAAAGCAGTGCGGGTAATGAGGTAGACATAGGGAAAGAGACAGAATGAAAAAGACCAAATAGCCCCACTCAATGAACGCGGATCCGGAAAGAACCATAGCGACTCCATTCCCAGCATGCTACGAAGACCACTTTGTATCGGCCCAGAAAACTGCAGCATATCTACAAATAAATAAGCCATGACGTAAGTAGGAACAGCCAAGGGAAGAATTAAAGCCCACTCAAATATTTTTTTACCCGGAAAATCATAGCTAGCGATGATCCAGGCATTACCTACACCCAGGATAAATACCCCTACCCCAACACCGAGTATGAGCACTAAGGTGGAGGCAATATATCCACCCAACACAAAGTTCCACAAATGACTCAGTGTGCCGCTAGCTAATAAATCACTTCCCGGGAATAGGAATGGCGCTGCCAAGCCAAATAGGGGCAAAAATAACAACAGGGCAAGCAGCACCACAATACGATTCATTCAATCCACAATCCGTTTAGACTCTAGCTATGTATTAAACCACTAGCATTAATGAGAAAATTATAGGGATGAACTCGACTCACACACTGCTTTCTATCAAACGGCTGGAAATTGACTATCCCAGCCTGGATGGTCAGGGACGCGTAACAGCTGTCAAAGGCCTCAATCTGGATCTTGCCCAGGGTGAAATTGGATGCCTATTGGGCTCCTCAGGCTGCGGGAAGTCTACTGTGCTCCGAGCTATCTGTGGATTTGAGCCAGTAAAAGCCGGTGAGATTCTCTTACGGGATCAGCTTGTGAGCTCTGCTGCCACCCATACCCCGCCGAACCAAAGAAAAGTAGGGATGGTCTTTCAAGACTTCGCCCTCTTCCCTCATCTGAATGTTTTAGAAAATATTGCCTTTGGCCTTCAGCACCTCCCCAGCCAGCAAAGATCGAGCGTTGCCAAGGAATGGCTTGGAAGAGTCTCACTCTCAGACAAGGCTGATGCCTACCCTCATGAACTGAGCGGCGGACAACAACAACGAGTGGCACTGGCAAGGGCGATGGCACCGGAGCCTGACTTAATTTTGCTTGATGAACCCTTCTCTAGTCTCGATATTGAACTGAGGGAGCGTCTTGCAGGTGAGACCCGAGAAATTCTGAAAGCAAACAACATTACTGCCCTGCTAGTGACTCATGATCAATTTGAGGCATTTGCAATTGCGGATAAAACAGGTGTTATGGCTGAGGGCAAAGTCATTCAGTGGGATATTCCTTATGAGCTGTATCACAAACCAGTCAACCGATATGTGGCAGACTTTATTGGTCGCGGCGTCTTTGTAAAAGGACTGGTTCAACCCAACAATAAAGTCAGAATCGAGTTAGGTGAATTAGATTTAGAGCCTGGACACACTGGAAAAGTGGGAGATGAGATTGATGTGCTCTTGCGTGCGGATGATATCTCCCACGATGATCACAGCCCCATGCAAGCAGAAGTAGTACGCAAGATTTTCCGTGGCGCTGATTTTTTATACACACTTAAACTCGCCTCTGGAGTGGAAATTTTTGCTTTTGTTCCAAGTCACCATGATCATGCCATTGGAGAAAAAATTGGTATCCATTTAGTAGCTGATCACGTTGTGACCTTTAACGATTAAACCCTTTTACTGACTAGAAATGCTATGCGCAAGAAAATAGATAAAAACGTTATTACCTCCAGCACAATTGCTATTGCTGCCGCCTTCATTTTTGAATATCTCGTCAGAAAATCACTGCCAGTAGATTCTCCTTATTTGTGGCTCAGCTGGCTTGCCCTGCCACTCGCATTTGTAGTGCAAAGAACACTTCTAAAAGAACTCAATAAGCGATGAGTATTCCTAGTAGTAGGTCAGCGCACTAGCCTTACCCTTAAAGATGCGATAAGAAAACAGGGTGTAGCCCAAGATGGTGGGCAACACGACTATTGCACCCCAAAAAATTACCCACAAAGATTCGGTAGCAGCAGCGGCTTGCCATAGAGTCATCTCGCCAATAATGACATAGGGGAAGATGCTATAGGCAATCCCAAAGAATGACAGCCAAAAGATAGCGACCACACTGGCAAATGGCAACCATTCACGGGTGCTGGTTTTCTTTTCAACAGCATCAATAAAACGATGGGCTAATAAAAATAGAATTACGGTTGTAATAGGCACTGGAGACAGCCAAAGAATCTGCGGCCAAGCAAACCATTTATGCATGATCTCAGGACTAAAGTAAGGTGTTGCCAGAGAAACCAGCGCAACCCCAAATGCCGTTAACCACAGACTGGTTTTAGCCCATATAAAAGCTCGCTTTTGCAGATTGCCTTCTGTTTTTAAAATAAGCCAAGTTGATCCGAGCAAAATGTAGCCAGCTGGCAAACAAATGGCGACCAAGATAGAAAATAGCCAGCCTAACAGGCCTGATTCAAAACCTACAATCAGACGTCCAATCATGATGCCTTGGGAGATCGCCGCTAACAGACTACCCACATAAAACAAAAAGTTCCACAAAGGCTTTTGTTCAATATTGACTTTGACCCTGAAATCAAAAGAAACACCCCTCAAGATGAGGCCTAGCAACATCACTGCGACTGGTAAATAGAGCTCAGTCAAGATCAAGCCGTGCGCCAATGGAAAAGCTACTAAGAGCAAGCCAACCCCCAACACAATCCAAGTCTCATTAGCATCCCAAAAGGGGCCAATGGATGCAATCATCATGTCCTTATCTTGATCAGATGCGCGATTCAATAACATCCCAATACCTAAGTCATAGCCATCGAGCACAACATACGACAACATCGCAATACCCATAGCCACAAAGAAAAACAGTGGCAACCATACCGATGCTTGGGTGAGATCCATGGAGTTCATCTTTAGGCGCTCAGTGGAGATTTAACGGAAGCTGCCTTAACAGGGTGGACATCAATAGCACCCTTCTCATCCGCTTGACGTGCCAAATAAAACACTGCCCATATATAAGCGACAAGCAATCCAATATAGACGGTGATGTACATCAGCAAGGTCGATAGGACCATATTCGATGGCAATGTAGTTACCGCCTGGGCCGTAGTCAATACCCCAGTCACCAAATAAGGTTGACGACCGATTTCTGTCACATACCAACCTGACAAAACAGCTAGCCATCCAGAGAAGGTCATCAGAACTAGGGCTCTAGCGGTCCACTGTGGCAAAGCGCGAGTGCCCCGCAGTTGCCAACGCGCAAACCAAGAAACCAAGAGCATGAGCACTCCGACACCTACCATGATTCGAAACGCAAAAAATACTGGAGCCACTGGTGGAATCTTGTCTCCAAAAGCATCTAAGCCTTTTACTTCGCCATTCCAACTGTGCGTTAAATACAGCGAAGCCAATTTGGGGATGCTCACTTCATAATCATTAGAGCGGGTTACCTGGTTAGGAACAGCGAAGATGACTGCAGGCACTCCGAAACCACTTTCCCAGATGCCCTCCATCGCCGCTAGCTTTGCGGGCTGATGCTCTAGGGTATTGATGCCATGCATATCGCCCAACATAATTTGCACGGGGATTAAAACCATCGCCACTGTAAGTGCCATCTTCATCACCATGCTATTGGCAATTGATCGACTATTACGTAAATAACGATAGGCAGAGATGCCAGCTATAAGGAATGAGACTGTTAAGAATGATGCGAGCATCATATGCCCTAATCGATAAGGCATAGATGGATTAAAAATGATTGCCATCCAATCTACTGCATGGGCTTTGCCATCAATCATGGTGAAACCTTGCGGAGTTTGCATCCAAGAATTCAAGGCAATAATCCAAAAGGCAGACAAGCTAGTTCCAAAGGCAACTAGAAAAGTGGCTATGGTGTGCACTCTGGCGGAGACGCGCTTTGCACCAAAAAGCATGACTCCTAAAAAAGTGGCCTCTAGAAAAAAGGCAGTCAATACTTCATAAGCTAATAATGGGCCAGCAATATTGCCAACAGTTTCCATGTAGCCAGGCCAATTAGTCCCAAACTGAAAGCTCATAGTGATGCCGCTCACTACACCCAAGGCAAATGTCAAAGCAAAAATCTTGACCCAAAACTGATAAGCCTCTTGCCAGTATTCCAAGCCTGTGCGGTTAAATTGAATCTTGAAAAACAATAAAAACCAACCCAAGGCAATCGATATCGTCGGGAATAAAATGTGAAAAGAAATATTAGCGCCAAACTGAATGCGACTGAATAAAAGTGAATCGAGCACGGCAGCTCCTAATAATTGGATTGTCTATATTTGATTGTTGCACCAATTGAATAATGCTGCTGAACCATTGGCGTTTAAACACCCTACAATATGGTTATGTTGATACAAATTGCCAACCTCATTCTTCAGGTACTCGTTAGCATTGTTGCGGGAGCCTGCCTTTTACGCTGCTATTTACAGTGGCTTGCCTTCAATTTAGGCGCAGGGCAAAGTAAGTCTATTGGCGCTTATATTCTGCCTTTAAGCAATTGGATTGTTCTTCCGCTAAGACGCTTCGTACCCAGTATTGGTCGCTTTGATCTAGCGAGTTGTGTCGCAGCCTATCTTTTAATTTTGGCCAAAATTTCGATCCTACTATTGATCTCTGGCGCTACTTCGATTGATATCTCTTGGTTAGCACTGGCATTAGTTGATACGCTGAACCTGACTCTTTCAGGTCTAGTTGGCCTGGTTTTTATCAACATCATTCTTTCCTGGGTTGGCACAGGAACTCAAATTCAGTTTCTAGTATCACTATTGGTTAACCCCCTACTCACTCCGATTAGAAGGGTAATACCCAACTTTGGTGCCTTAGATTTATCTCCACTCGCTCTACTACTGATCCTTCAGATACTTCAGATTATTCTTGGGAATTTAAAGATTTAATAGTCCCTCGCTTAACGTAGCAATATGGCTTTTACAAAAAATCCCCATCGCATAGATGGGGATTTGAGGTAAATCAGATGAACCTGTATTACAGTTTTTTAGTGCTGTAGTACCAATCTACCGTGTTGTAACCCTCGCTGGCACGCTTATCGGCAGCCTCTGAAGTTTTTGGCGGCGGCACGATCACATCGCAACCGGGAGTCCAACCTTCTGGGGTCGCTACTGAATTCTTATCACTGGTTTGCATTGCCTGCAATAAGCGAACAAATTCATTAATAGAGCGGCCATTACTCATTGGGTAATAAACCATAGCACGTAGAATACCTTTAGGGTCGATAAAGAAGGTGGCACGCACTGCTTGTGTATCGGCTGCACCTGGATGCACCATGCCATAGGCAGAAGCTACTTCCATTTTGATATCTTCAATAATCGGGAAAGTAATCTTTTGTCCAAACTTCTCCTCAATGTTTCTGACCCAAGCTAAGTGAGAGAAGAGGCTGTCGATTGACAAGCCCAATAACTCACAGTTCATGGATTTGAAGGTCTCTGCTGCTTTAGCAAAGCCAATAAATTCAGTTGTGCATACCGGAGTAAAGTCTGCCGGATGAGAAAAGAGAATCAACCACTTACCTTCATAGTCAGATAGCTTCTTCTCTCCAAAAGTCGTCTTAGCGTTAAATTCTGGAGCTCTCTCGTTTAATCTTGGGAATTGCACTGTCATTTCACTCATGATGGTTTCCTTTAGTTCATTAGTGTTGGTATTGTCACAAGTTCATAGTACACTAATATATAAAAATATATAATGTATTTTTATATGACATACATTGAGTAAAGCTATCAAGCTCTTAAAAAGCAAAAAGGGAAGAAATGAAACATATACAAAGAAGCTTCGCGGGCTTAGTGCTTGCACTAACAGTCATGAGCTCAACAATATGGGCGCAAGCACCACTACTCCAGGTAGGTGACCCCACTCCTAAAATAGCCATCAATGATCAGCATGAGAAGCCATGGTTAATTCCTGCCGATACAAAACTCATACTTTTTAGCGGCAGTCGAAATGCCAACACTATCGTACAAAGTGTTCTGACTCAAAAAGGGGTGGATTATTTAAGCTCGAAGAAAACCGTCTATTTTTCTGACTTGAGCAAAATGCCAGGATTTATCACCAAAACTTTTGCCCTACCATCAATGCGCGACCTACCCTACTCAGTTGGCATCATTCTTAATAGTGAAGACAGTAAAGGGTGGCCAAGAGAGGAAGATGCCGTAACAGCCATCCTTCTAAGTCAAGGAAAAATCGCCAAAATTGAATACATCAAGAATGCTGAATCTCTTCAGCAAACTCTTGACCAACAATAAACGGAATCCAACTTATGTTTAGCAAAGCCCGAACTTAATAAAAAGTAACTTTTAAGGGTGTAAGGCGGGACTTAGCGGGGCAAAAAGATAGATGTCACACCGTTTTAGGTGCTGGCATTAGGGTTAGATAGTTCGCCCTAATAATTCCATTGGCGGAGAGAGTGGGATTCGAACCCACGGTAGGTTTGACCCTACGCCTGATTTCGAGTCAGGTACATTCGACCACTCTGCCATCTCTCCGAACCGAATAGCGATTATAGCTTTCGGGTATTTCTTAGATTTCTTACTTAGGCGGGCTTTAATACTTCCAAGCCGCCCAAGTATGGTCGCAAGGCTTTCGGAATAGCTATGCTGCCATCAGCTTGCTGGAAGTTCTCCAGTAGTGCAACACCTGTTCTACCAACCGCAAGGCCAGAGCCATTCAAGGTGTGAACTAACTCTGGCTTTCCTTGGCCAGATTTAAATCTTACCTGCATCCGTCTTGCTTGGAAGTCACCCATATTGGAGCAAGAGCTAATTTCACGGTAAACATTTTGTGACGGAATCCAAACTTCTAAGTCATAGGTCTTGGTGCTGCCAAAACCCATATCGCCCGTACAGAGTAGTACTTTTCTGTAAGGTAACTCCAACAACTCCAACACCTTTTCTGCATGTGAAGTTAATTCCTCAAGTAACTGCATTGATTCTTCTGGTTTGGCAATTTGTACGAGCTCTACTTTTTCAAACTGGTGCTGGCGAATCATGCCGCGTACATCACGTCCATAGCTACCAGCCTCAGATCTAAAGCATGGGGTATGAGCAACAAACTTTAATGGCAACTCTTCAACCGCCGTAATGGTGTCGCGCATCAAATTCGTCACCGGCACTTCTGCAGTTGGAATGAGATAAAAGTTTTCAATCTTCGCTTCGCCCGCACCATCTTCACCACCCATCTGACGCGGAACCTTAAATAGATCCTCTTCAAACTTAGGTAGCTGACCAGTGCCGCGCATAGATGCTGCGTTCACCATCAGGGGTACATAGAGCTCTTCATAAGCATGCTGACCTGTATGTAGATCAATCATGAATTGCGCTAAGGCGCGATGCAATCTAGCAACAGGTCCCTTGAGAACCACGAAGCGTGAGCCACTAATTTTTGCAGCAGATTCAAAATCCAGACCCAATGGTGCGCCTAAGTCCACATGATCTTTTACTGGAAATGAAAACTCGGGGATTTTGCCCCATCGCTTTACTTCCTTGTTTTCAGTTTCATCTTTACCTACCGGAACTGTTTCATCCGGTAGGTTAGGAATGCCCATTAAAAAATCCGCAATCTCTGTCTGCAAAATTGCTAAGCGTGCTGCGCCAGACTCCATATCCACGTTGATCTGTGTCGCTTCAGCCATCTCAGCAGAAGCATCCTCACCCTTACCTTTTTTCATACCAATAGCCTTAGCTAATTGGTTACGCTTAGCTTGCAACTCCTCAGTACGAGTTTGCAAAGATTTGCGCTCAGACTCTAAGATGTTGAACTTCTCAACATCCAGTTGGAATTTGCGAGTAGCTAAACGGGTAGCAACGGCTGCGATATCTTTGCGGAGTAATTGCGGATCAATCATCTGATGCTCTATTCGTTAATGGGTATAGACGTTAGTTTAAGCGTAAGACTTCTGCGCCAGCCGGCGGATTGAAAGTAAAGCGACTGGCAGGCAAATTGATATTGAGCTGGATCTTGTCTAAAGTAACCAGAACCACGCTACCCAGGCCATCAATGAGCTCGAGCGCTTTAGGCAGACCATTGGCCATGCCCACTGAGATCTTGGTGTAAGGCAAGTCATTACCATTCTTTGCATTCGGATTTTTCTTGGGTACTAGAGCAACCCATTTCATATCTAGGCGATCTTCACCGTCAACTAACTCAAAATGCTGGTCTAAGGAAGTCTCCCCGAACAGGATTGCTGCTGGTGTAGCCGCTAAAGCTTGTCCAGCCGGTCTAAAAGTTGCTTGATTTAAATCCTTATCCCACAAAATAAGTTGTTTGCCATCGGCAATGAGTTTTTGTTCATAAGGCTTTTGGGTATCCCAAATAAATCGACCTGGGCGCTGAAATACAAAACGTCCTTGTGTTTGACGAACTACTTTTAAACCTTTGTCTTGGGGTTCATTTGCCTTGGGTGCGCGCAACTGCTGCTGCATAAAATCACCTTCTGCAGTTTTAGAATTTCGCACAAACTGACGCAACTGCTCTGCACCACTCTCACCCTCAGCAAATGCGGAACTTGAAAATGCAAAGGGCGCAAGGCTGATAAAGATGGTTGTTGCTACGGATAAAAATCTACGCAATGGAGTCGCCTTATTCTGAAGGGCGATGGAGGATCTCGCGATTACCGCCATTACCCATCTTCGAAACTAAACCTGCCTTCTCCATATCCTCGAGTAAACGGGCTGCTCGGTTGTAACCAATACGCAAGTGACGCTGCACCAAAGAAATCGATGGGCGCTTGTTTTCTAGAACGATAGCGACTGCCTGATCGTATAAAGGATCGGCTTCACCACCACCTTCACCTGTTAGTGCATCCATCGTAGATTCATCAGCGCCTTCAAGAACACCGTCAATGTAATTGGCTTCGCCTTTTTCCTTAAGCCATTCGACCACACGGTGGACTTCATCATCCGATACGAAAGCACCATGGACACGCACAGGCAATCCAGTGCCCGGTGCCATGTAGAGCATGTCACCCATACCGAGCAGTGCTTCAGCGCCCTGCTGATCTAGGATGGTACGGCTATCAATCTTAGAGCTCACCTGGAAAGAAATGCGCGTTGGTACGTTCGCTTTAATCAGACCAGTAATCACATCCACGCTTGGACGTTGAGTCGCCAATACTAAATGAATACCTGCAGCACGGGCCTTCTGAGCAATACGTGCAATTAACTCTTCGATCTTCTTGCCTGAGACCATCATCAAGTCAGCCAACTCATCAATCACGATGACGATCACTGGCGCTTTGTAGATTGGCTCTGGATCATCCGGAGTTAAGCTAAATGGATTGGTGAGCTTCTCACCTTTCTCCTCGGCTTCTAAAATCTTTTTATTAAAGCCGGCAAGGTTACGCACACCAAACTTACTCATCAACTTGTAGCGGCGCTCCATCTCATTGACAGCCCAATTGAGCGCGTTATAGGCCTGCTTCATGTCAGTTACCACTGGACATAAGAGATGCGGGATCTTGTCATACATTGCCATCTCCAGCATCTTCGGATCAATCATGATCAGACGAACTTCATCCGGCTTCGCCTTGAAGAGGATAGACAGAATCATGGCATTGATACCAACAGACTTACCAGCACCAGTCGTACCAGCAACTAAGCAGTGAGGCATCTTTGCCAAGTCAGCAACGATCGGACTACCTGAAATATCTTTACCCAAAGAGAGAGTCAAGTTGGAGTGACTATCGTTATAAACCTGGGAACTCAAAATCTCGGAAAGATAAACCGATTGACGCGTTGGGTTTGGCAACTCCAAAGCCATGCAAGTCTTACCTGGAATGGTTTCTACCACGCGCATACTCACAACACCTAGGGATCGTGCTAAGTCACGTGAAAGATTGACGATCTGACTACCCTTCACGCCAACCGCTGGATCGATTTCATAACGAGTCACCACTGGACCTGGGTAAGCGGCAATCACTTTAACTTCTACATTGAACTCAGCTAGCTTGCGCTCGATGAGACGAGAAGTAAATTCCAATACATCAGCTGAGATGGTTTCTTTCGCTTCCGGCACAGGATCAAGTAAAGCCAAAGGTGGCAATTCTGAATCAGGAATGTCTACAAACAGTGGCTGCTGTTTCTCACGCTCAACTCGAGCACTTTTTACAATCTCTACAGGTGCTCGAACAATCTGTATTGGCTTAGCAATTTCAACGCGCCCGCGGAACTCCTCAACAAACTCTTCACGCTCTTCAGCCGCAGCCTCTCCTAGCTTGCGATCCTCTTCACTATCGCGTCGCTCGCGCAAGCGGTTGTAGGCAAGCTCAAGAGATCGCCCCACCTTTTCCGCAACATCTAACCAGGAAAAATGGAGAAATAAAGACAGTCCTGCGCAAAGGGTGAACAGCAAGACTAGTGTGGAACCAGTAAAACCTAAGGTCATTTGCAATGGGTCGCCGATCAACTCACCCAAAATGCCTCCAGGAGGTCTTGGAAGCTCCCAGGTCAAGGAATGTAAGCGAATGGACTCGAGGCCCATGCTACTCAATATAGTCAGCCCAAAGCCTAACCAACGCATTAGTAGAGAGTCTGGTTTGGCATCAGGGTCTACTGGCAAAGGGATACTCCAAAGCTCACGCCATCCGCTGAGCACCCTACGGCCAAAGAGCACTACCCACCAAAAAGCCGAAATACCGAAGATGTAGAGCATTAAATCGGCTAAATAGGCCCCGAAACGCCCTCCCAGGTTCTTGGGAGCCTCAAAGCTAGCATGCGACCAAGCAGGGTCTGCCTTCGAATAAGTCACCAAAATAGCTAATAAGCCCAAACAAAGGCCAACAGAGATAAACCACCGAGCCTCTAGAAGGAGACGGGGCATCCTACCCTGCCCATGATTCTCAGGGGGCTGGGGGCTTAAAGGGGTTTTGGACTTCGGGTATGCGGTTCTTGCCATGTTCTTCCGATTGTAATCAAGCAATCCTATAATTTGAATATGACTACAAATACCCCAAAACACTCTAAAGTTCTCATCCTCGGTTCGGGCCCTGCCGGCTACACGGCTGCCGTTTATGCAGCCCGCGCCAATTTGAACCCAACCCTTATTACCGGCTTGGCACAGGGCGGTCAACTAATGACCACTACTGATGTAGAAAACTGGCCTGCAGACCCAGATGGTGTCCAAGGACCTGAACTCATGGATCGCTTTTTAAAGCATGCAGAGCGCTTTAATACCAACATCATCTTTGACCACATTCATACTGCAGCCTTAACTGAAAAGCCTATTCGTTTAGTTGGCGATTCTGGCACCTACACCTGTGATGCTTTAATTATTTCCACGGGCGCATCTGCTCAATATATCGGCCTTCCTAGTGAGGAAGCGTTTATGGGTCGTGGCGTCTCTGGATGCGCAACATGCGATGGCTTCTTTTATCGGAATCAAGACGTTTGCGTAGTGGGTGGCGGTAACACTGCTGT
The DNA here is from genome assembly GCF_018688335.1 of Polynucleobacter sp. AP-Jannik-300A-C4. NCBI lineage: Bacteria > Pseudomonadati > Pseudomonadota > Betaproteobacteria > Burkholderiales > Burkholderiaceae > Polynucleobacter > Polynucleobacter sp. AP-Jannik-300A-C4. Next base: position 598,726 of record NZ_CP061316.1, on the reverse strand, counting down.
TGAAGAGGCACTCTATCTCACAGGAATTGCCAAGAAAGTAACCGTGATTCACCGTCGCGATAAATTCCGCGCGGAGCCAATTCTCAACGACCGCCTCATGGCGAAAGTAACTGAAGGCAAAGTGGAGCTCAAGTTGAACTCAACTCTTGATGAGGTCCTGGGCGATGAAAAAGGTGTGATTGGTGTTCGCATTAAGAAGGCTGATGGCAGCACGGAAGATATTGCTGTAACTGGTGCCTTTATTGCAATTGGTCACAAACCCAATACCGAATTGTTTGTTGGTCAGCTCGATATGAACAACGGCTACATCAAGACTCACTCTGGCCTGGAAGGCAATGCAACTGCTACTAATATTCCAGGCGTATTTGCGGCGGGTGATGTGCAGGACCACATCTATCGCCAGGCAATTACTAGTGCGGGCACAGGCTGTATGGCTGCTTTGGATGCACAACGTTACTTGGAGACTTTGGATTAACAAAAGTAAACCAGGCATCAATTAAAAATGCCTAGCAATGCTAGGCATTTTTAATTCTAGTGTAGCCATCAAACGCTGAGAGCCAACAATGCAATCTCAGGTGCTCTATCTAAAATTTTCAACAAAGCTTTAGCTGCACCAGTGGGACTGCGTTTACCTTGCTCCCAGTTTCGAATGGTTTCTAGAGAGACTTCGATGCGCTTAGAGAACTCCTGCTGAGATAAACCAATTCTCTCGCGCACACCTTTTGCATATTGAGCGGCATCCAACATAGCCTCAGCATCATCCTGCTGTTGATGCAATTTAATTAAACGCTCTGATGTTGCATCCAGTAGTTTCTTATCGACGAATCCCTTAGGGAAGCCGCTTGGATTATTTGGATCCACGCTAACTCGAATGATTTTCTTCATATCAATTCCTTTTGACTAATAGTAGGCCAATGGCCTACTATTAGTCAAGCAACCTAGGGCACCTATCTATAGGTATTACTGCAGAAAGCCTTAAAATAGAAGTCAGAAAGCATTCATGGCTTTATTAACAGGAATAGGTTCAATCTTCAGCAGTATGGCTCTGCCTCTTTGCTAAGATCGAACGCACATTAATCACTAAGCGGAGTATTTATGAGTTACGACAAGGTCAGCCCAGGCAAGAAAATCCCAGAAACATTCAACGTCATTATTGAGATCCCAATGAATGCGGATCCAGTGAAGTATGAAGTGGATAAAGAAACTGGCTGCCTCTTCGTAGATCGCTTCATGGGTACAGCAATGCACTATCCATGCAACTACGGTTACATCCCAAAAACGATTGCTGGTGACGGCGATCCTGTTGACGTTCTCGTTATTACTCCATTTGCATTGGTACCAGGCTCAGTAGTGAGCTGCCGCGCCATCGGAATGTTGGAGATGGAAGATGAAGGCGGACAAGATGCGAAGTTGTTGGCTGTTCCAGAAGATAAGATTTTGCCAATCTACAAGCATTTGCAAAAGCCTGAAGATGTAAACGAATTACTCCTCGCTCAAATTCAACACTTCTTCGAGCACTATAAAGATCTCGAAAAAGGTAAGTGGGTAAAAGTTAAAGGTTGGACTGGTGTTGCTGGTGCCCATAAAGAAATTTTGGATGGCATCGAAGGCTATGCCAAGTCACAGAAGTAATTGATTTGTAATTGGGAGTGAGCTCGCAAAAAATTGCCCTGGCGCAAATCAACCCTCTTTTGGGTGATTTGCCCGGTAACGCGCAGCTCATTTCTCAAGCCGCCGCAAATGCTTATGCACAAGGCGCCACACTAGTTCTCACGCCAGAGCTCTCGCTCACTGGCTACCCTCCAGAAGACTTACTGCTGCGCCCCGCCTTTATTGAGGCTGCCGATCGTGAGCTCAGTTGTTTAGTGCTGGAACTCCAGAAATTTCCAGGATTGACCGTGATTGTTGGTCACCCCAAAAAGACTGTCGCTGGTTTACAAAACTATGCGTCAGTCATTCGTGATGGCAAAGTCATTGCCGGTTATGCCAAACAAGAATTACCCAATCATGAAGTATTTGATGAGGTGCGCTACTTCACACCAGGCAACGAAGCCTGTGTCTTTGAAAATGCCGGCATCCAATATGGACTCATTCTGTGTGAAGACGCTTGGCATGCAGGCCCTTCTAAGCAGGCTCATGCTACTGGCGCCCAAGTACTCCTGGTTCTCAATGCCTCACCTTATCACCTCCAAAAAGAATCTTTACGTATTGAGGTGCTGCGCAAACAAATTGCCTTAAGCAAGATGCCTTTGGTTTATGTCAATGCAGTAGGCGGCCAAGATGAATTGGTTTTTGATGGTGGATCCTTTGCCTTGAATAGCGCGGGCAAGGTAGTGATGACCATGCCACAGTTTGAAACCGCTCTAGGCTATGTCGATGTCAATGCATCCGCCGACTTAGAGATAGGATCTCTAGTTCCTCCATCAAGCGTAGAAGCTCAGGCCTATCAAGCTCTTGTTTTGGGTGTCCGAGACTATGTTCAGAAGAACCGTTTTCCAGGAGTCATTATTGGCCTCTCGGGTGGGGTTGATTCAGCATTAGTTCTGGCAATAGCTGTTGATGCATTGGGGGCAGACAAAGTTCGCGCCGTCATGATGGCCTCTCGCTATACCGCTGATATCTCTTGGATTGATGCTAGAGAAATGGCTCAGAATCTGGGTGTTCAATATGATGAAATCCCCATTAGCGAACCTGTTGATGCTTTAGAGCATGCCTTGGCTGAGCAATTCAAGGGCCTCAAACTGGACGCCACCGAGGAAAATATTCAGGCGCGAGTACGTGGCACTCTCCTAATGGCGCTCTCTAATAAAACCGGCCGCCTAGTTCTTACAACCGGTAATAAAAGTGAAATGGCTGTGGGCTACTGCACTCTCTATGGAGATATGGCCGGTGGCTTTGCAGTCATTAAGGATATCGCCAAAACCTTGGTCTATCGCTTGTGCGCTTACCGCAACAGTATTGCCCCAATTATTCCGGAGCGGATTTTGACGCGCGCTCCTTCTGCAGAATTGCGTCCCGACCAAACCGATCAAGATAGCCTGCCATCATATGAAGTATTGGATGGCATCGTAGAGCGCTATATGGAGCAAAACCAATCCATCGCCCAAATTATTGCCGCCGGCTTTGATCCAGAAAGCGTAGAAAAAGTTACCCGCCTGATTAAGCTCAATGAGTACAAGCGTCGCCAAGCACCTCCGGGTGTTCGTGTGACCACCAGAGCCTTTGGGCGTGACTGGCGCTATCCTATTACCTCCCAATTTAGGGCGTAACTGGGCATTGGTTTTCAGTTCTAGGTATGATTACTGTATTAAGGGGAATATATGAAGCTAATCACATCCATTATTAAGCCGTTCAAACTTGACGAAGTTCGTGAAGCCTTAGCTGAAGTAGGCGTTACCGGACTCACTGTTACTGAAGTTAAAGGCTTTGGTCGCCAAAAAGGTCATACCGAACTCTATCGTGGAGCCGAGTATGTAGTCGACTTTTTGCCTAAAGTAAAAGTAGAGGTAGTCGTTGCATCTGATCGCGTAGACTCCGCAATCGAAGCAATTACTAAAGCAGCACGTACTGGCAAGATTGGCGATGGCAAAATTTTTGTTAGCCCAATTGAGCAGGCTATTCGTATTCGTACTGGCGAGACTAACGACTCAGCAGTCTAAACACTGCCCTCAGAAGATGCTAACTCCCAGTGAGTTAGCGCAACTGAGAGTCGGTCCGGTCAGGCGACGTAGTCACCACCTCAGCAGCTTCCAACACTAGAGTTTTGTGATTTGAATTAGTCAGGCGGACTTTTGCGCCCTGAAAAAAGATATCCACCTGAGAAAGGTCACTCGTTAGGACTTTAAATGGTGGTTTGCCATAAAAAGATGCGCCTACACCAGACTCAAGCAACTTATTTTGTAACTTTCCAGAAGCATCGTTTACGCAGACAACTTGCTTTGATTTTGCTTGCACATAAACCATTTCTGCCGCCTTACGAGGTGCATCTGGTTTGTAACTGATGATGCCCTCCTCAGCAGGACAGGCTGTTGATGCCTCAGCACTGACAACGGGAGCCGTAAGCACTGGGGCAACAACTGCCGGAGGGGCTGTAGCAACTGGGGGAGGCTCCGCTGGGGTTGCCGCAGGAACTGGCTCAACAATTGCCTCCTTAACAACAATGATTTCTTCTGGCTTCTCCGCAAATAACAATGGGCGCAAATTAATCACAGCAAAAACTGCAGCAGCAATCACGCTCAGCCAAAGAAAGCGGTTCTTTTGTGATTTAGGTTTTGATTCAGCTGTGGCACTAGGCGATGAATTTTCTGTGGACTGAACTTTTTTAGCGGGCTCTGGTATTTCTTTTGCCAGTTCTTTTACTGATTCTTTTGGCTGAGCAACTTCTTCCGCTACCTCTACCCTTGCAGGTTGAACTCGCTTCTCTTCCTCAAGCTTTGGAGTTTGAACCAACTTAGCTTCTGCAATAGGCAGATCATCTGAACTTGGAGTGAATATCTCTTGAGCTTGGGCGCCGTAGTCAAACGCATCCTCATCACTTAAGTTGAGTAGCTTCGCCACTTTTTTAGCAGCCGTAAATTTAATTTGAGCTCCGTAGAAGGAGCTCATTTCACCACTTTCGATTTGCTCAATCTGACGAGTAGACAGACAGGCTTTTACGCCAAGCTCCTTAGTGGAGAGGCCAAGCTTTTCCCTAGCCTCTGCAAAGGCCTCTTTGACAATCTCAGGTGGCGTAGAGTTTGAATTCACAAAAGTACTTTAAGTGCTTTAGATAACAAAATAAATTAATAAGAAATCATAGTCAGGAAACAAGCCTAGGGAAATTAGCCCAAGAGCTAGCTTTTTTGGAAATTTTCTAAATCAGACTCAAGATACTTTGCGACTAATACCTGCACTGATTCCACGTTCATCTTATCCATCACTCTAGCCTTATGGACCTTAATCGTGGCATCTGTCGTTCCCAGTTTGACTGCAATATCCTTATTAAGCAATCCCTTGACTAGCCAAAAGCAGACTTCCCTCTCCCTGGGCGTCAGTGTTGCATAGTCTTTCTTGGTTTCTACCTCTTTAGAAACGCGTTTTAGCTGGCGTCTATCAAACTCTAGGGCATCAGCAACGGCCTTCAATAAATCCTCCAAATTGAAGGGTTTAAAGAGGAAATCGACAGCGCCACGCTTCAGGCTTTTGACGATTTGATGAGGGTGGCTCTGGCCACTGACAAACACAATCGGGGTTTTACGACCCAGTTGGACCAGTTTTTCCTGCAAATCTAATCCAGTCATATCTGGCATTTGCATGTCGAGCAGGATGACTGCGGGTGCTACCGGCACTGAATGCTCTAGAAATGTCACTGCGGAGGAGAAATCTTCCACGATATACCCCACGTCTTTTAGCATCCGACTCAGTGAGGTGCGCATCGACTCATCGTCGTCAATTAGGTAGATGTGGCCAACTTTAGTCATTGAATTTGAAGGAAAAAGTAGTAGGTAGAGCCAATGTACCGCAGCTTTTTTACTAAGGATATTAGCCCTCAAGCTAATTCTGAGCCTTAATCACCAAATACAATAGAACAATCTGCTTATTGCAAGCTATGAAACAGGGCAGGAAGTCTGCATAAACCCCTGCGTTCCACCTAGTCTCACGGCACAATAGAGCTTTTCGACAAATTCTTTTCTGGAGTCAATATCAGCATGAAACGCCTTAATGAACGCTCGCGCAATGTCACCGAAGGGGTTGCTCGTGCACCCAATCGCTCAATGTATTACGCGATGGGCTACCAAGAGAAGGATTTTGTTAAGCCGATGGTTGGCGTAGCAAACGGTCATTCAACCATTACTCCTTGCAATAGCGGTTTGCAAAAACTGGCAGACGCTGCGGTAACCGCCCTTGAAGAAGCTGGCGCAAAAGCACAAATGTTTGGTACCCCTACCGTGTCTGATGGCATCGGCATGGGTACTGAGGGCATGAAGTACTCCCTCATCTCCCGTGAGGTGATTGCTGACAGTATTGAAACTTGCGTTAATGGATTATGGCAAGACGGCGTTGTGGTTATCGGTGGCTGCGATAAAAATATGCCAGGTGGCATGATGGCAATGGCCCGCACCAATGTACCAAGCATCTATGTGTATGGCGGAACAATTAAACCTGGTCATTTCAAAGGCAAGGATCTGAATATTGTTTCTGCGTTTGAAGCCGTTGGTGAATTCACCTCAGGACGTATGAACGAAGAAGACTTAAAGGGTGTTGAACAACACGCCTGTCCAGGTAGCGGCTCTTGCGGTGGTATGTATACAGCGAACACCATGAGCTCCTCATTTGAGGCTTTAGGTATGAGCTTGCCTTACTCCTCCACAATGGCCAATGAAGATGCTGAGAAAGTTGCCAGCGCTCATGAGTCAGCGATTGTGTTAGTTGAGGCTATTAAGAAAAATTTGCGTCCTCGTGACATCATTACCAAAAAATCCATTGAGAACGCAGTGAGCGTGATCATGGCAGTTGGTGGATCTACCAATGCCGTTCTCCACTACCTAGCAATTACTAGTGCTGCTGAGATCGACTGGACTATTGATGACTTTGAACGTATTCGTAAGCGTGTTCCTGTCATCGTGGATATGAAGCCTTCTGGACAATATTTGGCAACTGACCTTCACCAAGCTGGCGGTATTCCGCAAGTCATGAAGATTTTGCTTGATGGCGGACTCTTGCATGGTGATTGCATGACTATTACCGGCAAAACAATCGCTGAAACATTGAGAGATGTTCCCTCAGTTCCACGCGCTGATCAAAAGGTCATTCGTACTTTAGATAACCCACTGTACAAGCAAGGTCACTTAGCTATTTTGAAGGGCAACATCTCCCCAGAGGGTTGCGTTGCCAAGATTACCGGCCTCAAGAACCCGTCCATTACCGGCCCAGCTCGTGTATTTGATTCTGAAGATGATGCCATGGCGGCCATCATGGCGCAAAAGATCAAAGACGGTGACGTCATGGTCATTCGTTACGAAGGCCCTAAAGGTGGTCCTGGTATGCGTGAGATGCTTGCCCCTACCTCTGCCCTCGTTGGTCAAGGTTTAGGTGAGACAGTCGGCCTCATCACTGACGGACGCTTCTCTGGCGGTACTTGGGGCATGGTGGTTGGTCACGTTGCTCCTGAAGCATTTGTGGGCGGTGTAATTGCCCTTATTCATGAAGGCGACTCTGTGACGATCGATGCTCATAAGTTACTCATTCAACTCAATGTGAGTGATGAAGAGATTGCTAAGCGACGTGCTGCTTGGGTACAACCTAAACCACGTTATACCCGCGGCTTACTTGCCAAGTATGCTCACCTCGCCAGCACTGCAAGTAAAGGTGCAGTAACGGATCTGAATTTGGATTAATCCCAAACAACAAATTCAATGCGGTAAAACAAAAGCCCCTAAGTAAAACTAGGGACTTTTTTTATACCTTTGCTACAAGTTACAAAAGCGAGTGCTTAGTGCTTCATCGCTCCGCCGTGGCCACCAGCAGGATTGCCCATCGCATTGACAGGCATCTTCACTTCAACTTCACCCGCTTTAGCAAACTTGAGTTTGACTGGAACAGTTTCGCCGGCAGCCAAGGGTGCCTTGATGTTCATAAACATTAAATGTAAGCCGCCTGGCTTCAATTCCACTGCACCACCTGCTGGCACTGGTATATCTTTCACTTGGCGCATTTTCATGACATTGCCTTCCATAGCCATTTCATGCAACTGAACTTCACCTGATACTGGTGAGCTTGCAGAGATGAGTTGATCAGCAGCGCCTTTGTTTTCAATCTTCATAAAGCCGCCAGCTACTTGCTGACCAGGAACTGTAGCACGCGTATAGGCGTTTTCAATTTGCACGCTACCAACTTTAGCATTTTGCGCTTGTACAGTAGCAGGCAAACCTAAGCCAACGACAGTAGCTAGTAAAGCATTTAATAATGTATTACGTTTCATTCGAACATCCTCCTAGTTAATCTTAAATCCCGAGATATCTCTCAAGTTCTTTTCCAAACTGCTCTCGCCCATTGGTACCAACAAAAAAACCAATTGGCACCTCTTTAGCGGAAGTCTTCAAAACCAAATCTTTTCCCGTTGATTCGTTATAAACCAACTTAGTCCAAATAGTGTTGAACTCATGTTGTTGAATCTTGCCACCCCAACTTCTTTCAAACAATAACTGCTTTCCTGAAATCGCAATCTTTTCGTAATCCAATGCATGACGTGTATAGACATATAAGGCAATAGTGACCGCCAGAATCTCAATAGAGGTAAAGATGAGAATTATCCAAGCCCCAATCAAATAAAAATAGCCTGCCACTAAAAGAGAAAAGGTCACAATAGATATGTAGAAACCTCCCACCTGCTTAGGGGAAAAGGAACAATTTCTTTTCATCAACCAAGTTTGCATTCTGCTACTTTAACTCCAACAAAAAATAAAACTCATTCAGCTGGCCTATCAGACTCTATCAAGGGATAAGCATCTGCCACATAAGCCGGGCCCTTTGATAGCATGATAATTAAGGCGGCAATGGCTAAAGTCAGAACCATACTCAGAAAGAAGATCTCTGTACTGATAACCAAGATATCAATGATTCGCTCCGCTTTAGATGACAACAATAATCTTGCCAGCAAGCTAGGTAGTGAGATTGCTAGAATACCCATTACCGTAAATTGGGGCAACCGAAGTAAAACCTTGCGCTCCAAACCTGGCGCATAGGTTTGATATCCAGGCAATTTCCTTAGCCACTTACTCATGCTGCAAGTCTATCGTAATAACTATTAGTGCTGCCACGTACGAAGATATCTCTTTTTTCAGCCAGCTCAGATCTCAGGGAGTCGAGCCTCTCATCAATCATGGCATAGACAGGTCGCAGGGATTTAGCCTGCTCAGAAAGCAAACTACTGAGTTCACGCTTGGAAAAAACACTCATACCAGCAGTGCCCATTAAAGCAAAAATACCGGTGCCTAGCTGACGCTTGTATTTTTCAATGTCGTTAATCTTTTTATACAAAATGGCCAGGTCTTTTAAATAGCTTCTACCAATCTTCTTGGGAACATAACCCAAGTAGTGATCGTCAAAACCCTGAATCAAAGCGTCATCTGAAGATAAGTCTTTAGGAAGCTTAACCAGAAGTGCCCTTCTAGAAGAATGATTAATCCAAATATACCGGATCAGCTCTACACAGGAGTAGCGGTCGATCGGCTTACGCGATGGAAAGTGATTGTCACAATAATGCCCTTCGAGCAAATTACTCGGCAGCAAGATCTCTTGCGACACTTTAGAAATAATCTGTTTTGCTGTTGCCCCAGTTTCAGGGCGTTCAATAATGGCGTACATCTAAACCTCCACATTCATTCTTAAATCAAGGGCAAACATTCTTGCCAAACGACATGACAAAGTCATGCCAACAAAGCGATTTAAAACTGGGTGGGCGGCGCTCTAGATGGAAGTTTGACCCATGCAGAGAGGATCTGAGGGGCTTGATAAGAGCTTAATGATTGAGCTATATAGCCTTGTGGGGCTACAAACTCCAATGCACCGATACTAGGTAATAAATAGATTGGCTGAACTACGCAGTATGGGCAGTGACTACCTATAGCAGACGATGAAGAAGTTTCATCATCACCGATGACCTGGGTCATTTTGCTGCCACCGGTAGTACAAATCTCAACTACAAAACCTTGGCCGCTATTGGCCAAAGATAAAGCCTGTGAAACAGCAGGCGCAAGCGCACCAACCAAGATAGCCAAAGCGGCTATCCAGTGAACGAGCTTACGGTGCTTAATAAAATGCATGACTAATAGTACTAAAAATATTGGATTACCAAGTCATTGTCTTGGTGTTGTCTTTAAATAAAGCCTCACCAGTTACTTTAGCGCCACCCATTTTGATGCCAGGCAATAAATCCGCTTCAGTAAAACCGTAGTGCTTTAAGCACAATGGGCACATAATGACTGTTCCACCTTTAGCAATAATCTCAGCCAACATCTTCTGCTGCTCTGGATACTTGGCTGCACCGGATTTCACGCCAAGGTACACACCTTTATCGCTCAAGAAAACACTTAATGGATGGCCAGCTGCATTCATATGCGAGCCGAAGTTAAATGCCATCGTTGCGCGATGCGGCTCATCACTTGTCAGGCTGACAAATAAGGGATCATTGGCACCAGCAAATGCTGATAGTGATAGCGCTGCTAATACTGCGAGTACAGCTGATTTCAAAGTTTTTGTAAACATGTCCTACTCCTTTTTAAAAATAACAATTAATTTTCCGAAAATGATTTATGAGCATACCCATGTGGATCAAATATGCTTTAAGCGCTTAATGAGCCACGTGATGCGGGGTTCCAGCAATAATTCCTGAGACTAATGGTTGATTCGAAAATCCATAAATCTCTAAACAACTTGGGCAAATAATCACCTTAGCGCCACCAGCAATTGCCTTTAACAGAGCCAGCTCTTCATTTGATTTATGACCATTAGATGCAAGCCCAAGAGACACCGCTTTATCATTCAGATAAATAACAATCGGATAACCTTTTTCCGCATATTGCCGACCAGCATCCACAGCCATTAAAACCTTGACTGGATCATTGGTAGCAAGATTAATGTAAATAGGCTCTTTAGCAGCAAAAACAGATAAAGGCATAGTGATGGTCGCCAGCATAGCCAAAATTCTTAAAGCTCTAGAGATCATCGCTTGCCTTTTCCTTGCTTCAATTAAAACTTCATGTTTGCTGAAACGTAGAAAGTTCTACCCATTCCTGCAACTGCAGTACCCCACGGAGATCCTCCGGTGTTGTTCATGGTCATTGTTGGGCCTTGACCTAAATAGGCACCTCCTTGTGGCAAAGCATACAACTTGTTAAGCAAGTTCTCGATGCCAAAGTTCACGCGATATTTTTTATCGTCATATGAAGATCGCAGGTTAAATAATGAATATCCACCGGTAGCAATCTCATTTCTAACTGAGTTCAAATTCGTTTTAGCGGTAACAAATTGCCCCTGGATTGTATTTGTCCAATTAGCGCCCAAGAACTGAACTAAGCCAACCGTACCATTGAGCGGTATGATGTTATATAGATTGGTTCCAGCCGTTACGTTTTGACCACGCGTATACGAGCCTTGTGCGTTCAACTGAAATTTTCCTAACTGAGCATGCTTACCGAGAGCTGTAAAACCAGATAAATCAATTCCATAAAGTTGCGCATCTTGATTGACGTACTTAAGGACATTAAATTGATTAGCGGTACAGCTTGAATTACATGTAGCATCTATATAGTTACTTACATAGGTGTAATACGGGTTCGTCTTGAATCCCCATAGCTCTTTATTTACATCATGCCAGTCACTTGCAAAACTAAACGTGTTGGCTACCTCTGGCGCTAACGTTACTTGACCAACATAACCATTGCCGTCACCTACGAAGTTATTCATAATTGCAGCCATGCTATTGGAGGACCAGGTATAGCGTTCGTATAGATTGGGGGATCTCGTTTTGCGTGAATACCCCGCCTCATAGTTTTGACTCTGATCAGGCTTATACCTAGATAAAGCCGTTAAATCCCAGTTGTAGTCGGTTTGTTGGTGTTGCTTAGCATTAAAGGCATTTGCATCTGCCCCATACATCATGGCGCTCGTACTATAGCCCTGAACATTTCCGGCATTAGAGGCGACCTGCTCAATGCGTACGCCAGCAAGACCCATCCACTCTTTTGCCCACTGTTGCTCTAGCTCACCAAAAACCCCTAGCCTATCCCTGGTTCCATTATTAATATTCTGAAATGTATTTGGTGACATCATCATGGTGCCCGCTACAGGAGGCCACCAATCATTCAATTTGTAAGTTTGGAATAAGCCCCCAACTCTAGCTAACTGGGTTTCTGAGAGTGGGATAGTTCCTTTGACATCTACCCCATTCGTAGAACTTGCAGTCAACATGGGCATGGCAGTTTGTGGAGTCAAGTTAGTGGCAGAAGTTGTTCTCGCCCCTTGGTTGTCATCCATTTGGTGATTCACCATTTGGTTGTAGGCCTGAGCCTCCAACTTACCCCAATCGTATTGACCGGTGTACTTCAAATTAAATTGCGTTCCGATATTTTTAGTCATATCCATACGCTGATTTGAATAGCCCTCAAATGGAACAAATTGATAGCTGGTTTTAAATTCAACCAAGTGGTTATCTTTTTGCCAAGCTAATGAGAGCTGTTGGTTTGTAGCGATATATCTTGATGCACCAACAACATTGCCATTAAGTCCATTGCCTGCAGGTTTAAAATTTCCGCCAGCAGTGTAGTTATTTGCTTTTGCTGAATCTACTGTGTAGGTAGCGCTAAATTCGTCACCAGCTGCTGTTAGGTTGATATTGCCAGCAATGGCTTGCGCATTACTACTGTAAGAAGCACCCACCTCACCCTGCTGTAGCGTTTCACCTTTATTGGCAAATACTGGGGGCAAAGATTGAACAGAAACTACGCCACCTAAGCTATCACCACCAGCACTTACTGGCGAAAGGCCAGTAATCACTTTTACACTACCCACATTAGATGGGCTGATATATGAGAGTGGCGAGTTCATATGATTTGGACAGGAATACAAGAGTGGCATACCGTCCACGCTTACTGCAACTCGATCATCCGCCAAACCATGGATTGCTGGCAAGCCAGATACGCCACCACCGGTATACATGCTTACACCGGGGATATTCAGGATCATAGCTGCAGTATTGGGGGTATTTACACGCGACTGATTAAGCCCTTTGCCTGTGAGCGTTGTTTGCGTAAGAGGCGCTTCCTGAATCCCAGTCACAGTGAGGGCATCCAAATTAGGGGCGGCTTGACCGTATGCATTAGTAAGCATCAAAGATGCAACTAAGGCTATCGGCGTTATTTTTAAGACTTTCATGTTGACTCCAGGATTTTTAATAGCTAATAAATTGAATTTTTTACTTATGAATGGAAGCAATTGGCGTGAGCACAAGCTTCGCGCTACCCAAGGGGGTATGGGCATTGATTGCATTAGAAAGAATTAAATAGCTGGCATAGAGAAGCCAAATGGCTAGCCCCATAGCAATGCCGATATAAACGCGCTTTAGGCGAGATGAAACTTTTTCAGATAAAAACATGTACTTCTCCACACAAGATTGCGGCAACATGGTGTCGCCTATCGCATAGCAAAGCTATGCCCTAATTAATAAATTAGGCTTGTGTAGGAGGTGCTGCTGAGGGAGGGGTTACCCAAACAGCGAGTGGCTTGGGTGACTGATAGAAAAGCTGTGGCAGCAAAGCAAGTGTTTGCGGTGCCTGGAATGTCAGATTCGTGTTAAATGCTGGAGTGATAGCTGTGTGAGCGATGCAATAAGGGCAAGGCTGCACTTCTGCGACGTCTGCTTGATCTTCACTTTGAATATTGATCTGCGATTTAGTGCCATCTGCAGCACAAATCTCCATTGCAAAACCTTGACCATGTTTAGCAAGCGACACCGCTTGAGAAACTGCTGGCGCAAGCGCACTCATTGCGATTGCTAAAGCAGCAATCCAGTGAATGAGGTGGTTTTTGCGGGAATTCATGATGTGGTGATTTTATCGGATTTTTTGTTCCAATAGAAAAAGGGGCTTGCGCCCCCTTTTCTTTACTCATTTAGCGCTTTAGCTTACGCTGCAGCAGCTTTTTTCTTGCCGATTACTTTGCTGATTAAAGGCCATAACAACAAGAGCAACGCCAAGCCACTGATACCGCCTACTAGGTAGTTTGAGAAGAAGATATCTAAACCGCCGCCAGACATGAGCATGGACTGACGGAAAGAGTCTTCTGCACGGTCACCCAATACTAAGGCGAGAACCATCGGAGCCATTGGGTAGTCTAGTTTCTTAAAGACATAACCAACCACACCGAATATCAGCATGAGCCATACGTCAAATGAAGCATTTCCTACCGTATACGCACCCACTGCACAGACCACCAAAATAACTGGCGCAATGATTGAGAAAGGAATTCTCAAAATCGATGCAAAGACAGGGACACAAGTTAACACCACGATCAGACCAGCGATGTTTCCAAGGTACATACTTGCAATCAATCCCCATACGAAGTCAGACTGCTCAACGAACAGCAATGGGCCAGGCTGGAGACCCCAGATCAGCAAGCCACCAAGCAACACAGCTGCTGTTGGAGATCCAGGAATACCTAAGGACAACATAGGCAATAAGGCAGCAGTACCTGCAGCATGAGCTGCCGTCTCAGGAGCAATCACCCCTTCGATTTCACCTTTACCGAACTTGTCGCCATTTTTAGAAACGCGTTTTGCAACACCGTAGGCCATGAAGGAAGCTGGTGTAGCGCCACCTGGAGTAATACCCATCCAGCAACCGATTAAGCAACTGCGCAATGAAGTCGCCCAATACTTTGGCAATGTAGCCCAAGTTTCCAATACAACCTGACGGCGAATTTTTGCAGCAGCGCCTTTAAATTGCAGACCCTCTTCCATGGAGTCCAAAATCTCGCCGATACCAAACAAGCCGATAACCGCAATCAAGAAGTCGAAACCACGCATGAGTTCTTGACTTCCGAAAGTTAAACGAAGTTGTCCAGTTACGGTGTCCATACCTACAGTAGCCAGCGCAAAACCAAGCATCATTGATGCAATCGTTTTGAATGGCGAACCCTTACTCATACCCACGAAACTACAGAAGGTGAGCAAGTAAACCGAGAAGAACTCTGGAGGTCCAAACTCTAGCGCAAACTTAGCAATTAATGGGGCTAAGAAGGTAATCATCACGATGGCAAAGAATGCGCCAACAAATGATGAAGTAAACGCAGCAGTTAAAGCCTGTCCAGCCTTACCTTCACGAGCCATTGGATAGCCATCAAAGGTGGTTGCAACGGACCACGGCTCACCCGGAATATTGAAGAGAATCGATGTAATCGCCCCGCCAAATAATGCGCCCCAGTAAATACAGGACAGCATAATAATTGCAGAGGTAGGCGGCATAGTAAATGTTAAAGGCAGCAAAATCGCGATACCGTTAGCACCACCTAAACCTGGCAATACGCCAATAATCACGCCAAGTGTTACGCCAACAAACATTAGTAATAAGTTGAATGGCGTCAAGGCTACAGCAAAGCCTTGAAATAGAGCGCTAATTTCTTCCAACTTGATCTCCTTCTTATTTAATTTTTGTAATTGTTATTTTTATTGCACACCAACAATCGCTAATGGATTGAAGAGTGCGCCATGCGGGAGCGGAACTTGGAACCAAATCTCAAAGACCATAAAGAGCGCAACAGATACACCCAAACCAACCACAATCGATTTCCAAAGCGCGTATTTTCCTAGCCATCTCATAAATACCGCAATATAAATAAATGCAGAAACATAGATACCAATTAACTGCATTCCGAGAACGAAAACAGCTGCTGGCAATAAAACAGAGAGGACCTGTTTGAATGGGCCCTTATCAACAAAAGATTCCTCTTCTTCACTCTTATCGGCGTAGGCCTTATAGAGAGTAACTGCACTAGCCGCTGACATGATCAAGCTAATGTAGAAAGG
Organism: Polynucleobacter sp. AP-Jannik-300A-C4; assembly: GCF_018688335.1. Taxonomy (NCBI): domain Bacteria; kingdom Pseudomonadati; phylum Pseudomonadota; class Betaproteobacteria; order Burkholderiales; family Burkholderiaceae; genus Polynucleobacter; species Polynucleobacter sp. AP-Jannik-300A-C4. The sequence continues at coordinate 583,167 of NZ_CP061316.1, read as the reverse complement.
GAAATAACCCGCCTCAGGGCCATCCGAACCCCAGCCATTGCCTAATTTGATAGAGCCATACATAAAAATGGCACCCAAGACAATAAACAAGGCTGCAGTAATCATATCCATTGTCCGGACGCTAACGAGCGACTCGTGACTATTATTATTTGAATTTTCAGACATTACTTCGATCACCAATATGAAGGTTAATTAAAAAAACAATATTGAACTACTTCTAGAAATCACTAAAAGTAAATTTATCTACTCAGGGATAGGGCCCCGGATTCGAGGCCCTATTTAAAGATTACTTCTTAGCCAAGAAACCAGCTTCAGTCATCAACTGCAAGTGAAGCGCTTCGTTCAAGGTCAACCAGTTTCTAAATTCCTTACCGGTCATGAAGGTTTGATTAAATGCACCCTTTTCCATGAAGTCTTTCCACTCAGGTGTGGCACGAACTTTCTTGAAAAGCTCTACATAGTAATCAACTTGCTCTTGTGTTACACCAGGAGCCATGAAGATACCGCGCAACATCACGTAGTCAGTATCCACTCCAACTTCTTTACAAGTTGGCACGTCGTTCCATGAGAGAGTATCGGTCATCTTTTGCTTGTAAGGCATACGAGTGTCATCAAATACGCACTGAGCACGCAACTTACCTGCACGCCATTGAGCAACAGCCTCAATTGGGTTGTTTACAGATGAATCAATGTGGTTGCCAACGAGCTGAACTGCTACAGCGCCACCCCCTTTGAAAGGCAAGTAGGTGAACTTGGCACCAGTTGCTTTCTCAAGCGCTACGGTAATGATTTGATCTTCTTGCTTAGAGCCTGTACCGCCCATGCGGAACTTACCAGGACCTGCTGCTTTTGCTGCAGCAATATATTCAGGAGCGTTTTTGTAAGGCTTATCAGCATTGGTCCAGAGAACAAACTGGTCTAGAGCCAACATAGCTACCGGAGTAATTTCTTTCCAGTTAAATGGAACGCCAGTTGCCATCGGCGTAGTGAACAAGTTTGACAGCGTAATGATGATCTTGTTTGGATCGCCCTTAGCTTCCTTAATTGCCAAGAAACCTTCTGCACCTGCACCAGCAGACTTATTAATTGGAATGATCGATTGCTTCATCAAGTTATGCTTGGTGACAATACCTTGGATCACGCGAGCCATTTGGTCAGCACCACCACCAGGACCGGCAGGAATAATGAACTCAACTGGCTTGGTTGGCTCCCAAGCAGCAAAAGCAGGTGAAACAGTTACAGCACCGAGGGCTAATGCGGTGGAAATCAATGCCCCTTTTAACTTCATCTTCATGAACGCTCCTCCAAAAAATTTTTGAATACCAATATTACTTTGGCTTTTCTTTGTTGTGTGATGATTTTTGATCGATCCGGGCACAGATCTCTTGATTGGCATCAACAATATTTAAATCGATACCTAGGGCTTTCACTAGTTGAATTAGTAATAACCCTAATAAAAATTAGCAGTGAAATTGCTATCTGAAGCGGTCCAAAAGCTTCTTGCTAACCTTATCGAGCTTCGTGGAATCTGAGATCAAGAACTGTAGTCCATTGGAGTCAGCAATCAGTAGCGTATTTCCGGCAATGCGACGAATATCTTCCTCACCTTTGAGGCGAATCCTGGTGGGGCCTCGGTCAGTTTCAATATCCCAAAGACTTGGAGTGGCAAAAGTAGACACTTTGATGATCTTTTCAATCACGGGCATGAACTCACGAGCTGCCAACTCTTCCTTAATAAGAGCAAAGTCACCTTCAGGAATAGTCTTGGCATCATCAAACCAGCACAACTCTTTACCAGACTGGTCCATGATGGAGATTCCGGCCTCTGGCTCTGTAATTGGGAACGCCCTTACTGGAAAGACGCCAATGTGCGAAGTTCCCCGAGCATCTGTAAACACTAGACGACCAAGGGCATCGCGCTCCAGAGTATAGGATTTTTGATGGTGACTCATACCCCTCCCCCGACATCTTTGGCAATAACTTGAAGTCGCTCTTCATCTATTTCATTTTGATTCTCATCAATGCTCTCGCCAATCGCACCACCTTCAACCAGTTCTGCAGCGTGGCGAAGTTGCGCTTGATACAAAGCGTAATACGCACCCCTTGCATCCATTAACTGATCATGTGATCCGATCTCCACAATCTCTCCCTTATCTAGCACTACTAAGCGGTCAGCTTTTCGAAGAGTAGAAAGGCGATGAGCAATCGCAATCGTCGTGCGACCTTTCACCAGATTATCCAATGCGCGCTGAATTTCTTTTTCAGTTGTGGTGTCTACCGATGAGGTTGCTTCATCCAAAATCAAAATGCTTGGATTAATTAAAAGCGCACGTGCAATTGAGATACGTTGACGCTCTCCACCAGAAAGAGATTGGCCACGCTCACCTACCAAGGAGTCGTAACCCAGCGGTAAGCGCAGAATAAATTCGTGAGCATGTGCAGCGCGTGCTGCTTCAATAATTTCTTCGCGCGAAGCATCTGGTTTTCCGTACGCAATATTTTCTGCAATCGTGCCAAAGAATAAGAAGGGTTCTTGCAGTACCAAACCAATGCGCTTGCGATAGTCCGCAATTCCGATGCTACGAATGTCGCGCCCGTCTAATGTGATGGCGCCTGAACTCACATCATAGAAGCGGCAAATCAAATTCACTAGCGTGCTCTTGCCTGAACCGCTATGGCCCACTAAACCAATCATTTCACCTGGAGCAATGTCCAGATCAATCCCCTTAGAAACGGCACGATTGCCATAACGGAAACCCACGCCCCTTAAGGAGATTTGACCCTTCACTTGCCCCAATGGCGCTGGATTGATTGGCTCGGGAACACTGGAAACATGATCCAAGATATCAAAAATACGTTTGGCACCAGCAGCAGCTTTTTGGGTATGCGAAACAATACGACTCATGGAATCTAATCGAATGTAAAAGCGTCCGATATAGGCCAAGAAAGCGATCAACACACCTACTGTCACTTTTTGATGAGCCACCTGCCAAATACCAAAACCCCACACTACCAAGAGGCCAGTTTCAGTTAATAGCGTAACTGTTGGCGAGAACAAACCCCATACTCGATTAACGCGATCATTAATTTGCAAATTGTGCTTATTCGAATCTACAAAACGTTTGAGCTCGCGTTCTTCTTGAGCAAAAGCCTTGACAACCCGAATGCCTGGAATCGTATCCGCCAAAATATTAGTCACTTCAGACCAAATGCGATCAATCTTTTCAAAACCAAAACGCAGCTTATCTCGGACCACATGAATCATCCACACAATAAATGGCAATGGCGCGAGAGTTACTAATGCTAGCAAGGGGTCAATCGAAACTAAAATTGCTGCAGTCATCGTGATCATGATCACATCGGTCGCAAAGTCCAAAGCGTACAAAGATAAAAATACGCAGATGCGATCCGTCTCAGCACCAATACGCGCAATCAAGTCACCAGTTCTTTTGCCGCCAAAATACTCCAAAGATAATTTCAGCAAATGCTCAAAAGTGGTATTGCGTAAATCTGCCCCGATACGCTCACTCACCAATGCAAGTAAGTATGTTTTCCACCAACCCAAACCCCAGGCTACGACAGCGGCAACAAATAAAGCAATGAGATATTTGCTTGCTAAATTGAAGTCAATCGGATTACCTTTTTCATATGGGATCAATACGTGATCCATTAAAGGCATCGTCAAGTAAGGCGGGATCAAAGTAGCGCCGGTTGAGAGCAAAGTCAGAAAAAAGCCCAATAAAAGCTCTTTTTTATAGGGGCGCGCAAAACGCCACAGCTTAAATAAGGTCAAAGTAGATGGAGGAGCATCATCTTCAGGATCGCAGGTGGGGCAAGCTTCTGAATTGGCTGGCTTTGGACTTAAACAAACTGGGCAAACCTGTTTATCGTATTCAGAAGCCTCAGAATCCTTGACGATCTGGGCACCAGCCATGAACTGCTTATAGGCACTCTGAAGGCGCAATATTTGAGGATTAACAGCCAAAGTAAAGCGCCAAAGCCTCAGCAAAGAGACCTCAGACTCCAATTTCAGATAACCCACTCCAGCGTGATCTCCCTGGAGAAGATGGGCTCCAGAGCTAATCGGCCAAAATTCTGAGTGGGTGCCATCTGTCCAAAAAAGCCCTGACGGGATCAAGCAAAGAAGGCTTTTTTCAAAGCGCATCATGTCGTCAAGATCCAGCTCAACCCATGCCAGTATGGAATCCAGCCCTTTTACCGGGGACTGATCGGCCTCTAATGCAGCAACCCATTGAATGGGTACAGAGGGTACGGATGGGGAAATGTCTGGCTTCATTAGTCCTAAAAGTATAGTGGAGCTAGGTTTCTAAGATTTAATGATGCTGTCAACTTTCAGAGCTAGAAAGCCGTTAAATTATCGAAATAGTCTTTTTTATGTATTTTTGCTAATTTTGTGGATTTTGAACAATTACTAGAACCAGAGAGATAGTCTGAGACATCCCCGCCCTCACCTTCCGATGCGGCGCTGAGTTTCCCCATTCCACACATGCCCCAATTACTAGATAAAACCATTGAAATCCTGAGCCACCGACATCTGCGTGGCCCCAATATGTGGAGCTACAACCCTGCTCTTGAAGTTTTGATCGATATTGGCGATCTAGAAGACTATCCATCCGACTTAATTCCCGGTTTCTACGATCGTCTTTGTAAATGCCTTCCAAGCTTGCATGAACATCGCTGCAGCTACGGAGAACCCGGTGGGTTTTTAAAACGTGTTGAAGAAGGCACCTGGCCTGGGCACATTCTCGAGCATCTCACTATCGAGCTTCAAAACCTAGCTGGAATAGCTGGTGGTTTTGGCAGAGCGCGTGATGGTGGTCGCCGAGGCGTTTACAAAGTCATTGTGAGTGCCACTGAAGAAGCGGTGACATTGCAAGCGTTTAAGTTTGCGCGTGACCTCCTCCTCACCCTCATTCAAGATAATGGTGATGCCATTGCTCTACGAGAGCAGATCATTGAAGAACTTCGTGATTTAAGTGACGATCTCTGCCTTGGCCCCAGTACAGCCTGCATTGTCAACGCTGCTACTGTTCGAGAAATTCCTTACATCAGGCTGTCTAGCGGCAACTTAGTTCAACTCGGATATGGCTCCAAGCAGCGACGTATTTGGACAGCAGAAACTGATCAAACTAGCGCCATCGCAGAAACTATTTCGCGCGATAAAGATCTGACTAAGAGCTTGCTCGCGAGCGCGGGGGTTCCAATCCCTGAAGGTAGAGTTGTTACAAGTCCTGATGATGCTTGGGAAGCCGCGCAAGATATTGGCTTACCAGTAGTTGTGAAGCCGATTGATGGCAACCATGGTCGTGGCGTATTTATCAACCTCTATACCCAGCAAGAAATCGAAGCGGCCTACGCTGTAGCAATTAATGAAGGTAGCGAGGTTTTAGTTGAGCGCCACATCATTGGCGATGAACATCGCTTGTTAGTGGTCGGCAATAAAGTAGTGGCAGCCGCTAAAGGGGAAACTGTTTGGGTCACCGGTGATTGCAAGCATACTGTTCTTGAACTTATTCAAATTCAGATTAACTCTGATCCGCGCCGTGGCACGACTGAAGAGTGTCCTCTTAACCCAGTTCGGATCGATTCTGCAGTTGAGCTAGAGCTGGCTCGCCAGAAACTAACTGGTGACAGTATTCCAGCGGTTGATCAAAAAGTATTGATTCAAAGTAATGGCAATGTGGCATTTGATGTGACTGATTTAGTTCACCCTGAAGTAGCCCACCAAGTAGCTTTGGCTGCACGCGTTGTAGGACTTGAAATTGCGGGAATTGACCTCGTTGCGCAAGATATTAGTAAACCACTAGAGTCGCAGAACGCCGCCATTGTTGAAGTGAATGCAGGTCCAGGTTTATTGATGCACTTAAAGCCTGCCAGTGGCACTCCACAACCTGTTGGCGAAGAAATTGCAAACCATCTCTTTCCTCCAGGATACGATTTCAGAATTCCAATCGTTGGTATTAGCGGTAATTCCGGAAGAACTATCGTCGCTGAAATGGTTGCCCACTTCATAAGATTGACCAATGTGCATGTTGGGCTCTCTACTAATCTTGGCCTGTATTTTGGTAACAGATCGATCAAAAAAACATCTCCTTCCCACTGGGAAAATGCACGACGCACTCTTCAAAATAGAGCGATTGAAGTTGCCGTCCTTGAGAATGACAATGCATCCTTATTGCTAGAGGGTCTCGCATATGATCAATGCCAGGTTGGGGTCGTCCTCAATATTGATCCACTCAAACTCTTTCCTGAACATAACATCAGCGAAGAAGATCAATTATTTAATGTAGTGCGCACCCAGGTTGATGTCGTATTACCCACTGGCACCAGCGTATTAAATGCAGATGATCCAATGATTGTCAAAATGGCTGAGCTCAGTAAAGGTGAAGTCATGTACTTCTCTCAAGAGTCGAACTCTCCTGTAGTTACTGCTCACCAAGAAAAAGATGGTCGCTCAATTATTGTGAGTCCAACTGTAATTACGCTCAAGCAAGGCAAGGTAGACAAGTTGGTGATTCCAATTCCTCCAGCAGTGAAGGAGTCATCCCTTGAATGGGCGCCACACTTAAGCCTTGCAGCTGCTATTGGTGCGGCCTGGGCTTTGGATATTCCTTTCAACGTTATCGAAGCTGGAGTTGAAACATTTGTTTCTAGCTCCAATATTCCAGCAGGGGTTTAATTGGAAATCACCCGTATTCGCATGTTGCGCGGCCCAAATTTATGGAGCCGCCATACCGCCCTAGAGGCTATTGTCTCTTGCGATGAAACAGAGCGCTCAATCGATTCTATTCCCCATTTTGAAATCAAGATTCGCGAACGCTTTCCCCAATTGGGCAATATGCGTCGTGGCGGCCATAATGAAGTTCTCTCTCTGGCACATGCCTTAGAGCATGCTGCTTTAGGACTTCAATCTCAAGCGGGTTGCCCAGTCACTTTTAGCCGCACAGTACAAACGGTTGATGTCGGCGTCTATCAAGTCGTCGTGGAATACACAGAAGAAGTTGTTGGACGCATGGCTTTTGACTTTGCTTTTGGGCTTATTCAAGCAACCCTGAGTGATGTGCCTTTTGATTTAGCTGCGGCCCTCTCAGAATTAGAAGCCTTGTATGAAGATGTTCGCCTAGGACCTAGCACTGGTTCTATCGTCGATGCTGCCGTACAAAGAAATATTCCCTACCGCCGTATGACTGAAGGCAGCATGGTGCAGTTTGGCTGGGGTAGCAAGCAAAAACGCATTCAGGCAGCAGAGACTAGCGACACTAGCGCGATTGCAGAAGCAATTGCACAAGATAAAGAGCTGACCAAAAACTTATTGGCAGCTGCAGGAGTTTCTGTTCCCACTGGTGAAGTCGTTACTACTGCGGATGATGCATGGCGCGCTGCTCAAAAAATTGGTGGCCCCATTGTTCTGAAGCCTAAAGATGGCAATCAAGGCAAAGGGGTTGTTGCCAATATTCAAACTGAAGCAGAGGTTCGTGCTGGCTTTGTAGTCACCCAGGCTTTTGGACGCCAAACCATTGTCGAGCGTTATCTCCCTGGAGCTGACTACCGCTTGCTGGTGGTGGGTAATCGCCTCTCTGCTGCAGCGCGCCGAGAGCCGGCTCAAGTGGTTGGTGATGGCAAACATACCGTATCAGAGTTAGTTGATCTAGAGAACAAAAATCCATTGCGTGGCGATGGTCATGCAACTGCATTAACCAAGATTCGTTTTGATGACATCGCGCTTGCGCATCTAGCCAGCAATGGCCTAAGCCCGAAATACATCCCCAAGACGGGTGAGCGCGTTTTACTCCGAAACAACGCCAACCTTAGCACCGGCGGCACTGCCACTGATGTGACTGATGATGTACACCCCGATGTAGCGGCGAGTGCAATTGCTGCTGCCCAAATGATTGGGTTGGATATTGCGGGCGTTGATATTTTGTGTGAGGCAATTTACAAACCTCTAGAGCCGCAAGGTGGTGGCATTGTGGAAGTCAATGCAGCGCCTGGATTACGGATGCATCTCAAGCCCTCATATGGCAAGGGCCGACCTGTAGGTGAAGACATCATCAATATGATGTACCCATTGGGTGAGGATGGACGTATTCCAGTGGTAGCTGTTACAGGTACTAATGGCAAAACCACTACCGTGCGGCTCATATCTCATTTGCTCAATGAGACCGGTTTGCGTGTGGGCATGACAACTACCGATGGCGTATACATTAACCATCGTTTAATTGATTCTGGTGATTGCAGCGGCCCCAAGAGTGCTCGCAATGTGCTCATGCATCCTGATGTTGATGCCGCTGTACTCGAAACTGCTCGCGGCGGCATGTTGCGAGAGGGTCTTGGCTTTGACCGTTGTGAAGTAGCTGTTGTGACTAATATTGGTGAAGGTGATCACCTGGGACTGAACTACATTACCAGTGTAGAAGACTTAGCAATTCTGAAGCGTGTCATTGTTCAAAATGTTGCCCCAACTGGCGCTGCCGTGCTCAATGCAACAGATCCCATCGTAGCTAGGATGGGCGACTTCTGCACCGGTCGAGTGATCTTCTTTTCTCAAAATCAACATCACCCTGTTATTGCAGCCCATCGCGCCAAAAACAAAAAAGTGATTTATTTTGATGGCGCTCACATCATCTGCTCTAAAGGAGAGCGCGTACTTTTCCGATACCCAGTCAGTGAGATTCCATTCACACAAAATGGTGTACTGGGCTTCCAGATTGAAAATGCAATGGCTTCTATTGGTGCAGCCTGGGCCCTCGGTTTGGATGCGGAAAAAGTGGCTCGTGGCCTCCATTCTTTTGAGAGCACGGCTAATTCAGTGCCTGGACGCTTTAATCAATTCCAGCATAAAGGCGCCACAGTGATTGCTGACTATGGTCACAATCCAGATGCCATGCGCGCACTAACCAGCGCCATCGAAGCCATGAAACCTAAAAAGAGTCATGTGGTGATCAGTGGTGCCGGCGATCGTCGGGATGAAGATATTCGTGACCTGACTCGCATTCTTGGTAATAGCTTTGATAATGTCATTCTTTATCAAGATCAGTGTCAACGCGGTCGCGAAGACGGTGAAGTCTTAAAGCTTTTGCAAGAAGGTTTAGTAGGCACCAAGAAAGCTAAACAAGTTAAAGAAATTACCGGTGAATTCCTCGCAATTGATACTGCGCTTAATGATTTATCTCCTGGTGACATCTGCCTGATTCTCATTGACCAAGTAGAAGAATCTCTAGCCTACCTTAAAGAGAAAGTTCAGCCTTAATCAAGACTTGCTTTTGTAGCCCCAACAAAAAGCCCAATCCGTGATTGGGCTTTTTAATTGATCACCTAATTGGTCAACTAAGGGTTTTAGTAGTTGCTTATGTCTGAGAGTGATAGTGCTGGAGTCGCTCAATCTCTTCCTTGGAACCCAACATGACAGAAACGCGCTCATGCAATTCTGTAGGAACCATATCCATGATGAGTTGCTCGCCATTAGTCGATGCGCCACCAGCCTGCTCCACTAAGAAGCTCATCGGATTTGCTTCATACATCAGGCGTAACTTGCCTGGCTTGTGGGGTTCACGTTGATCCCATGGGTACATAAAGATGCCCCCACGTGATAAAACACGATGCACATCGGCAACCATGGATGCAATCCAGCGCATATTGAAATCTTTATCTCGCTCACCACTGACACCAGCCAAGCACTCATCAACGTAGCGACGCACAGGCTCAGCCCAGTGGCGCATATTGGACATATTGATAGCGAACTCTTTGGTTGAGTGAGAAATCTCAACCGCATGCTTAATCAAAACAAACTCGCCAGTCACTTTATTTAGAGTGAACATCACTACGCCATCGCCCATAGTTAATGCCATCGTGGTTTGCGGTCCGTAGACAACGTAACCCGCAGCAACTTGGTGACGACCTGACAATAAAAAATCCTCTGTCTGCAATGGCGCTGCAGGATCTTGCTTTTTCAGCACCGAGAAAATCGTTCCGATAGAGACGTTGACATCAATATTAGAAGAGCCATCTAGCGGATCAAACAACAATAAGTAGTCGCCAGTACCTTGGACTGGAAGCGGCAATTCCATCTCCTCAGAAGCTAGACCAGCTAGAGATTTGCAACCCTGTACGCCGTCAATCAATAAGTCATTGGCAATGACATCCAACTTTTGCTGAACTTCACCCTGGACGTTACCAGTACCAGCAGAGCCTAACAAGCCAATTAGAGCGCCTTGAGCAACCTCATGACTCAAGGTTGAGCAAGTATCAGCAACGGCCAATAACAACTCTTGTAGGCCCACAGGAATGCCTGCACCCTTAACCTTGGCGGACGATAGATATTGCTTGAAATTGGTATTAAAAGTACTTGAAGCGCTCAAAAGGAGTTTCTCCGTAATGGGGTTTATTTCTGTATGGGCTCTATTTTGCCTTGTTCCAACTGACTTAATTGCCTAAAGCCTTAGAAACCACCTCTTTCACATCTGGAGAGAGGGTTTCGCAAGCATCGACCTTCTTCAGGGCTGCCAGCATATGGTCTTGGTAAGGCTTGGCAAAATGGCGCCAACGATCTAGACCCCTTGCTAAACGAGCAGCAACCTGCGGGTTAATTGGATCCAGGGCAAGAACAGATTCCGCCCAAAATGCATAACCACTTCCATCGCTTTGATGGAAGCTGGCGGGATTATTCATACAAAACGCATGAATGACGCTGCGCACTCGATTGGGGTTATTCATCTTGAAAGCTTCGTGCTCTCGTAAACGCTTAACCACATCCAAGGTAGATTCAGTATTAGCGACTGGGGGTCTGCTGGATTGCAGCGCAAACCACTTATCAATCACTAAAGCATCATCAGCAAATCGGCTATAAAAATCTTCCAGGCAAGCTGCTGCGGATTTACTTCCATGAATCACTAAACCAGCCAGAGCTGCATATCGGTCAGTCATGTTGTCAGCATTCTGATATTGATTGACTGCCATCGGTGCCCAGATCAATGGATCCGCTTCAAGCAGCATGCTGAGTGCAAGATTCTTTAATGCACGCTTACCAGCACTTGCCGCATCAGGGTTAAATGATCCAGGAGTCTGCATCTGCTGGTAAAGAACGGCCCACTCAATTCTCAGCTCACTGGCAATAGCATGGCGGAAAGCACGACGGGCAGCATAAATCTGCTGAGGATCAACGCTTGCACACTGCTCATACAAATAGGTCTCAGCAGGTAATGTTAGAGCCAACTCTTTGAATGCAGGATCTAAGTCCGAATCAGTCAAGAGGGTGCGATAAGCCTCAATCAGAGCTCTATCAGGCAAGCGATTGCCTAAAATCATTTGCATGGCAAGCTTCTGGCCAGCCTCCCAGCGATTAAAGGCATCGTCATCACCTGAGAACATCGTCAGTAAATCAGCCTCACTCTGATCAAAATCTAAATGAATCGGCGCTGAGAAATTACGATTGATTGATAGCACTGGATGACTTGCTATTTGGTCAAAAGTCCAAGTTTGCTGCTCTTGAGTCAGCTCTAGCAAAGTCTCCACCTGATCATCCGCGGGTGTGAGTAAGCGCATCTTCAATGGAATATGAAATGGTTTGCTATCTTTGTGTTCAATATTGGCTGAGGGGCTTTGCGTCAAGGTAATTTGATATTGCTTTTTATCAGCATCATAGGATTCTTCTACCTTGACTTTAGGGGTGCCTGCTTGGCTGTACCAATTCTTAAATTGGGAAAGATCTCGCCCATTAGCATCTGCCATAGCAGCTAAAAAATCATCGCATGTCACCGCCTGTCCATCATGACGCTTAAAGTAAAGATCCATACCTTTACGGAAGCCCTCTAGACCTAGCAAGGTTTGGTACATACGCACAACTTCAGCACCCTTCTCATACACAGTCACGGTATAGAAGTTATTAATCTCTTGATACTCATCTGGACGAATTGGGTGCGCCATCGGACCAGCATCCTCCGGGAACTGCAGTTGACGCAATAAACGCACGTCTTCAATACGCTTCACAGCCCTACCGGACTCACTACCCATTTGATCAGCAGAGAACTCTTGATCACGGAATACAGTCAAACCCTCTTTCAGGGAGAGTTGAAACCAATCTCGACAAGTAACTCGATTACCAGTCCAGTTATGGAAGTACTCATGAGCTACTACGCTTTCAATATTGGCAAAGTCGGCATCTGTTGCTGTCTCTGGCTGAGCGAGTACAAATTTGGTATTGAAAACATTGAGACCCTTGTTCTCCATTGCACCCATATTGAAATCGCTTACCGCCACAATCATGAAGCGCTCAAGATCGAGTTCTAGGCCATAACGTTTTTCATCCCAATGAATCGAAGCAATTAAAGAATCCATTGCATGACGAGTCTTTTTCAGGTCATGTGGCTCCACCCAAATTTGCAGTAACTTCTGAGCGCCACTACTGGTGGTGATAGTTTCCTCAATGCATTCCAACTTACCAGCAACTAAGGCAAACAAGTAAGACGGTTTTGGAAATGGATCCTCCCAAACAGCGCTATGCCATCCATTCGGTAATTTTTCTGTACTAATGAGATTGCCGTTTGACAGCAATACTGGGCACTCTGCTTCACGCGCACGCAGTGTTACGCGATAGCGCGCCATGACGTCTGGTCTATCCAGAAAATATGTAATCTTTCTGAATCCCTCTGCTTCGCACTGGGTAAAGAAATTGCCATTAGAGACATATAGACCCATCAGCGAGGTATTTTTCTCAGGCACGCAGACGCAAATGATTTCAACAATGAAAGCTTGCTTACCTTCATTGGGCAATGCATGAATAGTTAATGTTTCTGGTGTCAGTTCAAATTGACGATGGGCTTCGCCATTAATACGCAAACTCACAAACTCCAGCTCATGGCCTTGCAGTAGCAAAGGCGTGCCAGCCTCATGAGCAGCACCTGGCAAGACCTCTAGGCGACTCTTCACAATTGTCCTAGCGGGATCTAGAGCAATATCTAAGTCAACCTGTGAAAAGGTGTAATTGGGAGCGCGGTATTCGAGCCTACGGAAGCTCTGTGGCAGATCAGTTTTCATGGGGTAATTTTAAGCCCCGTAGACCAATTTCGCCCTAACCCCAGATGAGGGTAGCGACGCCAATGGCGATGAAGGTCACAGCAGCTACAGCATGTACCCATTTAATCGGCATGCGTTTAGTGAACTTCTGACCAATCCAAACAGCTGGGGCATTAGCCAACATCATCCCCAAAGTGGTGCCAATGGTGACAGAGACAACTTCGGAATATTTGGCGCCTAGAGCGATAGTGGCAATTTGGGTCTTATCTCCCATCTCGGCCAAGAAAAAAAGTCCAACCGTGAGCATGAATACCTGAAGGGCTCTATCAGCTACTTTAGATCCAGCTGCATCATCAATGTGATCAGGCACCAAGAGCCAAAGACCTATTCCTAAAAAGCTCAAACCTAAAATCCATTTAAGAATGTCTGGACTCATAAAGGTAGTGAGCCAATGCCCCAGCAAAGCCGCGCAAGCATGGTTGGCAATTGTCGCAATCAATATCCCACCAATAATGGCAAGAGCTTGTTTTGGGTAGCGGGCAGCTAACATCAAGGAAAGTAGTTGGGTTTTGTCGCCCATCTCAGCCAGAGCGACTACGCCAGTAGAAAGAGCTAATGCAGATAAGTCCATTCTTGGAATGATAGAGGAAAGCTTGGGAACCAAAACCCCCAAGCCATTCCACACCTACGACTTCGATGAAGCTGCTATGCAGCCAACAACTCTTCTGCGGATACAAAATCGACCTTCTGGGCTTTAGCAACTGGCTCAGAAGTGAGATTTCCTCGATGCACACTTAAGCCATTGCGCAAATGGTGATCATGGGAGAGCGCCTTCACCATACCTCGATTAGCTAAAGCTTCAATAAACGGATAAGTCGCATTGGTCAATGCAAAGGTAGAGGTTCTCGCAACTGCACCAGGCATATTTGCTACGCAGTAATGGAGAACGTCATCTACGCTAAAGGTAGGATCAGCATGCGTAGTAGGTTTGGATGTTTCAAAACAGCCGCCTTGATCGATTGCGACATCCACCACTACTGCACCCGCCTTCATTTTGCGCACCATTTCTCTTGTCACCAGCTTTGGCGCTGCAGCCCCAGGTAGCAAGACAGCGCCGATCACAACATCCGCCTCACAAACCTCCAATTCAACCAAGAGTGGGTCAGCGTAGAAGGTTCTGACGCGATTGCCGTAGAGCATGTCAATCTGTCTTAAGCAGTCGATATTGCGATCGAAAATACAAACATCGGCACCCATACCCACAGCCATCTGCAAGGCATTACGTCCAACAACACCAGCGCCCAAGATAACCACCTTAGCAGGTGCTACACCTGGCACACCCGCCATCAAGATACCCAAACCTCCATTTGTTTTCTCAAGATGGATGGCTGCTGCTTGGATAGACATCCTGCCCGCAACTTCACTCATAGGCGCTAAAAGAGGCAGGGCACCATTACATGAAGTAACCGTTTCATAAGCAATACAGCTTGCACCTGAGGCCAGCAATGCTTTGGTCTGCTGTGGGTCTGGAGCAAGATGTAAATAGGTAAAGAGGATTTGATCTTCACGCAACATAGCGCATTCTTGTGGCTGAGGCTCCTTAACCTTGACGATCATCTCTGCTTTTGAAAAGACCTCAGCAGCACTGTTGATCAAGGTGGCGCCAGATAGGCGATAGGACTCATCACTCAAGCCAATTTGCTCACCAGCTCCACGCTGTACTAGGACAGAATGTCCCTGCTTACATAAGCCCCTGACATTACCCGGGGTTAAGCCAACACGAAATTCATTATTTTTTACTTCTTGAGGTACGCCAACAATCATTTCAATCTCCTTATTTGAATTCACGACTCAGTTTTGTTTTGCGATGTAAGCCAACGATGTAGAACATGGCGAGATACACACCCAATAGACACGGGCCCAATACCAAGGCAATCCGTGCATCCTCATGAAAGCCCATTAACAACACTACCAAGGTAATAAATGCCAATGCAAACCACGAGGAATAGGGCCACCAAGGCGTGCGATAAGCCAACTCGGCAACCTGGGATTTAGTCAGTGAGCGACGAAATTGAATTTGGGTGAGCAAGATTGCAATCCACACCATTAATCCAACAAAGGTAACTGCAGCCATAACGTACTGAAATGCTTTATCTGGAACGAAGTAGTTCAAGACCACCCCAGTCATACATACTGCTACCGTCGCCATCACCGCTCGATTTGGAACGCCGTACTTAGATAGCTTGGCAAATGGGGAAGGCGCATAGCCATTCACTGAGAGCGCATATAAGAGTCGCCCACCACTGAAGATCCCAGCATTACAAGATGACAAAGCAGCAGTGATGACTACAAAGTTAATGATTCCAGCGGCCTCGCGTAATCCAATCCGCTCAAACATCACCACAAATGGGCTTCCTTGTTGACCAACTTCATTCCAAGGGAAGATAGCCAAGATGACAAGAATCGCACCCATATAAAAAATCAAGATGCGCCATGCCAATGAATCAATTGCCATTGGAATGGTTTTGCGTGGATTCTCTGCCTCACCAGCAGATAAACCAATCATCTCAATACCAACGTATGCAAATAAGACCATCTGCAGGGAAAGCAACATTCCGCCAATACCGTTAGGGAAGAAACCACCATGCTGCCAAAGGTTGCTGAAGCCAATCGGATTCCAGTCATTGGTAAAACCAAAGAAGATGACTGAGCTTCCCAAGGCAATCATGGCCACAATAGCAACGACTTTGATGAGAGCAAACCAAAATTCAAACTCACCAAAAACTTTTACAGCAATGAGATTGATTAAGCCCATCATTAAGATGGAAGACAAAGCCCAGATCCACTGAGGTACATCAGGAAACCAAATCCCCATATAAATACCAACAGCAGTGACTTCAGCTATTCCAACAACGATCCAGTAAGTCCAATATCCCCACCCGACCATATAACCCGCTAGCGGTCCTACGTAGGTATTGGCATATGCAGCAAATGAACCAGCAACCGGCTCATGCACTGCCATCTCACCCAAGGCGCGAAGCACAATGAATGCAACGATACCGGCTAGTAAATATCCCAGCAAGATGGAAGGTCCTGCGATCTGAATCGCGCTTGCCGAGCCCAGAAATAATCCAACACCAATAGTGGAACCCAAAGCCATCAGGCGAATGTGCCTTACTTTGAGGTGGCGCTGTAAACCAGTTTGTTCAGTCTGCAAAAGAGACCTCCTTTCGATTTGTCGTTGGTAAATCACCAACGAGGCAAAGTCTAGGGAGGACTGAGCTTCTACACTAGGGGATAAAAATGCGTAAAGTGCTTAAACAATTAAATATGGTGCAAGAGAAATCTTTGGGCAAAGAAGATACAGGCTTGATGGGGAAATAATAAATTTTGGATGACATCAGAATCCGTAATTTCCTACAGGGATTCCCCTTAAGGATTTATTGCTCAGCTTCAGAAATCTTACTGAATGGCAATGAGATTTAAGACTTCAGCAGCAGCAGCTAAACCACAGGCTGCAGTCACCATCACTGTTGACCCATAGCCAGAACATGCAAGGCCCCCACTAGCAACACCTGCACGAGGCTCGTGAGAGTAGATTGCACGAATACCAATTTTTCTTTTCAGGTTTCTAGAAAATCCATGATCCTGTCTGAGGCCCTGACGCACCTTTGCCAATAAAGCATCTTGCTCAGTTCTAGACAGGTCGTCACATCGCACGGAAGTGGGATCTGATTTTCCGCCAGCTGCACCGCACATGACTAGAGCACACTGGTTTTTATTAGCCCAAACTGCTAAGGCAATTTTGGTTTGTACCGAATCGGTTGCATCTAAAACAATTGCACCTTCTGGAATCAGGGTATCCAGATTTTCTGGCTCCAAAAATGCATCATGGCTAGTGAGCCTGATATCAGGATTAATTTGGCGAATGCGATCAGTCATCGCCTGTACCTTAGCTTTGCCATACTCACCCTCAAGAGCGTGTAGCTGACGATTAGTATTGCTTTCGGCAATGTGATCAAAATCAATCAAGACCAAATGCCCAATAGCCGTGCGCGCCAAAGCCTCAGCAGCCCACGAACCCACCCCACCCAATCCAGCCACAACAACTGTGGCAAGACGAAAACGCTCACGCAGCTCTGGACCGTATAGCCGAGCTACACCTCCAAAACGACGATCTTCTACGCTCTCTTCAATCTTGTCTTCTGCCATAGCTTCTCTTTATACTGAAAAAATGGACTCCATCGCTCAACTTCGCAAAAACTATACCTTCGGTCAACTTTCAGAGACTGAGGTTCCACCCAATCCACTGAGCTTATTTCAGCTTTGGTTTGATCAAGCTATTAAAGCGGAGTGTCCAGAACCCAACTCAATGACTTTGGCCACTGCAGATGCAGCAGGCAATCCATCAGCCCGTATTGTCTTACTAAAAGGGGCGGATGAGACTGGCTTTACCTTCTTTACTAATTACGATAGTCAAAAAGGGAAAGAGTTAGCTGTTCGACCACAGGCTGCCCTACTGTTTCATTGGCATGAACTAGAGCGTCAGGTTCGTATTAAAGGGGGGGTTGAGCGGGTCAGCACTGCCGAGAGCGATGAATATTTCCAGTCTCGCCCAGCAGCCTCCAGAATTGGTGCTTGGGCATCACCTCAAAGCGCTGAAATTCCGAATCGAGAATTTCTTGAAGAAGCTGAAAAGCGCTTCGCGGCCGACTTTGGAGATAAACCACCTAGACCCGATCACTGGGGAGGCTATCGCTTATGCCCTACTGAAATTGAATTCTGGCAAGGGCGTCCATCGCGCTTACATGACCGCATTCACTATCAATTCGATGGGACTCAATGGCGTATTACTCGCCTAGCACCCTAACAGATTCGACCACACTTGATTTGATTGCTTAGCGAAACTCTGGCGCAATCCGAGATTGAAACTTGGCTCTAAATTTAGCTAACTTAGGAGCAACAACTGCCCTGCAGTAACCCTGCCCAGGATGCTGGCGGAAATAATCTTGGTGATAATCCTCGGCTGGATAAATAACGGGCGCAACATCAATTTGAGTCACTACTGGATTGGAGTAGATCTTTGCATTCTCCAACTCTTTGACCACCTCATGGGCAGTGACATTTTGACTTTCACTGTGAATAAAAATCACTGATCGGTATTGAGTACCATGATCATTACCCTGATAGTTCAAGGTAGTTGGATCATGAATGACAAAAAAGATTTCCAATAAATCACGATAAGACACTATCGTCGGATCGAAATAGACATCAACGATTTCAGCATGGCCAGTTTGACCTGAGCAAACGGATTCATAATCGGGATTAGCTAACGCCCCTCCCGCGTACCCCGAAACTACAGCGCTGACACCTATGATTTGCTGGTAAACCGCTTCCAGGCACCAGAAACAGCCACCACCTAAGGTGGCGCGCTCAAGAATGAGGTCATTTTTAAGGATAGTGTTGTTCATACCTTTATCCTAATACCTTATTCAATCATTTGCTTGCTTCACATAAAACCCCATGTCGATAAATCGTTTCACACTCCAATTAGACGAAATCAAGGCAGCCTACGCCGCAGAACCAAACCCCACAGTAGCGGTTCGCCTTGAACGAATTGGTCGAATTGAAAAAATGCTCGCCGCTAATGAAGAAAAGATCTGCAAAGTCTTAGCCGCAGATTTTGGTACTCGTCATTCGATTGAGAGTCGACTCCTAGAATTTCAAATGGTCTATCAGGCATGTAAACATGTCCGTAAGCATCTCAAAGAGTGGATGAAGCCGCAACTAGTCTCAACACCAGCATTCTTGGGCTCCTCTCATGCTTGGACCCAAATGCAATCCATGGGCGTGGTGGGCATCATGAGCCCCTGGAATTACCCGGTCCAACTAGCATTAGTTCCTGCTATTGCGGCTTTTGCGGCGGGTAATCGAGTTTGGCTCAAACCTTCAGAAAGAAGTTCACGCACTTCTGGATTCTTGGCGACATTAATTCAAGAGTATTTTCACCCGATCGAATTTTGTGTCACCGTTGGCGGCACTGAAGTTGCAGAATCTTTTGCAGCACTTCCATTCGATCATCTCTTCTTTACTGGCTCCAGCAACATTGGCAAGAAAGTGATGCGTGCGGCTGCAGACCATCTAACGCCAATCACTCTTGAGCTAGGCGGTAAATCGCCAGCGATTGTTGACCCATCTGCCAAAATGAAAGATGCAGCCGCAAGCATTATTTATGGCAAATTAGTGAATGGTGGTCAAACCTGTATTGCCCCGGATTACGCCATAGTTCACTCAAGTGTTAGCGAAACCTTTATTCAGGAATTGCAAAATGCCGCTCAAGAACAATTTTCCAATCCGGAAGAATTCACAGGTGCAATTGATGAACATCAGTTAGCGCGTTGGCATCAACTGGTTAAAGATGCGGTGAATCGCGGGGCAAAAGCAATTCCTTTGCTTTCTCCTCCTAGCAATCTTGGGCTGGCATTCATGCCTGTGGCACTCCTGAATGTTTCTGAAGATGCGCTCGTCATGCAAGAAGAGGTGTTTGGGCCCATTCTGCCAATCATAACTATTAATGATCTTGATTCCATCATTCGCTATATCAATGAACGGCCTAAGCCATTAACCCTGTACTGGTTTGGTAAAGAGAAAAAGGTAATGCAGCGAATTCTCAATGAAACTCGTTCTGGTGGTGTAACAATCAATGACACCCTCTTGCATGCAGCAATAGAGGATTTACCTTTTGGCGGCATCGGCGGAAGTGGTATGGGTGCCTATCATGGCAGAGCAGGTTTTGATGCATTCAGTCATCGCAAATCCGTCTTAGAGGTTCGCGGCTTCTTGGGTCTCAAGTTCTTAGGTGGAACCAAATTGGCAAGGCCACCTTATCGCAAGGGTGTTGAGCGCTTATTACGCTGGCTCAAATAAATACTATCGCTGGGTTCAGGGCTAGAGCAATAGCTTTGTAGCAAATCCGACTAAAAGTATCCCAACGATAATCCAAAGAATCGCAGCATAGCGAGAGTGCTTTTTAAAGAAGCCCAAAAAATATTGTCCTAAAAATATCAAACCAGTCAAGTAAGTCATGCTGACCAGCTGTAGCACAACAGCAAGATACAAAAAGGTGTGAGCAGGATGCGCGTAGCCCGGTTGAATGAACTGCGCAAAAAATGAAACAAAGAAAAAGATCGCCTTGGGATTAGTTAAGGACAATGTCAAGGAAGCAACCAAGGGGTGCACTGAGCTTAAATAATGCGCTCCGACATCTTTAGTAATAACTGATTGATCTCCACGCCAACGCCGCATTCCATCTCGTATGAACCCATAACCCATCCATGCCAAATAAGCGGCACCTAGCAAACGTATGAAGTTAAATGTGGATGGCGATGAGTTGAGTAAGGTAGCGGCTCCTAGAGCAACACCCATCATCAGAATGGCATCACCAATAAAAATCCCGAGCGATGCCCACGCTCCCGCACGCCAACCTTTCAGTGAAGCAATCGTTAATACATACAGAGAATTTGGACCGGGAAATAAGATGGTAAAAATCACGCCCAGCAAATAGGTGGGGAAGTCGACGATGCCAACACTTGAAGGAGAAATAAACCAATTCATCAGCCCATCATAATTAAATTCGGGAAAACCCTTGTAATTGGCTCCTCAAAATGCCATAATGAGAGGCTTTTTAAAGCAATTTGATTCATCGCCCCCCAGCTATATTTCAGCGCATCGTTTAGAAGTCATAAACACCGAAGTTAAAAATCGCGCTGCCGCCTGTCTGATGGTCGATGCCTTTGACCATCACACTCAATAAAAAACAGAGAGTGTATACACGGAGACATCCCTTGAAAGGGATGTGTAATAGCATGACTTTTTCTAAAGAAACCAATCCCTCTGGAAATGATTTCCAGAATTTCGCCCTCGCGGCGCCACTCCTTAAAAACGTTGCTGAACTGGGTTATACCCAAGCCACTGAAGTGCAAGCTCAGGTTATCCCTGCGGCTCTCGCTGGCGGTGACTTATTAGTCAGCAGCCAAACTGGTAGCGGTAAAACCGCAGCCTTTTTATTACCCTTGATTAATCAACTGATCGAAGACAACCCAAACGGCTCACCTGTACCAGGTCGCGCACAACCTAAAGTGTTGGTGCTCTGTCCTACTCGTGAATTAGCTCAACAGGTTGCCGCAGATGCAGTGAACTTAGTTCGCGGCATGAAAGGTATCCGTATTGCAACCGTCATGGGCGGCATGCCTTATGGCAAGCAAATCCAAGCCCTGAAAGGCGCATTGTTAGTTGTCGCAACCCCTGGTCGCTTGCTCGACCTGACTGACAGTAAAGCAATTCGCTTGGATGATGTTAAGCAACTCGTTATCGATGAAGCCGATCGCATGCTCGACATGGGATTTGCTGATGATCTCGAGGCGATTGATAAGCGTTGTGCTGGTCGCACCCAAACCTTGATGTTCTCTGCAACTTTTGCACCAAAGATTATGTCTTTGGCCAATGAGTTGACTACCAACGCTAAACGTATTGAGCTTGCTCATGCTGGTGAAAAGCACGCGAACATTGAACAGAAGCTGCACTGGGCTGACAGCATGTCACACAAGCATAAATTGCTTGAGCACATTTTGGCTGATGCCTCTTTGGATCAAGCAGTTGTGTTTGCAAGCACTCAAGTTGAAAGTGAAAAAATTGCTGACACCTTACGTGCCAATGGTTACGAAGCTAGCGCCTTACACGGTGCAATGCCTCAAGCTGTTCGTATGCGCCGTCTTGAATCTTTACGTAAAGGTCACACCAAGATTTTGGTTGCGACTGACGTAGCGGCTCGCGGTATTGATGTGCCACGTATTAGTCACGTGATTAACTTTGGCTTGCCAATGAAACCTGAGGACTACACGCACCGTATCGGTCGTACTGGTCGCGCTGGTCGCAATGGTGTTGCTATCACTTTAGTTGAGCATCGTGATCGCGCCAAGATTCGCAACATCGAACGCTTTACACAGCAAGATATCGTTGCTTCAGTCATTGCCGGCCTTGAGCCACAAGCTAAGCCTAGCTTTGGTGGTGGCGGTGGTCGCCCAGGTGGCGGTCGCTCTGGTGGCGGCTTCGGCGGTGGCAACCGTTCTGGTGGCGGTGGCGGTCGTTATGGTTCTGGTGCCCGCTCAGAGTCTCGTTCTGGTGGCGGAGGCGGTGGTAATCGCTCAGGCAATCATTTCGAATCTCGCTCTGGCGATTCCCGTCCATCTGGTGATTCACGCCCTGCTGGTGGCAATCGATTTGCTGATTCACGCCCTGCACGTTCTGCTGACTCACGTCCATCCGCTGGTCCACGTTTTGCTAAACCAAAATCTGGCGGTCAACGCAGAAACTTTAGCGGTAGCTAAAAATGAATCACCGTCGTCGTCTCCGTTCTGCATGGAATCGAGTCGATTCCGGTGAATTGCATCAGGCGCCACGCAAGTGGCAGGCCTGGCTAAGTGATACCGGTTCTTTAACCCAAAAAATTGAACGCGCAATCGGACAAAAACTAGAGGTAGTAGTTCTGCGAGATTGCCGGCAAAACCTAAATAGCGACGAGAGTCGCTATTTTCATTTCAAGATCAAACGTTGTCGTATCCGTGAAGTGCTGCTTTGTGTAAACGGTGTTCCACTAGTCATGGCTCACAGCATTATTCCCATCAGTAGTTCTAGTGGCAGTAATCACGAGATTTTACGTTTAGGAAAGAAACCTTTAGGAGCGGTGTTGTTTGCTAAAACACGCATGCACTCCAAGAAAAAACCTTTACGTGAAATTACTAGATTGGATAAACGAAGCGCCTTATGGAAAAAGTGTTTCCAGCAATACCCAGAGCTTCCCTCTGTGAGTTGGGCAAGACGTACGCTCTATCAACTGAAGGGGCGTCAACTCCTGGTGAGTGAAGTATTTCTACCGGCGCTACTGAACTACCCTAGCAATTAAACGGATAGCCAAGCTCGTGATGCGGCAATTAAAGCCTCGTCACCGGGTTCGCAAGTAAATACCTTACCAAACCCAATTTGTTCTGCTGCACTAGCAATATTGTGATGCGGGCACATTGCTGATGCGAGATCGAGCGACAATGTTGCTTGACCCAAATAACGCACTGCCTCAGATGAGGTAAGCAACCAAAGTGATTTTGCAAAATCCATCTCATGGACATCATTCCAAGCGGAACTGTTGAGATCTAATGGTACGCGGGTATAAACAGAGAAAGCCTCAACTTGCGCCCCAGCCTGTTTTAAAGTTTCAGCCAACCAGTCGCGCCCACCCTCGCCCTTAAAGATGATGACTTTCTTGGTCGACCATTCCCAGTTCAGGGCCTGCAATTCAGACCAAAGACTTTCGGAATCCCACTGTGCATTACTCTGAGGAAGAATAATTTTTGTCGCATTGCCCTCGAGACCAATACCGTGATTATTGAGGGCTGCCAAACTACTTCCTCCCATCACACCTATTGGTAATGGCCGATCAGACACCTCTTGCCAAGACCTTTCCAGCAAACGCATCGTGCATTCAATTGCATTGGGGCTAACAAAAATTGCTAGGTCTGCAGACTTGAGTGCTGCAGTGATCCGCCCTGCTAAAACATCATCACCCTTCGGGACAATTGTCAGTAGTGGCAAAGAAATAATCTGGGGGACTGTGTCTTTCGTAAACCCGCTATCTACTAAACTTGCTTGTAAGGCTTCCGACAATTGACGTGCCTGTCCGCTGGGACGGGTAATGACAATAGTCTTGTTGCTCATTGGGTTTTACTTAGGTAGACCGTTTGGCAATAAACGCTCTGCACCCTGAGCAATCAGATCTCGTGCAACCGAGAGTCCAAGTGCTTCCGCATCTTCTACACTTTTTACAGCGCCTTGAGCACTAGCCAAGCAACTTGCAGTGCCATCGACACTGGCGACAAAAGAGCGGATATTCATATGATCTTGATCCCATGTGGCATAAGCCGCTAAAGGTACCTCACAAGAACCACCGAGTTGACGCGACACCATACGCTCAGCAGTGACCGCATAAAGGGTTGGCAAATCATTCAGGGGGGCTAACCACTCTTGAATATTGGGATGCTTGCTCAAAGTTTCGATACCGAGCGCACCCTGTCCAGCAGCTGGGGTGTATGGATCAATCGGTAACAGTGCACGAATACGACTTTCCAAACCTAGTCGCTTGAGACCGGCAGCAGCCAAAATAATGGCTTGATACTCACCACGATCGAGCTTGCCCATACGGGTATCTAAATTGCCACGCAAAGGTTGAATCACTAAATGTGGGAACTTGGATCTTAGGACCGACTCACGGCGCAAGCTAGAAGTGCCTACCACCGCGCCATTTGGTAAATCCTCTAGGCTGGCGTAATCATTAGAGACAAATGCATCATGCGCATCTTCCCGAGCCATCACGCAGGACAAATCAAAACCCTTAGGCATGACCATAGGCACATCTTTAAGGGAGTGCACAGCCAAATCAGCCCGGCCGTCTTCCAAGGCAGTTTCGAGCTCTTTCACAAATAAGCCCTTACCACCCACTTTAGAGAGGGCCTTATCCAGTATTTGGTCTCCCCGGGTAGTCATACCCAGAATCTGCACGTCGCACGCTGGATAGAGCTTTTTAAGGCAATCTCGGACGTGTTCCGCCTGCCACATGGCGAGGCGACTCTCACGGGAGGCAATTACCAGGCGCTGAGGTGTGCCAGATACAGGGGAAGTGGAGCTAGAAATAGGGGTTTGGGACATAACATTTAAAATAATCAAAGACCTACACCAATATACTGCGTTTATGAGCTCATCAAAAAATTCCCTTGCCAACAAAGCCCAAGCTTGGTCGGCCCGTTTTAACGAACCCGTTGACGAACTAGTTCAGCGTTATACCGCCTCCATTGGCTTTGATCAACGTTTTGCCTTAGTCGACATTGCTGGATCTTTGGCTCACGCTGAAATGCTGGCTACCCAAAAGATTATTAGCGCGCAAGATTTAGCGGATATTCAAAAGGGTATGGCTCAGATTAAGGGTGAAATTGAGGCTGGTGAATTTAACTGGCAACTCGCTCTGGAAGATGTCCATCTGAATATTGAAGCTCGCCTAACGGAATTAGTCGGCGATGCCGGAAAGCGTCTTCACACTGGTCGTTCACGTAATGACCAAGTCGCCACGGATTTACGTCTGTGGTTGCGTGGTAGCGTGGATCAAATTGCAGCCACCCTCAAAACCTTGCGTATTGCTTTGCTGGATCTTGCGGAGACCCACTCTGCCACGATCATGCCTGGCCACACTCACCTGCAAGTAGCGCAGCCCATTACTTTTGGCCATCACTTAATGGCTTATTACGAAATGTTTAGCCGTGATGCTAGCCGTTTGGCTGATCTTCGTGCTCGCTTTAATCGTCTGCCGCTTGGTGCTGCTGCATTAGCCGGAACCACCTACCCAATTGATCGCGAGCAAGTTGCCAAGACTCTTGGTTTTGATGGCATCTGCAATAACTCGCTTGATGCAGTATCTGATCGCGACTTTGCGATTGAGTTCTGCGCCTTTGCTTCCATCTTGATGATGCACGTTTCTCGCCTATCTGAAGAGCTTGTGCTTTGGCTCAGCCCACGCTTTGGCTTTATTGATTTACCGGATCGCTTCTGCACTGGCAGTTCCATCATGCCGCAGAAAAAGAATCCAGATGTACCGGAATTGGCGCGCGGCAAAACAGGTCGTGTATACGGCGACTTAATCTCTTTATTAACCTTGATGAAGAGTCAGCCGCTGGCATACAACAAAGATAACCAGGAAGATAAAGAGCCTCTGTTTGATGCTGTTGATACCGTGCAAGATACATTGCGTATCTTCGCTGATATGGTCCCACATATTCAGGTGAAAGCCGATGTGATGAAGGCTGCTGCTGAAGAAGGCTTCGCCACCGCAACTGATTTGGCTGATTACTTGGTTAAAAAAGGTTTAGCCTTCCGCGATGCGCATGAGGCCGTAGCCCATGCCGTTAAGGCCTGCGTTGGTCGTAACTGCATGCTTACCGATCTCACTCTGTCTGAATTACGCTTTGCCTGCGGCTTAGATAATCGCCCTGAACTCATGGGTGATGATGTCTTTGCCCTCTTAACGGTAGATGGCTCTGTAAATTCTCGTCAACATGCTGGCGGTACTGCTCCAGCGCAAGTGCTTGCTGCAATTAAACGGGGTCGTGCAGATCTCTAAACTGCATGGGCTTTTGGGGAACGCTCTCAACAGGAATTGACCGTCTAAATCAATTCTTGGGCAAAGCAGCCAGCATCATGATCTTGCTGTCTTGCGTAGTATCAGCTCTCAATGCACTACTCCGCTATAGCCTGGATATTAGTAACAACTGGCCGCTAGAATTGCAGTGGTACCTCTTTGCTGCTGCCGTAATGCTGGGTGCCGCATATACCCTCAAACGCAATGAACATGTTCGAGTCGATTTAATTTACTCGCAGGTTTCTGATCGCGGACGTATTTATATTGACCTCTTTGGTTTGATTGTCTTTTTAATGCCGGCCTGCATTCTGTTTACTTGGCTATCGTGGACCACTTTGTTTTATCCCTCATGGTTAGTCTCAGAGCATTCGCTCAATGCAGGCGGATTATTACGCTACCCGATTAAATTGGTTGTGCCATTTGGTTTTTTTATGTTGAGTCTGCAAGGCTTATCGGAAATCATTAAACGCATTGGCGCACTCCAAGGTAAAGAAACATTGCCTGTAGCCGATCTCCATTATGAAAAGCCCATGCAATGATTCCGCTTGAATGGATGCCGCCACTGATGTTTGGTGGATTGATTGTGTTTATGTTGATCGGCTTTCCAGTAGCCTTTTCTTTAATGGCTGCGGGATTGTTTTTTGCTTGCATAGCGATTACTGAGAATTTCTTTGGCATGCCTTTTTTGCAGGCCATTCCTCAGCGTATATTTGGCAGCGTCCTTGCTAACGACCTACTACTAGCAATTCCTTTTTTTACTTTTATGGGCGCCATTCTAGAGCGCTGCGGTCTTGCAGAAGAAATGCTGGACTCCATGGGTCAGCTCTTTGGGCGCATTCGCGGGGGTCTGGGTTACTCAGTCATTATTGTCGGATTCATTCTCGGGGCGATAACCGGTACTGTGGCCGCTCAGGTGATCGCCATGGCGATGATCTCCCTGCCTGTGATGATGCGTTATGGATATAACATGCGCTACGCTACGGGCGTTTTAGCGGCTTCTGGAACCATTACCCAACTAGTTCCACCATCTTTAGTGCTGATTGTCCTGGCTGACCAACTCAAAACTCAGAGTGGTAGTGCTGATGTGGGGAGCATGTACCTAGGCGCCTGGGGTCCATCTCTTTTACAAATTGCTCTTTTTGCTCTTTACACATTCTTCCTTGCTCGCTTTAGACCCGACTATCTACCCGCCGCCCCTGATAACGAACTCACCCTCACAGGCTGGGCACTCTGGAAAAAATGCCTCTTGGGAATCATTCCCTCGGCAGTACTGATTTTCTTGGTACTGGGAACCATCATGACTGGCATTGCCACTCCAACCGAGTCAGGCGCCATGGGTGCGATGGGTGCATTGCTTTTAGCCTGGATACGCAGAGCCAGCATCCCCAATCTCAAAGGATTGATTCAAGAGGCTTATCAAAACACGATGCGCATTACTGCCATGGTGGTCTTCATCTTGATTGGCTCCACTTGCTTCTCGGTTGTCTTCCAGGGCATTGATGGCGGCCACTGGATTGAAGAATTGTTTTCTAATCTGCCGGGGGGATGGGTTGGCTTCTTAGTGCTTGTGAATCTATTTGTATTCTTTTTGGCTTTCTTCTTGGACTTCTTTGAAATCGCCTTCATCGTTGTGCCTTTATTAGCACCAGTCGCAGTCAAACTACTTGCACCGGTTCTACTTGCCTCCATGAATGGCAATCCCCAGGCCGCAGCCAGTGCTGCACTGGTATGGTTTGGCGTCATGCTGTGCGTGAACATGCAAACCTCATTTATGCATCCACCGTTTGGATTTGCGCTGTTCTATCTTCGTGGGGTAGCACCGAAAGAAGTGAAGAGCAGTGACATCTATTGGGGCGCATTACCTTGGGTTGCCCTACAACTGATTATGGTAATTGTTGTAGCGGCATTCCCAGCACTAGTCACCACCTTCATGGATAAGCCTGCAGCAGTGGTCCAGAGTCAAGAATTTAACTTCACTGGAAGTGGTGAGGCTGAATCAGATACATCACCAAACAAGGCAGATGAAGATGCGCCAGTATTATTTCAACTGGATAAGCAAGGCAAATAAAAACCACCTACAGGTGGTTTTTATTTAGCAGGCATGCAGACGTACTTTACAAAGTAATATCCGGCTCCTGCCTTACACAATCAACGTAGTACTCACTTCGTCCATCGATATCTCCTTTAACCAGACCGTGAATATCGGTCTCAAAGCCTGGGAAGCGCTCATTGAAGTCACGAGCAAAGTAGAGATAGTCAATGATGCGTTTATTGAAGCGCTCGCCCGGGATGAGAAGTGGAATGCCTGGAGGATATGGAGTTACCAGCATTGCGGTAATCCGATCTTCTAATTGATCCAAGGGAACACGATCTACTTTTTTATGCGCCATCTTCGCCCAAGCTTCTGAAGGCATCATTGCGGGCACCATGTCTGAGGTGTACATCTCAGTCGTCATGCGAGCTACATTACGACTCTTGTAGAACTCATGAATTTGCTGGCAGATGTCTTTAAGACCAACCCGCTCATAGCGAGGATGTTTAGCCACAAACTCTGGGAGTACTTTCCACAATGGGGCATTCTTATCAAAGTGATCTTTAAATTGCTGTAGTTCGGTCACCAAAGTATTCCAACGGCCTTTAGTAATACCAATGGTGAACATGATGAAGAAGGAGTACAAGCCGCACTTCTCTACGATCACGCCGTGCTCAGCCAAGTACTTAGTAACAATACTTGCTGGGATACCCATTGAACCAAAGTTGCCCTCAACATCCAAACCAGGCGTCACTACAGTCGCCTTGATGGGGTCAAGCATATTGAAATCTTTGGCAACATTACCAAAATCATGCCAGCTTGCATTTGGCTCCAGAATCCAATCTGAACGCTCGCCAATGCCTTCTTCAGTTAAATGATCTGGGCCCCAGACCTTAAACCACCAGTCTGCACCAAACTTATCATCCACTTCGCGCATTGCGCGACGAAAATCCATTGCCTCTGCGATGGATTCTTCCACTAATGTTGTACCCCCAGGAGCTTCCATCATGGCAGCAGATACATCGCAAGAGGCAATGATGGCGTACTGCGGGCTGGTCGAGGTATGCATTAAGTAGGCTTCATTGAAGCAGTCGCGATCGAGCTTGTGCTCTTCTGCATCCTGCACCAATACTTGCGAAGCTTGAGAGAGGCCGGCCAATAACTTATGAGTTGATTGGGTAGCAAACATCAAACTCTTTTTGGTGCGCTTGCGATCTGCGCCGATAGCATGCATATCCTTATAAAAAGGGTGGAATGCAGCGTGCGGCAACCAAGCTTCATCAAAATGCAATGAGTCTACTTTTCCATCAAGCATCTCTTTAATCATCTCGACGTTATAGACAATACCGTCATAAGTACTTTGAGTGAGCGTCATGACGCGTGGCACTACGTTCTTATCTTTAATGAATGGGTTGGCATCAATTTTCTTCTTGATGTTCTTCCATTCAAACTCTTCTTTTGGAATCGGACCAATAATGCCCAGATGATTACGGGTTGGCATCAAGAAGATAGGAATCGCGCCCATCATCGTAATCGAATGAATCACTGACTTGTGACAATTACGGTCCACCAGCACCACATCACCAGGGGCAACAGTAGAGTGCCAAACAATTTTGTTTGATGTGGATGTGCCATTGGTTACAAAGAACAAATGATCAGTATTAAAGATACGCGCAGCGTTGCGCTCACTTTGCAATACAGGACCAGTGTGATCCAACAGCTGACCCAGTTCTTCCACCGCATTACAAACGTCAGCGCGGAGCATGTTCTCGCCAAAGAATTGATGGAACATGCGACCCACTGGGCTCTTCAAGAAAGCGACACCACCAGAGTGGCCCGGGCAATGCCAAGAGTAAGAGCCTTCAGATGCGTAATTAGTCAGCGCGCGGAAGAATGGCGGCGCTAATGAGTCTAGGTACACCTTCGCCTCACGAATAATATGACGCGCCACAAACTCTGGCGTATCTTCATTCATATGAATGAAACCATGTAACTCGCGCAAGATGTCATTTGGCATATGACGTGAAGTACGAGTCTCACCATATAAGAAGATTGGAATATCTTCATTACGCTTACGTACTTCAGTAATAAAGGCGCGCAAGTTATTTAATGCTGGCAAGTCATGGTCTTCAGAGTCAGAAACAAACTCTTCATCATCAATAGACACAATAAAGCTAGAGGCGCGGGATGCCTGCTGCGCAAAGGATGTGAGGTCTCCATAGCTAGTTAAGCCAATCACCTCCATACCTTCGTTTTCAATGGCTTCCGCTAAGTCGCGAATACCCGAACCTGAAATATTTTCAGAACGAAAGTCCTCATCAATAATGATGATTGGAAAACGAAATTTCATGAGTAGCCTTTAAATTCGCCAATACGGCGATTAAATAGATTAAGTCTTCGGCAAAGTTACGCCGACTTGGCCTTGATACTTACCGCCACGATCTTTGTACGATGTGCCGCACACTTCATCGCTTTCAAAGAACAAAACTTGTGCACATCCCTCACCGGCATAAATTTTTGCAGGTAATGGAGTCGTATTAGAAAACTCGAGTGTGACGTAACCTTCCCACTCCGGCTCAAATGGAGTGACGTTCACAATAATTCCGCAACGCGCATAAGTACTCTTACCAACGCACACTGTTAATACACTGCGCGGTATCTTGAAGTACTCAACGGTTCTTGCCAAGGCAAAAGAATTAGGAGGGATGATACAAACTGGTCCCTTGAAATCTACAAAGGATTGCTCGTCGAAATTCTTGGGATCAACGATAGTGCTATTGATGTTCGTGAAAATCTTGAACTCATCAGCGCAACGAATGTCATAGCCATAGCTTGAAGTGCCATAGCTCACGATTTTTTGCCCGGCGGCATCTTGGCGGACCTGCCCTGGTTCAAATGGGCTGATCATGCCTTGCTCGCCCATACGGCGGATCCAGTGGTCAGATTTAATAGTCATGGCCGAATTGTAAAACCATCGCAGGGCCTATGACCACGAATTTACAAGGTAGCAGGCAAGGAGGTAAAAATCACCCTCTCTGGGGCGTTGAAGATCTCAAAATGCTTGCCAGAGCAGCGGGATAAAAGTGTGAGATTGGTTTTGCGGGCAAGCTCCAAACCCATTAAGGTCACGCCAGAGCGGGTCAACAAGAAAGGAATGCCCATCTGAGCCCCTTTAATGACCATCTCCGAGGTGAGGCGCCCGGTAGTGAAAAAGATTAGGTCTTTGCCCTGCTTATCTGCCAGCCACATCAGGCCCGAGATTGAATCTACGGCGTTATGCCGCCCAACATCTTCGATGAAATGCAGAAGGCGGACATTATTGTTGCCATCACGCTCAAAAACAGCGCAGGCATGAACCGAACCCGATTTCTTATAGATGGTGTCATGAACTCGAATGCTGTCGATGAGGGCCACAATTGCCTCTTGGGTTAATTGAGGGCCGTCTGGCAATCTAATTTCTGCCATCTCCTCAATCAAGCCGCCAAACATCGTGCCCTGCCCGCAACCCGTAGTCACCACGCGCTTACTGGTAAGAGCATCAATGTCCACCGTGCTGCGATGGGTTTTAACGGCAGCTGAATCCGTCTCCCAGTCCACCTGAATACTAGCAATATCGTCTGGGGACTCTACTAGGCGCTGATTACGCAAATATCCCAATACGAGGGCTTCAGGGGCGCTCCCTAAGGTCATCAAGGTGACGACCTCTCGCTTATCCAAGTAAATGGTTAAAGGGCGCTCTCCAGGAATATGGGTGGTCTTAATGCGGCCTGCCTCATCCATGATCTGCACCTCGTGCACCAAGGGCACGGAAGCGTTAGACATCTGAATGTTGTGGGGCAAAGCCATAAAACGCCTCTTAAATAGGTTCAAATCGGTATTAACTTTAACCGCAGACTAAAATTAGTGCTGAAGTGAGGGCTCAAGCCCCATAATCTTGTATTCCCATTTGTTGAATTTATTTCTTTTAAGCCCGCATGAGTAGCCCCAAACGTCGCCTGCTAGTTACATCCGCCTTGCCTTACGCCAATGGCCAGATTCACATTGGGCATTTGGTGGAATATATCCAGACGGATATTTGGGTGCGCTTTCAGAGAATGCGTGGTCACGAAGTCCACTATGTTGGCGCTGATGACACCCACGGCACTCCAATCATGTTGCGTGCCGAAAAAGAGGGTCTTACTCCAAAAGCACTTATCGCCAATGTTTGGAAAGAACATAAGCGTGACTTTGATGATTTCTTAATTTCTTTCGATAACTATTACACGACAGATAGTCCCGAGAATGAAAAGCTATCTCAAAGCATTTATCTCAAGTTACGCGATGCTGGCTTGATTGAAATGCGCTCGATTGAGCAAGCGTATGACCCCGTTAAAGAGATGTTCTTGCCGGATCGCTTTATTAAAGGCGAATGCCCTAAGTGTGGTGCTAAAGATCAGTATGGCGATTCTTGTGAAAAGTGCGGAGCAACCTACTCCCCAACAGATTTAAAAAACCCGTTCTCTGTAGTGAGTGGTGCAACACCGATTAAAAAGGTTTCCGATCATTACTTCTTCAAACTATCCGATCCTCGCTGTGAAACTTTCTTGCGTGAGTGGACTCAAGTAAAAACTCCCTTACAACCTGAAGCTCGCAACAAAATGAAGGAATGGGTTGGCCAGCCAGGAGATAGCAAGCTTGGTGACTGGGACATCTCCCGTGATGCCCCCTACTTTGGCTTTGAAATCCCTGATGCGCCTGGCAAGTATTTCTATGTTTGGCTTGATGCGCCGATCGGCTACTACGCTAGCTTCCTCAACTACTGCCAGAGCAAAGACTTGAACTTTGAGGAATGGGTTAAGCCCGATACAACAACCGAGCAGTACCACTTTATTGGCAAAGACATTCTGTATTTCCACACACTCTTTTGGCCAGCAACTCTGCACTTCGCAGGCTACCGCACACCAACCAATGTATTTGCTCATGGCTTCCTCACTGTCGATGGCGAGAAAATGAGTAAGTCGCGTGGCACATTGATTTCTGCGCATAGCGTAATTGAATCTGGTTTTAATCCTGAGTGGTTCCGCTATTACTTTGCGACCAAACTAAATGACAGCATGGAAGATTTGGATTTAAACCTCCAAGACTTTGTTGCGCGAGTCAATAGCGATCTATTGGGCAAGTACATCAACATCGCAAGTCGTAGCGCTGGCTTCTTGGTGAAGCGTTTTGGCGGCGTGGTTTCTGATGCAGCAATGGACAATGCATTGCTTGCTGATATTAGATCCGCCAGTGAAAAAATTGCTGAGCTATATGAAGCTCGTGAATATGCCAAAGCACTACGTACCATCATGGAGCTGGCAGATAAGGTCAACGCCTTCGTTGATGAAAACAAGCCTTGGGAAATCGCCAAAGATCCGGGCCGAGAATCTGACTTGCAAGGAGTCTGCAGTGTGACCTTGGAGGCATTCCGCCTATTAAGTCTCTATCTCAAGCCGATCTTGCCTCAAGTCACAGCGGGAGTTGAGGACTTCCTCTCGGTCCCCACCATGACCTGGAATGACCTTAAAACGCCGCTCTCCAGCCAAAATCCAATCAAAGCCTACAAACACCTCATGAGCCGTGTCGAGGCGCCTCAAATCGAGGCTTTATTGGCTGCAAACCTATAAAAACAGCCTCAAAATGGCGAATTTCTAGGAATTAGCCAAAAAGTCGGCAGGTTTGTAGGGAAAATCGTTAATAATGATGGGCTAAGCAGTCAGTTGCTGCATGGTAATTTTTGCAAGTTATTGAATTAATTGAGAATTTTAGGAAATATGATGGCTAGGTATACATCCGAATTCACCCAGTTCTTAAATGAACTTAAATCTGAGAAACCGCACCTCGAGGCAGGTCAACAAGCTGGTCGCGCCCTCCTCTGGGATAAGGAACCTTTAACTACTGAAGATCAACGTCGCGCTAAAGCAGCCAAATTAAAGCAGCGCGCTTACGTCTACTCGAATGACTAACTCAGGTAGTTCCTTGGGATCTGAGCCAAGCGTTCAATCTGAGTTGCTCGATAGCACTCCGTCGGTTACCGATGGAATGTCTGCGGCATTCGCCAAGTTATATGGTGAGCCCTTATTTAAGCTCCCAACAGATCTCTACATTCCACCTGATGCCTTAGAGGTTTTTCTAGAGGCATTTGAAGGTCCGCTCGATCTCCTGCTTTACCTCATTCGCAAACAGAATTTCAACGTACTTGATATTCCGATGGCACAGGTGACCCAACAGTACCTGAGTTACATCGATCAAATCCGTCATCACAACCTAGAACTCGCTGCTGAGTACTTATTGATGGCCGCTATGTTGATCGAGATTAAATCGCGCATGCTATTGCCAATGAAGAAGGCTGATAGCGATGAAGAGGTTGAAGACCCACGTGCTGAACTGGTTCGCCGCCTCTTGGAATATGAGCGTATGAAGCTCGCTGCGCAAGATCTGGATCAAATTCCGCAGCATGGGCGTGACTTCCAAATCGCTCATGGGTATGTTGACACTACTGTTGCCGTCACCTGGCCTGAGGTCAATCAAGATGATCTACAAATGGCTTGGCGTGATGTGTTGCATCGTGCAAAACTCAATCAGCACCACACGATTACTCGTGAAGAGCTATCCGTACGCGATTTCATGACACGCATTCTGCGTCGCTTACAAAGCACTAAATTCGTCGAGTTCGGCGAGCTATTCGAAGAAGCCATTAAGTCTGGCAAAGGCATTCCGATAGTAATCGTCAACTTTATTGCGATGCTAGAGCTCTCTCGCGAAGCCTTAGTTGAAATTACTCAGGCTGAGCCATATGCGCCAATTTATGTGCGTCTCGCCTATACCCCTGTTGCATGAAAATAATTAGCGATATACAAGAGTTGCGTGACCACTTACGTGGACAAAATCGCGCTTCCTTTGTGCCGACCATGGGCAACCTCCATGAGGGTCACTTATCTCTCATGCGCCTTGCCAGACAACATGGTGATCCAGTTGTCGCTAGTATCTTTGTTAACCGCCTCCAGTTTGGACCAAATGAAGATTTTGATAGCTATCCGCGCACGATGCAGGCAGATATCGATAAGCTGGAAAAAGAAGGTGTGTATATCTTATTTGCACCAACTGAAAGAGACCTCTACCCACAGCCCCAAGAGTACCGTGTAGATCCGCCACAGCAGCTAGGCGACATCCTGGAAGGGGAGTTCCGCCCCGGCTTCTTTAAAGGTGTGTGCACTGTTGTACTCAAGCTTTTGTCTTGCGTCCAACCCAAAGTTGCAGTGTTTGGAAAAAAAGATTATCAACAGTTGATGATTATTCGTCAGATGGCAAAACAGTTTGCTCTCCCAGTCGAAATTATTCCTGGTGAAACGATTCGGGCTGAAGATGGTCTTGCCCTCTCCTCTCGCAATGGCTATCTCTCAGTTGAAGAGCGCGCAGAAGCGCCTGAGCTGCAGAAGGCTTTAAAGGAAGTCCGGGCACGCGTAATGGACTTAAGCGAGCGCAATGCGCATTCACTAATTGAGATTGAGAAGAATGCGGTAAATCTTCTGACTAGCCGTGGCTGGCAACCCGATTACATTGCGATTCGCCAGCAAAGCGATTTAGCACCAGCCTCAGATGAAAGCTTGCAAGCTGGCGAGCCGCTGGTGATTCTGACAGCTGCCAAGCTTGGTAAAACACGTTTGATTGATAACCTAGAAATTTAATTTCTAGGTTGTTGTGGCTTATAGTGCGAAGAAGTGCCCGATCTCTAAACTCAACTCTTTAGCTAATTCAGCACCCGTTACTTTTCCAGCAGCGCCTTTTGCCTTAAGGACTTCGATCTGCCCACCATGGCAGGCGACAAAGAATGAATCCAAATTTATTTGAGTGATTTCACCTGGCTTGCCTTTAACG
The DNA here is from genome assembly GCF_018688335.1 of Polynucleobacter sp. AP-Jannik-300A-C4. Classification (NCBI taxonomy): domain Bacteria; kingdom Pseudomonadati; phylum Pseudomonadota; class Betaproteobacteria; order Burkholderiales; family Burkholderiaceae; genus Polynucleobacter; species Polynucleobacter sp. AP-Jannik-300A-C4. The sequence goes on along the minus strand of NZ_CP061316.1, from coordinate 546,973 downwards.
GATCCAAAGGTAGCTGCTACATGCTTGTGGCAATCGTAGATCTGTACTTTTTGCTCGCCAAACTTAGTCCAAGCACCCGGTGCAGGATTGCATGCACGTATTAAGTTATAAATTTGAGTAATGTGAGTGGCCCAGTGGATTTGAGCAGCATTTGCATCAAACCAGCCTTCGTAATTCGCCTGCGATTCATCTTGAACAACTTCTTGATGCTTATTTGCAAGCACTAGATCAGCAGCCTCAAGAAGTGCTTTCACTCCAACTGGAAATAAGTGATCAAAGTAGACTTTACCCAATGTATCGTCAGGTCCAATAGCAACTTCTTTTTGCAAAATGATTTCACCCTCATCCAAACCATCAGATGGACGGAAGATTGTCAGGCCTGTTTTTTCTTCACCTAATGCAATTGCCCAATTAATGGCACTAGGACCACGGTACTTGGGCAATAAGGAAGGGTGATATTGAATCGTGCCATGCTTAGGAATTTTGCAAAGCTCTTGCGGCACAAACTGAAGCACATAGGCCATCACACAGATATCCGCCTGGCTATCAATCATTGCTTGCGCTGCTTCAGGGCCCTTGAGAGAGGCAAATTGCAAGGGGCTTAAGCCTCTTGCAATAGCCGCCTCTTTCAGCGCCTCAGGTTTGCTAGATTTTGGATTATCCGGCGGACAAAAAACGGCAACGACTTCGTCACCACGATCCAAAAAAGCCTCTAATGCCGCCTTACCAAAATCCGCACTTCCAATCAGCGCAACACGCATCTTAGATAACCTTATCGTGACGAAGACTAATCAACTCATCCGTTGAATAGCCGAGTTCGTGAAGGATCTCATCGGTATGCTCACCGAGTAGCGGCGAACGAGTTACATCCGTTGGGCTATCAGACATCTTGATTGGGTTACCAACAGTGAGGTATTTGCCGCGAATTGGGTGATCCACTTCAACAACAGTTCCAGTAGCGCGCAATGCCGGCTCTTCTGCGATCTCTTTCATCGACAAAATTGGACCACAAGGAATATCGTATTTGTTCAAGATATCCATGACTTCGAACTTCGTCTTTGTCATTGTCCATTTTTCGATTTCACCGAAAATTTCCATCAAATGTGGCAAGCGCGCCATTGGGGATGCAAATCGCACATCCGTAATCCAATCTTCTCGGTCGATTACCTTGCAAATCGCCTCCCAAACAGGGGCTTGTACGATGACATACATGTAGGAATTTGGATCTGTTTCCCAGCCTTTGCATTTCACAATCCAACCAGGCTGACCACCGCCTGAAGCATTACCTGCACGAGGCACTGAATCACCGAACTCTCCATTAGGGAACTGCGGGTACTCTTGCATCAAACCAACGCGCTCTAAGCGCTGTTGATCGCGCAACTTCACGCGGCACAAATTCAATACCGCATCTTGCATTGCTGCCAATACTTTTTGACCACGACCAGAGTGAGTGCGTTGATACAGTGCAGTCACAATTCCTAATGCTAAATGCAGGCCAGTACCACTGTCACCAATCTGCGCACCAGTCACCATAGGAGGGCCATCATCAAAACCAGTTGTTGACGCTGAACCGCCAGCACATTGAGCAACGTTTTCATAAACTTTGCAATCCTCGTAAGGACCAGGGCCAAAGCCTTTTACTGAAGCCATGATCATCATAGGATTGAGCTCTTGAATACGCTCCCAAGAAAAACCCATACGGTCTAGTGCGCCAGGAGCGAAGTTCTCAACAAGAACATCACACTCCTTAATCAAACGCTCCAGAATTTCCTTACCCTTTGGAGTTTTCGTATTGACAGTGATTGAACGCTTGTTGTGGTTCAACATGGTGAAATACAAACTATCTGCATCAGGGATATCGCGCAATTGACCACGAGTGGCATCGCCTTCACCTGATTTTTCTACTTTGATTACGTCTGCACCAAACCAAGCAAGCAACTGAGTACATGTTGGGCCAGATTGAACGTGTGTGAAGTCAAGAATTTTGACCCCTTCTAATGCTTTTGCCATGATTAAAGTCCTAATAAGATTGAAATTTTGAATTAAGCCAATTTTACCAGCGACGGATTGCGGTGCAACATGGCGTGCCTATTTATTAGGCACAAACCAGCCTAGATACCTCATATTGGGGGATTTTGCTGTGAAATATTCAGCTTTCGAGATCCGAAAGTCGCTTTTTTAGTGCCCTTTCTTCTGCAAAACCTTGGGTCTCATCCCGAATCACTGCGACTACGCCATAAGCTTGATTATTTGCATCAAACAACATGCCCACGGTAAAAGCGATTGATAAAGTATGGCCATCTTTGTGCTTTGCCGGCACCTTTAGCAATGAAGTGCCATAACGGGTAGTACCTGTCTCCATGGATTTGCTGTAGCCCTCGTTGTGTCGCTGGCGCTGACGTTCAGGAACAATCAAATCTAAAGTGTTTCCAAGCGCTTCTTCTTCTGAGTAACCAAAAATTCTGCTTGCAGCTGCGTTCCAAAGAACAATTTTTTCATGAGCATCAGCAACAATCACTGCATCGCCAATGCAGTCGATCAATTGGGATAAATCTACATTTGTTTTCATGATGCCTATCTAAAGACTTTTACACCATTCGGGTGAATAAAAAAAGGCGCTCACAAGAGCGCCTTTAAGATCAAAACAAAATTACTTATTGTTATTAAACCGCTTTAGCTGCATGCAACTTAGCAATATCATCAGCGTTATAGCCAAGATCTTTCAATACTTCATCGGTGTGCTCACCCAATACTGGTGATGGACCAACGTCGATCTTCAAATCAGAGAACTTGATTGGGCTACCGATTGTTAAGTACTTACCACGAACCTTGTGGTCAACTTCAACAATAGAGCCGCTCTTACGCAAATCAGGTGAAGCAGCCAATTCTTTCATTGAGAGAACTGGTGCGCAAGGAATATCGAACTTGCGGAGGATGTCCACAGCTTCGTACTTAGTCTTGTCCTTGAGCCACTCTTCAATCGTTGCGAAGATATCAAAAATCTTATCTTGACGCGCTTCTGCAGTCATGTACGCTGGATCAGTTGCCCACTCTGGTTTGCCCAAAGCTTTAGTAATTGGCTCCCAAGCGTGACCTTGAATAGTGAAATAGATGTAGGCGTTTGGATCTGTTTCCCAGCCCTTACACTTCAATACCCATCCTGGCTGACCACCACCACCAGCGTTACCGCCGCGTGGAACTACGTCGGAGAATGTTCCGTGTGGATACTGTGGGTACTCTTCGAGATAGCCAACTTTATCCAGACGTTGTTGATCGCGCAACTTCACACGGCACAAGTTCAATACCGCATCCTGCATTGAGCAAGATACTTTTTGACCTTTGCCAGTTTTTTGACGCTGCATCAATGCAGTCAAGATACCGATAGCCAAATGCATACCAGTGTTGCTATCGCCCAAAGCAGCAGCAGAAACAGTTGGAGGACCATCCCAGAAACCAGTTGTCGATGCTGCACCACCAGCACACTGAGCAACGTTCTCATATACCTTTAAGTCTTCGTATGAATGGCCATCGCTAAAGCCTTTAACAGAAGCCATGATCATTTTTGGATTCAATTCCTGAATACGTGCCCAGCTAAAACCCATACGATCCAAAGCGCCTGGACCGAAGTTCTCAACCATCACGTCAGATGTTTTAATCATCTTCTCTAAAACTTCTTTACCTTCTTGTGTCTTAGTATCCAATGTCAATGAACGCTTATTGCCGTTCAACATCGTGAAATACAAGGCATCCGCACCTGGGATATCACGCAACTGGCTACGAGTTACGTCACCAGAACCTGGGCGCTCTACTTTGATCACATCCGCACCGTACCAAGCCAATAGCTGAGTACATGCAGGACCTGCCTGTACGTGTGTGAAGTCAATAATACGAATACCGTCTAATGGTTTTGTCATGTTTGATTCTCCTTAAAGTGTTTCTTATTTGTTGCTAAGTTCGTTCTTAAAAAATTACGTGTTTATTACGTATTACTTCTTACCAGCAGCTGTTGATGGATTCAGGTTTGTTAAACGTCCACTCTCTGTACCAGCTGTCTCGTCAATCACTGCATTAATTAAGGCTGGCTTACGTTCAGCAATCGCTTTAGTCAAAGCCGCTTCTAATTCGGCAGGGGTAGTTACGTAATAACCAACACCACCAAATGCCTCAATCATCTTGTCGTAACGCGCATCTTTCACGAATACTGTTGGAGCAACATCAGCGCCACCAGTTGGATTTACGTCAGTACCACGGTAAACACCATTGTTGTTGAAAACCACGGTAGTGATTGGAAGGTTGTAGCGGCAAATGGTTTCTAATTCCATGCCACTAAATCCAAATGCACTATCACCCTCAACTGCAACTGTAGGTAAACCACTTGTTACCGCAGCACCGATGGCATAACCCATACCAATACCCATGATTCCCCATGTTCCAGAATCAAAGCGCTTCCGTGGTTTATACATATCCACAATCGCACGACAGTAGTCGAGTGTGTTTGCACCTTCGTTTACCAAGTTCACATCTGGGTTTTGCTTGATCACATCACGGATGGCACGCAAAGCACCATGGAAGTTCATTGGCGAGGCTTCTTTGGCTAATGTTTCAGCCATCTTCGCCATGTTCTTATCTTTTTTCTCGTTGATCGCGCTGATCCACTCGGCAGGCGGTTTTGGAACCGAGGCAATTCCTTTGAGAAGCTCACCAACTACAGAACCAATGTCACCAATCAAAGGAGCATCAATTTGTACGTTGCTATCCACTTCATTTGCTTGAATATCGATTTGGATAAATTTCTTAGGATCTTTGCCCCATGTCTTGCCTTTACCGTGGGCAAGCAACCAGTTCAAACGAGCACCAACCAACATCACTGCATCAGCTTCAGCCAATACAAATGAACGTGCTGCAGAAGCAGATTGTGGGTGATTGTCTGGCAACAAGCCTTTAGCCATCGACATTGGCAAGTAAGGGATACCAGACTTCTCAATCAATGCACGAATATCAGCATCAGCTTGAGCATAAGCAGCACCTTTACCCAAGAGAATCAATGGACGCTTAGCGCCTTTCAATACATTCAATGCGCGCTCAACAGCATCAGCTGCAGGGATTTGACGTGGAATTGGATCGATTACTTTGAAGATCGATTTCTTAGCCTCTTCCACTGGCATTGTTTGAGCCAATAGTTGTGCGGGCAAGTCCAAATAAACACCGCCTGGACGACCAGATACAGCTGCACGAATTGCACGAGCAAAACCAATGCCGATATCTTCGATGTGGTTAATACGATATGCAGCTTTACAGTATGGCTTAGCAGCATTGAGCTGATCCATCTCTTCGTAATCACCCTGCTGCAAGTCAACGATTTCACGCTCACTTGAACCAGAAATCAAAATCATTGGGAAACAGTTCACAGTGGCGTTAGCCAAGGCTGTTAAACCGTTCAAGAAACCTGGTGCTGACACAGTCATACAGATGCCAGGCTTTTGAGTCATGTAACCTGCAATCGCTGCAGCATTACCGGCATGCTGCTCGTGACGGAAGCCGATGAAACGCATTCCTTCAGCTTGAGCTAAACGGCACAAGTCGGTAATCGGAATACCAACGAGACCAAAAATAGTATCTAAGTCATTTGCTTTTAAAGCATCAATGACGAGATGAAAGCCATCAGTGACTTGGGTATTTTGATTATCTGTTGTCATAGAAATTTATAGTTAATTACACTGCCCGAACATATCGCTTGTTCAGTGCAATTTAGCTTTCGCCAACTGTCTCCAATTTAGTTATTAGTAGTGCCACGGGTAATCAAAAGCATTCCCGTTGAGGCTGAGATGAATATTAGGCTTGGGGATAGGGATCATCATTGACTTCGGTCAATTTCCCCTGAAATCTAGAAACAATTAGGATTTCTGACTAAACAAAGAGCTCTTTATGCTTTGTTTTGAGGCGACTTAAAGTCTCTGGAGAGAGGTTAAGGTAAGCAGCCAGCTCTTTTTTAGGGAGAAGCTCAAATAGGTCTTCGTATTTACGTAAAAACCGCTCTACACGGCCCGGGGCATCGAGCATATGGAGGGTAATCGTATGGGCCATGATCTCACTCATCAGGCGCATGACTTCGAACTCAAAGCTCTCCTTCAGAGGCTTGTGTGCATCCAAAAATTCAGCCCATTTCTTCAGAGGCATACGGGCTACGCGTGCTTTCGTAACTGAAGCAATGCTGTAAGGGGCTGCCGTTTTGAGGCGCCAAGCCGCATAGCTAGTCTCAATATCTTTTTCAATGGCAAAACGCAGAATCATTTCTTTTGCGTCCGCACTAGAAACAATGCGCTTCAAGATTCCATCCAGAACGAAGTACTGCTCCATCTGGTGATCACCTTGATGAAGCAAGATTTCTGATTTTTTGAGGTCTGAAATCACTAAATGGCGCTCTAAATCGGCCATTGCTGCAGGATCCAAGCTTTTTAAGACTGAGTTTTGACTCAGCTGCAATCGAATCAGATTTTTTTCGGGGTGCTTGTCTAATGCTGTCATGAATCCTTAGTCCTAGAGGCTATATTGTAGGCTTTTTTGGGGTTTTGAGCCGACAAATACTCGGCCTAAGATAGAATTACAGGGTCGTGGTGCTTTATTGCAATGCAATAAAGTTAAACGGGAAACACTAAACGTGTGCTGCCCCCGCAACGGTAAGTAAATACACCCCCAACTTCAGGGAAAAGGTGTCAGGAGTCTGAGTAAGCCACTGTGCGCGTCAATTGCATGGGAAGGCCAGATTCTGAGATTTACTAGCCCGGATACCGGCCAAGACAGGTGGAATTTTGCGGACGGGGATCCTTCGCGCGCCGATGAAGCATCCTAAGCCATAGAGGCGGGATGTCCAATTGACGCCTGAACACTCTCACAAAGTGAAATTCTGTTCGACCCAGCTTACGGGGAAGTTAGCTAGGTGATTCGAAGGCAGAAGGTTCATCATGAAACAGCAGTTCAGTAGCAAAACGCTGATCGCCCTACTTTGCGGCGCAGCAGCAACATTTAACGCGGCAGCTCAAGACTCACAATCAACAGTTATTGTCTCTGGCTCACGCTTTGAAGAAAACTTAAACGAAGTACCTGCGAATGTTCAAGTGATTACCCGCGAAGAAATTGCGGAATCTACGTCGACTAACATTCCAGACATTTTGTCGCAGATTGGCGGCTTGAATATAAGAAGTACTGCAGGCGGGCAGCTAAACCTTGGCGCAACCGTGGATATGGGTGGATATGGTCCCACAGCTAAAGATACAACTCTTATCCTAGTTGATGGGCAACGCATCAATCCCATTGATTCATCGGGCATATCTTGGGAATCAATTCCACTCGACTCAATTAACCGCATTGAAATATTGCGGGGCGGGGCCAGCGTTCAATATGGTAATGGTGCTTTAGGAGGTGTCATTAACATCATCACAAATGGTGGAAGCAAAACTCTTAATCAAGCATCAACCAGCTATGGCAGCTTCAACACCCTAGTAAGTAACGCCATCTTTAGAAACACCATAGATCAAACAACTGTCCAATTAAGTGCCAATACCTCCAATACAAATGGCTGGCGTCAAAACTCTGCTGCTAATGCTTATTCATTTGATGGCAAAGTAACGCAATCGTTAGGGGGTAAGGATAATGTATATGCTGATCTGTTTTATAGCTACTCCAATCAGCAAATGCCAGGAGGTACGCTTGGACAAGTAGGGCAAGGCAATCCACAACTTGCAAAATTTAATAACATTGGATCGGGCACTACTGTCGACAATTCTGGGATCAGAATGGGTCTGGCTAAAGCATTAAGCGATACTTTTAATTTAGAAGTTGATAGTTTCTACAGCGCCAAAACTACCTTTTTTACTCAGCCCTATTACTCCACTACCGCTTCGGGTGTTGGAGCCTTTCCAACTATAAGTCCATCCTTTACAAAATATGAGGGGTGGCAAGCCAACTTCAGCCCTCGAATAAAAGGTGACTTTGGTAAATTTGGAACGAGCATTGTTGGTTACGAGTTCAACAAAGCAAGTCAATCATCTGCTGCTAGCTATAGCAGCATCATGAATCAAGCCGCCCAAGCACAAGGCGCAGTAATCAACCCAATATCCAGCTCCGCTAACGCAAGCCTTTACAACCAATCCGTGTATTTAATTCAAAGAAATCCGCTAACTAGAGTCATAGATTTTGCTGGAGGCTATAGATATCAAACACAGAGCGCTAGTGCTAATGGCTTAAGTATCTGGAGTGGCTCAGCCAATCCCAACCCCAATCAAACTTACTCAGCAAACGCTGGAGATATCGCATTTAATTTCAAATATCTTGAGGGTCAACGGATTTACATCAAGTGGAATCAATCCTATCGCTTTCCAAATGTAGATGAATTTTGGACTTGGTCTAGCGCTGGAGGAAGCCCATCATTTGGCGGTATTCTAAAGCCGCAAACTGCTCAAACCTATGAACTTGGTGGCAATTGGCAGCTACTCAAAACAAATTTGACTGCAGCAGTTTTTAGCTCAGTTTCTCAAAATGAAATTTTGTACAACCCTGCAACCTACAATAATTCTAATTCGCCCTACAACATCAATAGAACTGGTGCAAATCTAAATTTCCTCTCTCCCGTGACTTCTCAACTTTCTATCGGTGGCGGCGGTACAGTACAAAATGCTTTTTATGCTAACGGGCCCTATCAAAATCAAGCTATTGCACAGGTACCAAACTTATTACTAAATGCTAGAGCTATTTACGTACTAAACAATAATTGGTCTCTTGGTGGTGTAGTAAATTACGTTAGCAATCAGCGTTATGATGCCGCCCCCTCCTACTACAGCAGTCTTAACGTCATGCCGTCATACGCAGTAGGTGACATTTATGCGAACTATAGAATGGGGAATTGGGAAACTCGTTTAACCGTGAAGAATGTTGGTAATGCACAGTACTCAACTTATGGGGGTTATGGTTACGTTCAGTTCCCAAATAACAGTAGCGGAAATAGTTACTACTATTACGCAAATGATCCTAGATCAATTTATCTTAGTGCTAAATACAACTTCTAATCCAGTTAATTGGCACGGATAAATTTATGCAACCCTCAACTCGGACTCATTACCTGACAATCGGCGTTGCATTATTTTTTCTTGCATTCTCTTTGGCAGTGTTTGCTAAACCTCTTACAGTTAGAGATGACCGAGGAGTTCTAATGGTATTTGATAAACCACCTCAGCGCGTTGTCAGTCTTCTGCCTTCCCTCACTGAATCTGTTTGTGCATTAGGAAAGTGTTCAGCATTGGTTGGTGTTGATCGCTTTTCCAATTGGCCTAAATCGATTCAAGGCTTGCCCAAGCTTGGCGGCATTGGAGATATTAATATTGAGCGTATTGTGCAACTCAAGCCGGATGTTATCTTGCTTGATAAGGCGTCTCCTCTTATTGCCCGGTTAAATGGATTGGGTATTAAGACTTTTGCGTTGGATATCAAGTCAATGGGAGATGAAGAGCGCGCCCTTCAAAAGCTAGATCTTGTACTAGGCACCTCCGAAAGCGCTCGTGTTTGGAATCAGATACAACAAGAAATCATGCGCGCTCGCAAGCAACTTTCAGACAGGGCAGACAATATTCGTGTGTACTTTGAAGTAAATCCAGCGCCCTTTGCGGCTGGTAGCACTTCTTTTATCGGTGAAATTCTTGCACGCTTAAGTTTGATCAATATCATTCCCGAATCTTTAGGGGCTTTTCCGAAGATTAATCCTGAGTTTGTGGTTCAGGCTAAGCCAGACGTCATCCTTCTTACTGAATCAACTGTTGCTGATATTCAGAAACGTCCAGGGTGGAACTCTATTCCAGCGGTTTCCAATAATCGAATTTGCGTATTTACTGGCGAGCAAAATGATGTTTTGGTTCGTCCCGGCCCACGCATGGGTGAAGCAGCGTTGATTATTTCTCAATGCATCCAAGAGAAGATGTCATCATCTCGGTAATGCAGACTAACCATTTTCTAGGCAAGCTATTCGCCCTGCTCATTCTTAGTGCAGCTTTAGTGCTAATGGGTACTCTGCTCGGAAGTACGGGTGCCAGTTGGAATATGTCAGAAACTGATCAAACTGTCTTGTTTGATATTCGGCTACCACGATCATTAGGGGCCTATCTTGCGGGAGCTTTATTAGGGCTTGCTGGCGGTATTGCTCAGAGCCTATTTCGCAATCCCTTGGCTGACCCCTACCTACTCGGAAGCGCATCGGGCGCCTTGCTTGGGGTTGGCAGCATTCTCTGCTTTGCCTATCTTGGCAATTCTTGGTTAGAAATTATTGGTCTCAATGGCGGCGCCTTTCTGGGAGCGCTGTTTGGAGTGATGGCCTCTCTTCTGTTAGCGGGTGGTTATCGCAGCTCCCTACGCCTCTTATTATCTGGGGTGGTGATCAGCGTGATCCTGGGCGCAGCAAACTCTTTATTTACATTTATCCGCCCTGATCTATTTCAAAGCATTCAATCCTTTATGCTGGGCAACACCACGTTATTGAATTGGCTTGGCGTTGAGATCATGACAGTAGCTTTGCTGATTTGCTTACTCATCACTCTTATCATTAGCCCCGCTCTGGATGCTTTATCACTTGGTGAAAATACCGCTCGCACTTTAGGCTTGCCATTAGATCAACTACGTCTGATATTGATTGGCATTCTTGCTCTTGCAACTGGATGCGCTGTTGCACAGACTGGCTTGATTGCTTTTGTTGGGCTAGCAGCACCTCATCTAGTTAGGAAGTTTTCTGGCGGACGGCAACGAGTACAGCTTTTATTCTCCTGTCTAGGTGGCGGAATCTTATTACTGAGTTCCGATCTGATTGCGCGCACCCTCTTTGCGCCAATTGAAATTCCAGTTGGCATAGTGACGGCGGTCTTAGGCGGTCTCTATTTGCTGATTCTGCTAAGACGAACCTCTCTTGGAGCGCGCTCATGAAAGCCCGCCAACTTAATGTATACAGAGGTCCTTGCGCCATTCTCTCCGATCTCAATATTGATATTCCACAGGGAAAATGGACTAGCGTTATTGGACCCAATGGCGCAGGAAAATCTTCCCTCTTACAGGCAATGGCTGGGTTACTGAAGTGGGATGGCTCCATCACTATCGACGAAGTTCCTTTGTCTGCATTTACCCCAAAAGATCTTGCAAAGAAAATTGCTTGGCTCGATCAAGGCTCGAATAATTCAGAAGAATTTGATGATTCCTTAAGTGCGTATGACACAGTCATGCTGGGACGTATTCCGCATCAGGGGTGGCTGCACCTCCCTTCCGATGCCGATCATATTTCGGTCGAAAGGGCTTTGCAACAGACTGACGCATGGCATTTACGCCATCGTCCCTTACAGCAACTATCTGGGGGAGAGCGTCAGCGAGTTTTATTGGCGCGTATGCTTGCAGTGGACTCCGACATCCTTCTCATGGATGAGCCCCTGGCCAATTTGGACCCACCTCATCAATCCGATTTTCTGAAATGGCAAGACGACTTACTGACTCAAGGCAAGACCTTAGTGACGGTATTACATGAGATTCATTTTGCTCTCCGTGCCGACCATTTGGTTATGCTGAGTAAAGGCAAACTACATTTTCAGGGGTCAAACCAAGACCCTAGAACCCATCAGGCCCTAATCGAGCTATTTGATGGGCGCATTCACCTAGAAAAGCTGGGGGATGATTGGGTGGCTTTACCCAAGTAAGCCCAAAACCAGGAGTTTCACAAAGCGTTTTGCTAAGGCTACAATGCCCATATGACCGAGTACACCCCTCATGTCCCAAGTGACCCAACTGAATCTGATTCGATAGCAGAATCATTGCACAGGCTATCTCACAAAATTCAGCTAATCTCCGATGCCGTAAAAGCCTTATATCAAGACCGCAATCAGCTTGAGGCTAAGATTGAAGATGCGCAGAAGCGAATTCAGCACATTTTGAGCCGCCTACCGGAACAGAGTGATGGACGTCAATTGAACTTACTTGGCGAACCCGTCACGCCACCTAACCCAGAGGATGACAATGAGCCAACAACGCATTGAAGTAACCCTCGCAGGTCAAAAAATCACCTTAGCCACGAGCGCTGAACATGAGCCTTTGCTGCGTGCAGCTTGCACATTAGTGGATGAGCAAATTCAGTTGGCAATCAATGGCGGCAATCGCAGCATCGAACGTGCCAGCATGATGGCCGCGCTGAAAATTGCTGGTGATCTCATTAAATTACAAACTGCATCCCAAAATGCGCCTGTGCAGAGCACTTCATCAAACTCCGACTCAGATGAAATTGCTCGCCTCCAGAAAGAAATTCACTCTCTGGAAGATCAAGTAGATGCTCTGATGCAAACCCTTTCCCTGCCTGGTTCGCCAAGGCCAATAGTTCCTTGAACCGATGCGCAAGCATCCGGAACGATCTTTACACTGTGGGCGTGAGCGTTTCGAATCTTCACAGTGGCAGCCTCGAGCTGTTCACTCCCTGGAGTTCTTAATGCACCCGAAACAGAGTAGCCGTTCCACCTTGAACCTTAGGGTTCAGGATGACGGCCTAGCGGCCAAGGCGGGGAATTCATGTCGATAGCCGATATCCTCATGCTGATGTTGTGCGGCAGCATATCCGGCTTTCTTGCTGGGCTTCTTGGTATTGGTGGCGGAATGATTTTGGTCCCCTTCATGATCGTAGTCTTTAATCATTTGGGGTTTGGTCAAAATGTCATTGTGCATATGGCAATTGCCACTGGAATGGTAACCATTCTTTTTACAACCACCTCAGCTATTTGGGCTCACCACAAACACAACTCTATTGACTGGAAACTAGTGGCAGCACTGAGCCCTGGACTAGTTGTTGGCAGCCTTGTTGGCGGTAGTGAAATCTTTGAGGCAATTGACACCTCTTGGCTATCTCTATTTTTCGCCATTTTTATTGTGTATACCTCGATCCAAATGATTATTAATAAAAAACCTACGGCTGGGCGAGAATTGCCAGGCCCCCTCGGTCTTTTTTCATTTGGGGCATTTACAGGTGTGATTGCCAGCCTTGTTGGCGCAGGTGGAGCTTTTATCACCGTGCCGTTTATGCTTTGGTGCAATGTAAAACCACATACTGCGATGGCAAGTTCTTCAGGCTTAGGATTTCCGATTGCGGCTGCAGCAACGATTGGCTACATGTATGGAAGCTGGGGCAACCCCAACCTCCCTGCGGGCTCACTTGGATTTGTTTATATTCCCGCAGTGCTTTGCATTGTGGCGGTTAGTATATTTACCGCCCCGCTGGGCGCCAAGATGGCTAGAAAGCTCAATGTAGCTCAACTCAAACGCATCTTTGGAGTGATGCTCTTTATGCTTGCAGCCTTCATGTTTAATGAAAGCCGCAAGGCATTTGGTTTCTAAAAAACTGATTTCCTGAGATTAGCTGGTGTATTGCTGACGCAGAATATTCTTCTGGACTTTGCCCATTGCATTGCGAGGCAAGTCTGAAACAATCTCTAAACGCTTTGGAATCTTGAAATTTGCAATCTGCGTTTTGAGTGTAGCAATCATAGCTTGTGAATCTAGCTTGGCACCTGCTTTGGGTACGACCACTGCCATTACCGCTTCACCAAAATCTGGATGCGGAATACCAATCACAGCACTCTCATCTACGCCATCCATGTCATCGATAAAGCTTTCGATTTCTTTTGGATAAACGTTATAGCCGCCAGAAATAATTAAGTCCTTGCTGCGTCCAACAATACAAAGGTAGTCCTTGGGTGCTTTACCACCATTGGCATCGCCACCCCAACGACCAACGTCACCAGTTTTAAACCAGCCGTCTTTGGTAAATTCTTCTGCAGTTTTCTCTGGCATGCGCCAGTAGCCCTTGAATATATTTGGGCCTTTAACTTGGATACTACCGATTTCATCAACACCACAAGGTTTATTGTTTTCATTAACCACGCGCACCTTCACACCTGGCAAAGGTAAACCGACTGATCCGCCTACACGATTTCCTTTGTATGGGTTGGAGACCAACATCACGGTCTCGCTCATGCCATAGCGCTCAAGAATCGGTTGACCAATCACCTCTTTAAAAGTATTAAACGTTTCCGTGAGCAAAGGAGCTGAACCAGAAACAAATAAGCGCATATTGCGCGTGACGCTCTTATTAAAGTTTTTATCTGCAAGCAAGCGTACATAGAACGTTGGAACACCCATCATTACAGTGGAATTGGGCATGTGATGAATTAGTTGCGCAGTATCTAAACGCGGCAACCAAATCATTTTGCTACCGTTAATTAATGCACCATGAGCAGCTACAAATAGACCGTGGACATGAAAGATTGGCAATGCATGTAATAGGACATCACCTTTTTTCCAACCCCAAAACTTTTGTAGCACTTGTGCATTACTACCCAAGTTCTTGTGAGTCAGCATCGCGCCTTTGCTACGTCCGGTTGTACCGGAGGTATACAAGATAGCAGCCAAATCATCATCTTTTACCGCAACAGTCTTGAACTTATCACTTTGGTCAGCTGCACGCTCAAGCAAAGTGCCTTTGCGATCTTCATCCAAAGTAAACACGTGTTTAGTGCCCGCCTTAAAAGCAACCTTCGATACCCAAGAGAAATTCTTGCAACTGCAAACTACTACTGCAGGCTCGGCATTCTCGAGAAAGTACTGAATTTCCGCCGCTTGATAGGCTGTGTTCAGAGGTAGGTAAACGTAGCCTGCCTTGATAGTGGCAAGGTAAAGAAAAAGGGCCTCAGGAGATTTTTCAACCTGTACTGCAACCCTTGATCCAGCAGGTAATTTGAGACTCTTAAGCAAATTTGCCATCTTGGCAGTTGCACGCTCTAGATCACTCCAGGAGTAATAAAGTCCATCATGCGTTTCAAGTGCACATGCTTGCTTATCTTTTGGAAAACCCTTTTCCAATAAGGAATATAAATTCATTCGAGCCTCAAATACCAATGCATTAAATACTCAATTAATCTAACGAAGCACCAGATTTCTTGACTACGCTAGACCAACGAACTACGTCAGCATGCACTTGCTTACCAAATGCTTCACCATAGAGATTCGGCGTCTCAGAGCCGTTTTTCTCCCAGATTGACTTGAGCTTTGGTGAATTTAAGGCCTTCTGCACTTCAACAATCATCTTGTCAACGATCGGTTTTGGAGTGCCTGCTGGAGCAAACATAGAGTACCAAGTTGACACTACATAGTCAGGCAAACCAGCCTCTTGGAATGTTGGCACACTTGGAATTGCTGAAGAACGCTTGTTTGCAGCCACGGCGATCGCCACCAATTTACCGGCGTTAATTTGTGGCGCAGATGTAGCAAGGCCATCAAATTCCAAATCGACTTGACCAGCCAGCAAATCATTCATAGCTGGACCAGCGCCACGATAAGGGATGTGAGTAATAAAGGTGCCTGTCTGAATCTTGAATAACTCACCAGCTAAGTGATGAACAGTACCACTACCTGCACTAGCAAAATTATATTTACCAGGATTCTTCTTCATAAGATCAATGAACTCTTTAGCATTGCGAGCACTCACGCGCTGTGGGTTAACCACCAGAACTTGAGGTACGTTTGCCAACATAGCCACAGGAATAAAACTCTTTTCAATGTCGTAATCTAAGTTTTTATACATTGATGGTGCAATCGTGTGATGTGTCGCACCAATAAACCAAGTGTAGCCATCAGGAGCTGCCTTTGCCGCAACTGAAGCACCAACAGTGCCACCTGCTCCACCACGATTATCGATAACAAATTGCTTACCTAACTGCTCAGTTAATTGAGCCGCCAAGGGTCTTGCGAATGCATCAGTTCCTCCGCCCGCTGGGAACGGATTTAAAAAAGTAACTGGCTTAGCTGGCCATTCTTGCGCCATTACCGCTAGCGGTGCTGCACAAAGTAGAAATAGTGATTTCTTCAACGTGCTTACAGAAAAAAGTGATGCCCTGTTTTTTTGATTAAACATCTTTGTCTCCTTTTATATCAATCTAATGATTGACTTCGTTTTTTTAAATACAGCACCCATTCTAAGGGTACTTAACGCTTACTGCAAAAGTCCATACAAGGGAAAACACTAGGGTGCCATCAAGCGGCCCACTGCCCTTGAGTAGACAATTTCTCCATTAGCAAAGCGCTCATGGTTATCCTCAACACTTCCCAAGTCATACAGATAGTTCACCATTAGCCCTGCTGATTGACGCAATCCTTTGCGCGATAAATCCCCTGCCCAATTCACTAAATGCAACTTTGCACCATTGCCCAAATGAAATTTCGCCACAGGATTACCATCGCGCCCTGTAGAGGCAAGTCCCAAATACATACTTGCCAAGCTTAATAAGGCAGCCTTCTCCTTCTCAGAGGCTAAATCTGGGTGCCAGCCGCCCGCCAGTCGTTCACTCCAAGACTGGCTATCGAGCCTCAGAAGCGCCAAAGCCGCATCACGCGCCGCTTTCAAATTCGGTTTCAAGCGCTCCGCAGGAACGCCCTTACCCAGATGCGCGCCTGCGGCCACCCAATCCATAAATCCCGGAATGGGCGATAAGGTTACAAAAGTTTTGATTCCGGGGAATTCAGCATGCAATTGCTCCGCAACCCGCTTAATCAGGAAGTTCCCCATGGATACGCCACGAAGACCAGGCTCGCAGTTACTGATGGAATAAAAAACAGCGACCTTATATTGGGATGCCTGATCGACTGTCTCTGCTTTTTTGTCAACCAATGGTGTGATCACCGTTGGGATCTCTGGCAAGAGCGCCACTTCTACAAAGATCAAGGGCTCGCTTGGTAACTGCGGATGAAAGAAAGCAAAGCAACGACGATCTGGCTGAAGCCGACGACGCAAGTCATCCCAACCATCGATAGCATGAACTGCTTCATGTTGAATTAACTTCTCCAGCACCTCTGCTGGAGATTTCCAGTCCACCCGATGCATTTTTAAGAAGCCCGGGTTAAACCAAGATGACAACAAATGGCGCATATCAAAATCCACCGCAGCTAATTCTGGTTTTTTATCTAGTAACTGCAATAGATCTCGACGCATCTGAACTACAGCTGCAGTCCCATGACTAGCACGATTGAGACGTCTAAAGAATTCTTGGCGCGGAGATTCAGAAACCTTTTGAAGCTGGATGTAATTACGCGCACTGGAATCAGCAACAAAATTTTGCGCTGCCTTGAGCACTGCGTCCGCTTCGGGATTGAGCTTCTCAAACAAAAAAGTAAAAAATGAGACGTGTTGATCTTTTGCTAATTTGCGGTAGTTATTAACTACATCATCAGCCATGCTGAGTGCGTTAGATTCACCTCGCTCCGATATCAAACGCTTGATGGCGTTATTTGCCTTAGATAAATTGCGAGCTTTGGTTAACTTCTCCAGCATGGATATCTTTCAGTTTAAGTAAATATGCTCAGAAAATAGGCAATTTTCGTAAAAAACCAATGCATCACCAGGTAATTTAGTCAAATTTAAGAAATTGACTACAAAAGACCTAGAAAACTCGATTTTTAACTACTGATAACTGCCGTTTTTCGTATTCACCTTCACTATAAGGTAAATTCCAAAAAGAATCATGGGTATAGAAAGCCACTGCCCCATAGATAAACCTAGGCCCAAAAGACCCAAAAAGGCATCAGGCTCGCGAGCAAATTCCGCCAAGAAACGGCAAATGCCATAACCCAATAAAAATAAGCCAGAAATCTGCCCTACCCTGCGCGGTTTACTGGAATATATCCAAAGCACAATCCCCAGGCAAATACCTTCACCCAAGAATTGATAAATCTGGGAGGGGTGGCGCGGAATGGAGTCCACCATTGGGAACACCATAGCCCATGGTAGGTCTGTTGGCCTCCCCCATAACTCGCCATTAATAAAATTACCTAAGCGGCCAAATGCCAAACCAAATGGAACAAGTGGCGCAACTAAGTCACTCACAACAAAGAAGGAAACCTTGCGGCGATAGGCAAACCAGAGCAAGGCCAATAAGACTCCTAGCAGGCCGCCATGAAAAGACATGCCACCCTCCCATATCTTGAAGATACTGAGAGGATTTGCAAGGTAGTAGCCGGGCATATAAAACAAGGTGTAGCCTAAACGCCCGCCCAGCACCACACCTAAAACGCCAGCAAATAAAAGATCCTCAAGGTCTTTATATGTCCAACCCAAAGATTGATATCGCGGAGTGCGGATGCGCAGACGACCTAATAATAAAAATTGAGCGAATGCCAATAGATACATTAGCCCATACCAATGAATGGCAAATGCGCCTATCCTAATTACAGCAGGATCAAATTCTGGATGAATCAACATATTGAGTGTTTAGCAATCACGATTTGGATTGATCAAAATTGTGCAACTCATGACCTAAGTCACGATAAGCCTTATATCGCTCGCGACCCGCAAGACGTTCTGCTTCGTTGATTGTGACAACCTCAACAATACGAGGGAAGCGAGCAAGCAATGCTGGAACATCTGATGGCATTTTCATACCCAAATGAATTAATACATCCGCATGAGGCAACTGAGCTAATGCCGGTGACAAAAAATGATCTGTCAGCAAGATGGGTGTATCTATCGCTGCTTCATCTTCAATAAAGCAATGTGGCAGGAAATCTGTTGCACTAAATGTCCATAGCAGTTCATCCAATTTTTTGAGGTCTGCCTTCTCGCCCACCATCACAATATTGCGCACGGACTCACCAGTAGGTGTGGCGCTCCAGATCTTGCGCGTTAAGCGACAAGCGTATTCCAGCTTATCGCTAACGTTGCTATGAAAATCAATACGAGCCATGAATGACTTTCTGCGCTTATTTTTGATCTAACAAGTAATTCACAAGCAAAGGTACTGGGCGTCCCGTTGCACCTTTAGCAGCACCACTCTTCCAAGCGGTTCCAGCAATATCCAAATGAGCCCATTTATATTTTTCAGTGAAGCGCGATAGGAAACAAGCGGCAGTCACGCTACCAGCCGGGCGTCCACCAATATTGGCAACATCCGCAAAATTCGATTTGAGTTGTTCATGGTAAGCCGCATCTAAAGGCAAACGCCATACGGTATCCAAAGAGGCGTGCCCCGCTTTAGTAAGAGAGTTCACTAAACCCTCATCATCTGAAAACACGCCACTATGCACATGACCCAATGCAATGATGCAGGCCCCAGTTAAAGTGGCTACATCAATCACAGCCTTGGGCTTGAAACGCTCAACGTAAGTCAAGGCATCGCACAAAATCAGTCGACCTTCTGCATCGGTATTGAGAATCTCAATCGTTTGACCAGACATACTCTTCACAATATCGCCGGGGCGTGTGGCATTGCCGGAAGGCATATTTTCACAAGTCGGAATTACGCCGATGACATTCTTCTTCAACTTCATTAATGCTGTGGCATACATCGTGCCAATCACAGAGGCAGCACCGCACATGTCGTACTTCATCTCATCCATGGCTTCGCCAGGCTTTAAGGAAATACCGCCGGTATCAAAGGTGATGCCTTTACCCACCAACACAATCGGAGCCTCGCCAGCTTTACCACCTTGGTGACGCATCACAATAAATTGTGGCGGCGTATCTGAACCTTGGGCTACTGATAAAAAAGAGCCCATGCCCAAAGCTTCAATTTGCTTGCGGCCCAATACCTCCACCTTGAGGCCAGTCTTCTTGCTTAAGCCCTGCGCTGCTTTACCCAAGTAAGTTGGCGTACAGATATTCGGAGGTAAATTACCCAAATCTTTAGCCAAATTCATACCCTCAACCATCGCAGCACCTTCTGGTACTGAGGCCTTGAGCTCTTTGGCGCAAGCGTCATTACCCGCAAAGATGAGGTGAGTAAAAGTATCTGCTTTATCTTTGGCCTTGAATTTCATGGCTGGCTGACGAACGCCAAAACGATATGCTTGATCGCCTGCATATTGAATGGTCAAGCGTACTTCTTCAGCAATGAACTCAGCGCGATGTCCCAAGGCAAAGCTCGGAATAAACCACAAAGCGTTTTGGATGGCACCGCCGCTTAATTGCTTTAATGCTGCACGAGCAATTTTGGAGAAAGAACTCAGACTGCGTGCGCTAGCGGGAGTGATATCACCCAGAGATACCAAAAGAATACGTTTAACCTTGACTCCCAAGCCTGCCCAAGATTTTTCAGCTCGAATGACGCAAGTAGATGCTTGCTGAGCATCCAAATCACCAACAAGATTGGCATGGGTGACAGAGCCCCCAAGCAATCGATCCAATTCCATTAATAGCCCAGACTTAGATTTACCGCCCCCCAAGGCATCTAAATCAGCCTTTGAGTAGGCTAAAACTAAGCAATCAGAGCTCTGCGCCAATAAAGTGGCTAGACTTGCTTTGAGTTGCTTCGGATTATTGAGATCGGCTTGCGCGAAAATCTTGGTGCTAAATTGAATAGTCATGATGTCTAGAAGTATTTTTAAGTCAATTCAAGGAAAAAAATGGGTGTTTATCCATTATCCTCCGAGATGCAGGTTCACATCTTGAGTGAGCCAATAACAGCCAACTTATTATCTACTCATGATTTTTCACCAAGCCCTTCGCCGCGAACTCAGTTTTACAACTGGTGGCGTTTTCCTGGTTTTGGTCACCATCATGATTACCACCCTAGTCATTCGAATTTTGGGCTTTGCCGCTAATGGCGCTGTAAATCCAGAAGATGCCCTTGTTTTAATTGCGTTGGCCACGCTCGGCTATATGGCCGTTCTTCTCACAGTCTCCCTGTTTGTAGCCGTGTTAATAGTACTAGTGCGCTGGTACAAAGATTCAGAAATGATTGTTTGGTTTGCTAGCGGTCTGAGCATCTCTAGTCTCATTCGACCAATTCTGCGCTTTGCGGCGCCACTCATTGTCATCATTGCCCTATTGGCCCTTTTTGTTTGGCCTTGGGCCAATCGTGAATCCACCATCATCAGCCAACGCTTTCAGCAACGCAGTGATGTCTCCATGGTTGCCGCAGGTCAATTTAGAGAATCAGCCAAAGCGGAGCGGGTATTTTTTATTGAAGAGTTGGATGTCGATAAAAGTGAAGTAAAAAATATCTTTGCCGCAGAAACTAAAAATGGGCGGCTCAGTGTTGCAGTTGCAGCCACTGGATTCATGGAGAATGCAGAGGGA
The DNA here is from genome assembly GCF_018688335.1 of Polynucleobacter sp. AP-Jannik-300A-C4. NCBI lineage: Bacteria > Pseudomonadati > Pseudomonadota > Betaproteobacteria > Burkholderiales > Burkholderiaceae > Polynucleobacter > Polynucleobacter sp. AP-Jannik-300A-C4. The sequence continues at coordinate 525,849 of NZ_CP061316.1, read as the reverse complement.
GGCGGAAAATCGATTGTGCTAAATAATGGCCGTCGTTACGAAGGACTCCCAACGCAACCGGATTTCAGGATTTTAGAATTTGCTGAGTACAGCACCCAAATTCACAGCAAAAATGCACTTGATCCAGCGCCACGCGATCGTGAAAAAACAGTCATGGAGCTGTTAAACGATCCTAATCCAGCTGCCATTAACCCAAATTATGCAGAGCTACTCTGGCGCTTGGGCCTGCCTTTCATGGCCTTGGGTTTAGTGCTCATTGCTATTCCGCTTGCCTACGTCAACCCAAGGCTGGGCAACTACACTGCGATGTTTTATGCCGTGCTGATTTACCTAATCTATAGCAATCTGTTGAACCTTACTCAAAACTTCGTTTCACAAGGCAAGGTAAATGTTTTTGTAGCAGCTTGGCCGATACATGCCCTAGCGTTTGGCATTGCCTTCCTACTGATCCGCAACCGCATCAACCCATCCTTGAAATGGTGGCGCCGCCAACTCCCCTCCTTCTTGGCTAGTAGATGAAATATCTATTCCCCTATATCTTTGAACGCTACTTAGCCAAGCAGATATATGCTGCCTTTGGTTTCATTCTGTTTGCTTTGGTGGCACTGTTTTTATTCTTTGACATTCTGAGTGAGCTTGGATCTGTAAAAGGGCAGTACACCCTGCCACTAGCCCTTCTACATGTTATTTTGAAAGCGCCAAGTCGGATTTCCGAGATCATTCCTATTGCAGGCCTCATCGGAAGTATTTATGTTTTTGCTATGTTGGCCAGCCAGTCAGAATTCACGATCTTACGTATTGCTGGATTAGATATACGCAGAGGTTTAAGTACCTTGGCCAAGATTTCGTTACCACTCGTGATTGTCACGCTTGTGATGAGTGAATGGTTAGGGCCCTACACCGAAAAGCTATCAGATCAAATTCGAATGAAGGCTTTAGGCTCATCCTACAGCTCTCAATTTAAAACTGGTATCTGGGTGAAAGATCGCTTACGCGATGAAGATGGCAGCGGTCCTGTTAGGCCTGGAGTCCGCTATGTCAACGTTGGCAAAATTGAACATGACAACGAAATCAAAAATATTCGCATGTATGAATTTGATGATGCGTACCGCTTGCTCTCCATTCGAAGTGCAGCTTCGGGGCGCTTTGACCAAACAGGCACCTGGATACTGGATGACGTTATAGAAACTCGCTTTAAAGAAACTAAACAGGCTGACCCACTCAACCCAGTCTATTCAGCGCAAACTTTTGCCCATCCAATCGTGAGCCTGGAATCTGAAGTCACCCCACAAATTCTGAGCGTACTCTTGGTGAGTCCAGAAAAAATGTCGATTTTTAATTTAGGTCGCTTTATTTCTCATCTAAGAGATAACAAACAAGATGCACACCGCCATGCCATAGCATTTTGGAAGAAAGTAATCTACCCATTTACGATCTTTGTCATGCTGACATTGGCGCTACCATTTGCCTATCTCAAGGTACGCGCTGGTAGCGTTGGCATCAAGGTATTCGGCGGCATTATGCTGGGAATGAGCTTTCAGCTTTTTAACTCACTCTTCTCGAACGTTGGTCTTTTGGGGTCGTGGCCCGCACTGCTGACCGCCCTAACACCTCCATTGCTCTATTTCATTTTGGCAATTGCAGGTTTACGTTGGGTATCTAGAGCTTAATACCTGAAAATCATATAGAATTTTATTCCTATATCTCAGTTGATATAAAGAATGGGATCCTTATGAATTTGCACCAATTTCGCTTTGTACGTGAAGCTGTAAGACAGAACTTCAATCTGACCTCGGCAGCTAAAGCACTTTTTACCTCTCAGCCTGGAGTCTCTAAGGCCATTATTGAGTTGGAAGATGAGCTCGGTGTAGAAATCTTCCGACGCCACGGCAAGAGGATCCGCTCACTGACCGAGCCGGGCAAAAGAATTCTTGCCTCAATTGAGCGCATTTTGGACGAGGTGGAAACATTAAGAAGAGTTGGAAAAGACTTTGCTAGCCAAGATCAGGGTAGCTTTGTGATTGCCACTACACATACACAAGCCCGCTATGCCCTACCTAAAGTACTGACTGAATTTACTAAACGCTTTCCAAAGGTGCGGGTCAGCATTCAACAGGGAAGCCCCGGTCAAATTGCAGAGCTACTCATTCATGATCGGGCTGACATTGCAATAGCAACCGAAGGTATCGCCAACACGCCTGGCGTCCTTGCGCTTCCGGGTTACCAATGGCAACACGTCGTTATGGTGCCGCTAAGCCACCCGCTTCTCAATCAGTCAACCATCACCCTGGAAGAAATTGCAAAGTATCCGCTCATCACTTACGACAGAGCATTTGCAGGGCGCAGCAAGATTGATGCCGCATTTGCGCAACGCAATCTGAGTCCAGACATTATTTTGGAAGCAATTGATGCAGATGTGATCAAAACCTATGTTGAAACCGGAATGGGTGTCGGGATTGTTGCTGGCTTAGCTTATGACGCAGATCGAGATCGCAATCTCAGAGTCATTCCAGTTGGCCACTTGTTTGGAAACAATGTGACGCACTTAGGTGTTAAGCAAGGAGCTTATCTTCGCTCTTTTGTATACACCTTCATTGAACTATTCTCACCAACCCTCACCAAGAAAATTGTGGAGCAAGCGATGAATAGCGAGTCAGAAACCTATGAAATTTAAGCCAAAAGCCGAGCACACCACTTCGTGCTAATCTTTGCAACGAGACTTTATATTTCCTTACAACAAAAAATTTATCTTTTATGAAAAATCATCTGATATCCCTATTTAAACAATGTGCAGTTTTTCTGATGCTGGCCAGCTCGGGAGTTGCATTTGCGCAAACCACCTATCCAAATAAGCCCGTCAAGCTGGTAGTGCCATTTCCTCCTGGCGGACTGATCGATAATGTTGCCCGCCTCATTACTCCAGCGCTTTCAACAGATCTTGGGCAAGCTATTGTTGTAGAAAACAAGCCTGGTGCAGGCGGTAATTTAGGTGCCGCAGAGGTTGCAAAAGCAAGCCCCGATGGATATACGCTTCTCATGGCATCCCCGCCACTCTCTATTAGTCCAGCAATTTATAAAACACTGCCTTACAGCCCCAGCAACATTGAACCAATTGCCATTTTTGGGCAGTTGCCGAATGTGCTTTTAGTCAATCCTGACTCCGGAATTAATTCAGTTGCTGAATTAGTAAAACGCGCAAAACAGTCTCCAGGCAAGATGAACTATGGCTCCAACGGCAATGGCACCTCATTGAACCTCAGTGCCGAGATGCTGAAAAGTCAAGCCGGCATTTTTGTAGTTCACATTCCATACAGAGGTTCATCCTTAGCGAATGTAGCTCTAGTATCTAAAGATATCGATTTTATGTTTGACAACCTTCCCTCTGCGCTTGGCTTAATTAAAAGCGGCAAGTTGAAAGCACTTGCTGTTACCAGCACCATTAGAAATCCTGCGCTTCCCCAGGTCCCAACAATGCAAGAAGCAGGCTTTCCGAACTTTCAGGTTACAGCTTATTTCGGTATTGCTGCACCAAAAGGTTTACCAGCAGATATTGCTTTGAAATTACAAAACAGTATTCAAAAGACAGTGGCTCAAAAGGAAGTGGCTGACTCACTGACTAAACTGGGTGCTACTGTAGATTTTATGAATGCCAGCAAGTCAGCTGAATTTATTAAGGCCGATGCACAAAGATGGAAAAAGGTAGTTGATTACGCCAAAATCGAATTAGATTAATTCAATTTACGCTCAGTAACTACCAGCGGACTGCAAATGCAGTCCGCAGTTCATTTAACTGTGCATCCGTAAGCGAATTGATCGGCACATTTTTGAGGTAAAACAGTTTTGCCGTTTCTTCCAACTCCTCTAGGGTAGCCATTGCTGAACTGGGTGAGTTGTTCCAAACATATGGCCCTAGGCGTGACAGCATGCAAGCTCGCAAAGGTATTCCTGCCCTTCCATAAGCTTCGATTGCCTTCTCTACAAATCCAATAGTTTTTACAGAGCCAGGGCTTGCATAGGGAATTGTTGGGACATGACCAACCTTCATCACAAAATATGGCGTGATTGCAGGTAATAATTCAGGCAAAACTCCATCGTCCGTAAATGGATTGGATTCCAGAGTCAAGGCTACGCAGTGAGTGCTGTGAGTATGAATAATGCAAGAGGTATCTTGATCAAATTGTCTTGCTTTGTTGTAAATGGCAGCATGCAAGGCCATTGTTTTACTAGCTTTATCACCGCTAAGTTGCTGACCATGAATGTCAATCTTAGCCAATCGATCAGGATCAAGGAATCCGAGACAGGCATCTGTGGGTGTAATTAAAAAACCATCCTCAATACGAACGCTAATATTGCCCGCAGTTGCATGGACATAGGATCGATCAAACAAACTTTTTCCAATCCGGCAAATCTCTTCTCTTGCTAATTGCTCATTCATCTTTTTGCTCACAGTTTTGAGAAGGCACTTGTAAAAAAATCTGCTGCGCCAAAGTTCCCAGACTTTAACGCAAGATGTAGAGGCTTATTCTGAACCTTTGCATAACACCAAGGTACGCCTGGGTCAATTTGCTGACCAATCTGCATTTGATCAATACCCAAAGCTTTCACGCATGCACCGGAGGTCTCTCCGCCAGCTACCAATAACTGCCCAACTCCAAGAGCAACAAGGCCTTTGGCAACCGAGCCTAAAAGGTTTTCAATTGCGCTACCAGCAGCCTGAACACCAAGCTGTGATTGCACTTCTTTTACCTGATCAGGGCTTGCTGATGAGTAAATCAAGACTGAGCCATGTGGGAGTCGAGGCTTTGCCCAAGTTAAGATCTCCTGCAACATTTGCTCTGTAGATTTCTCATTTAATTCAAGTGGATTCACGACATACATTTCACCACCTAAACTTTTAAAGCGCTCAACTTGGAGGTTAGTGGCCTGAGAACAACTGCCCGAAACAATGGCGCGATATCCGCTAGCAGGTGGAAGCTGGCTAGACGTTGGATGCGCTTGCAGACCAAAGTTAGAAGGCAGTCCAATAGCAATACCGGAGCCTCCAGTAATTAGAGGGAGATCTTTTAATGCTGGTGCGATACGATACAAGTCATCCTTAGTCACTGCATCAACAATGGCAATTTTTGCATTGGATGCTTTTAAGTCGGCGATTCTTGAGGAGATTGCATCAGCACCGGCAAGAATAGTTTGGTACTCAATCAATCCCACCTGATTTTGGCATTGAGCCTGCATTACTCTCACAAGATTTGCATCAGTCATTGGGGTTAAGGGGTGATCACGCATGCCAGACTCGCTCAACAATTGATCGCCGACAAATAAATATCCCTTAAATACACTCCGCCCATTATCCGGAAAAGCAGGGGTTGCAATAGTAAAGTCAGCCCCCAAGGCTGCCATCAGCGCCTCTGTAACCGGGCCAATATTCCCTTTAGGGGTGCTGTCAAAGGTAGAGCAATATTTAAAGAAGATCTGTTGCGCTCCTTGCGCGAGAAGATACTCTAAAGCCTCTAATGACTGCGCTATTGCAGCCTCAGGCTCAATATTTCTGGACTTCAGTGCCACTACGACAGCATCCAACTCAGTATTCAATGCGTGCTGTGGGATACCAATAGTTTGCGCAACGCGCATGCCATTGCGAACCAGGTTATTCGCCAGGTCAGTAGCGCCTGTAAAGTCATCTGCAATACAACCTAAAAGAATACTCACTTGACTGCTTTCGGCAACTCGATACCAGGAAAAATTTTAATGACAGCGCTATCGTCTTCCTTAGCAAAACCAGCAGTCGATGCTTGCATAAACATTTGATGTGCAGTGGATGAGAGGGGTAATGGAAACTTACTCGCACGGGCCATATCTAAAACTATTCCCAAGTCCTTCACGAATATATCTACAGCAGATAGAGGTTCATAGTTAGCCGCAAGCACATGTGCCATGCGGTTCTCAAACATCCAGCTATTACCAGCACTATGAGTAATCACCTCGTAGAGTGCATTTGCATCTACGCCCTCCCTCAAACCGAGCGCCATTGCTTCTGCAGCAGCGGCAATGTGCACACCAGCAAGTAGCTGATTAATGACCTTCACTTTACTGCCGATACCCGCCTTATCGCCTAAGCGATAAACAGTTCCTGACATCGCATCAAGAATGGGATTCACCTTTTCATATGCAGCAGCGCAGGCTGAGGTCATCATGGTCATTTCACCAGAGGCAGCTTTAGCAGCTCCACCAGATATAGGGGCATCTACATAAAGAATATCTTTTTCAGCGAGACGTGACTCAAATGAAATCGAAATATTAGGATCGACAGTGGAGCACATCACGAAAACACTCTGGGGCTTTAATGAATCTACTAAGCCAGGACTACTTGGTGAGCCAAACAAAACCTCTTCAGTCTGTGCAGCATTCACTACGACTGAGATAACTACCTCACAGATTGAACCTAACTCTTCGATTGACTTACAGACCGTACCACCAGCCTCACAAAATTGACGGGCATGATCTAAACGTACATCAAATACATACAGATCAAAACCCGCTCTTCGGAGAGATGAGGCCATACCGGAGCCCATGGCGCCCAGCCCGATTAATCCTACTTTTTTCATGATTTGGTCTCGTTTAGTTTATTTTTGATGCTTGCTAGAAGCTTTTATTGCCAATAATCATAGCAAAGGCTACCCGTGAACCTAATTGATCAGGGCTAAAAATAAGAAGGGGGATGGTGCCCCGGGGCGGACTTGAACCGCCACGCCTTGCGGCACCGGATTTTGAGTCCGGCACGTCTACCAATTCCATCACCGGGGCAGGTGTTTGCAGTGGAAAAACTGCATTGAAGCTTACTAAGAGGTGAGAGTGTAACAAAAAAGTTGCATCGCCCCCATTCTTGGGTACAGAAGCCCTTAAAATGACGACTTCAAGCCACATTATTCAAAAGGACTTACCCGTATGGCCGGCCATTCGAAATGGGCCAATATTCAGCACCGCAAAGGACGTCAAGACGAAAAGCGCGGCAAGATTTGGACCAAACTCATTAAAGAAATCACGGTTGCAGCTAAATTAGGCGGCGGCGATATTGCTACGAACCCCCGTTTACGCCTCGCTATTGATAAGGCCAAAGATGCCAATATGCCTAATGACAACGTACAGCGTGCAATTCAGCGTGGTACAGGCTCACTAGAAGGTGTGAACTACGAAGAAATTCGTTATGAGGGTTATGGTCTTAATGGAGCAGCCATCATCGTGGATTGTCTAACCGATAACCGCACTCGTACTGTTGCTGAAGTACGCCATGCATTTGCAAAAAATGGTGGGAATATGGGTGCAGAGGGATCTGTTGCCTTTATGTTTAAACACTGCGGTCAGATGTTATTTGCTCCTGGAACCAATGAAGATCAACTCATGGAAATTGCACTAGATGCAGGCGCTGAGGATGTGATTACCCATGAAGATGGATCACTTGAAGTGCTCACACCAGTTCCCGATTTTCCGAGAGTTCAGGATGCACTCACTCAGGCAGGCTTAAAAGCAGAAATAGCCACCGTAACAATGCGCCCAGAAACAGAGACTGAGTTCGAAGGTGACCAAGCTGAAAGCATGCAAAAACTATTAGATGCCCTTGAGAACCTAGATGATGTGCAAGAAGTATTTACGAATGCTTCTTTGTAACCAGTTAATTTGTTCGTTCAATTCATTCAATACTATTCATCAATATCTCTTTTAGCTCTTTATGAAAATTCTTTTAGTTGGATCCGGCGGTCGTGAGCATGCATTGGCATGGAAGCTGGCCCAATCCCCACAAGTTCAAACCGTATATGTAGCACCAGGTAATGGTGGTACCGCAACTGCAAAACAAGCTGCAGCCGGAATTGAAAACCTCCCTATCTCTGACCTTCAAGAGTTGGCAGACTTTGCTAAGCGAGAAAAAATTCATCTAACCGTTGTTGGTCCAGAGGCCCCATTGGCTGCCGGTATCGTAGATGTGTTTCGCAATAATGGCTTGCGCATTTTTGGCCCAACCCAACTTGCCGCCCAATTAGAGTCCTCGAAAGATTTCTCTAAAGCCTTCATGAAGCGCCATGGGATTCCAACGGCTGAGTACCAGACTTTTTCGAACGCATTAGAGGCGCATGCTTATATTGATGCTAAGGGTGCGCCTATTGTGATCAAAGCCGATGGTCTAGCCGCAGGCAAAGGCGTTGTTGTGGCAATGGATCTAGCAGAAGCTCATGCGGCTGTCGATATGATGCTCGCCGATAACAAACTGGGCAATGCCGGTGCACGCGTAGTCATTGAAGAATTTTTAACTGGCGAAGAAGCCAGCTTCATCGTGCTCGTGGATGGCAAGCATGTTTTAGCCTTAGCCACCAGTCAAGATCACAAACGTCTACTCGATGCTGATCAGGGCCCCAACACAGGCGGCATGGGTGCGTACTCTCCAGCCCCAGTTGTTACCCCAGAAATTCATGCACGCGCCTTACGAGAAGTCATCATGCCTACAGTCAAAGGTATGGAGTCTGATGGTATTCCTTACACTGGCTTTCTCTATGCAGGCCTGATGATTTCTCCTGATGGCAAGATCAAGACATTGGAATTTAATTGCCGCATGGGTGACCCAGAAACACAACCCATCATGGCGCGCCTACGTAGTGATTTAGTGAATGCCTTAGATCATGCAGTTGACGGAACTCTAAACGAAGTGGAATTAGACTGGGATCGCCGCACCGCATTAGGTGTAGTGCTCGCAGCCCATAACTATCCAGATACACCGCGCAACGGCGATGTCATCACTGGGGTACCAGCTGATACTGAAGATCAATTGACCTTTCATGCTGGTACTAAGCTACAGGATGGCAAACTTCTCACCTCAGGTGGTCGAGTGATGTGCGTAGTGGGTCTATCAGATACCGTTCGTGGCGCTCAGCAAAAAGCGTATGAGGCCATTTCTAAAATTCAATTTGATGGCATGCAATATCGCAAAGATATTGGCTATCGCGCAGTGAAGTAATTCAATCCATTTATCCATCTCAATATAGCGACCTTTAAACCTTGTCATCAGCCGAACAAACTCAAATCAATATTGCAGAATTAAAAAATTACTTTTTAGGACTGCAAGATCGCATCACGACCGCAATGAGTGAGCTCGATGGCAAAGCTTTCATGGTGGATGCCTGGGAAAAACCGGAAGATAGCAAATTAAAAGGTTATGGACGCACCTGTATTTTGGATGGCGGTAATATTCTAGAAAAAGGTGGCGTGGGCTTCTCACATGTCCGTGGCGACCAAATGCCACCATCTGCATCACACCATCGCCCAGAGGTTGCGGGGCGTAGCTTTGAAGCCATGGGCGTTTCACTGGTCTTTCATCCGAACAATCCTAAGGTACCGACCACCCATATGAATGTGCGCTGCTTTATTGCGCAAGCTCCAGACAAAGAACCTGTTTGGTGGTTTGGTGGCGGCTTTGATCTCACGCCCTACTATGGCGTTGATGAAGATTGCAAACACTTCCATCAAACAGCTAAGGATGCTTTAGATCCATTTGGTGAGGAGCTCTATCCGCGATTTAAAAAATGGTGTGATGAATATTTTTACTTAAAACATCGTGAAGAGCCACGCGGTATTGGTGGTGTTTTCTTTGATGACTTTAATGAGCTTGGGTTTGAGAAGAGCTTTGCCATGACGCGCGCTGTTGGCGATGCTTTTATTGATGCTTATCTGCCGATTGTGGAGCGTCGCTATAAAGACAGCTTTACCGCCGAAGAAAAAGCGTTTCAAGAATACCGTCGCGGTCGTTATGTGGAATACAACTTGATATTTGATCGTGGCACTATTTTTGGTCTGCATTCTGGTGGACGTACAGAATCTATTTTAATGTCTATGCCACCAGTAGTTCAGTGGTGGTACAACTGGCAGCCAAAACCTGGCACACCAGAAGCCAAGCTCTACGACTACTACCTCAAGTCGCGTAACTGGCTGGCCTAAGTTGAGCTCAGCGCATTTGGATACCCCAAAAAAAATTGGTATTCTGGGTGGTACGTTTGACCCACCACACCTTGGCCACCTTAAACTGGCTACGCATTTTGCAAAGGTTTTGCATCTCGATGCCTTGTTGCTAGTCCCCAGCGGCGAACCTTGGCAAAAAGACTCTAACATCACGCCTGCTGAGTTACGTCTGAAACTGACTGAAGCAGCAGGCATTGATCTGGCTCGTGCATTTCTGTACTTAAAAATACCGACTCAAATTGGCGTTGATCGCATTGAAATTGATCGTGCAGGCCCGAGCTATGCCATTGATACCGCAAAAGTCCTCAGGGAGCGTTTTGGCTCTCAAGTTAGCCTGACTTGGTTAATGGGGGCCGACTCTCTTCTGAACCTTCCCTCCTGGAACTCCTGGGATCAATTGTTAGGTTTTGTAAATTTCGCAGTAGCCAGCAGGCCTCACCATGAACTTTCCGGGGAGATGAGCCCTGAAATTAAGGCTTTATTGGCAAATCATCAATGTAATGACCCAGATACCCTTGAAAAAAGCCCATTTGGCCGCATCTACCTAGATAACAGTCTTTCAGTAGACCTTTCATCAACCGAATTGCGGAATCAACTTAAAAGCACTTCCCGTAGTGCCATTGCCTCCGAGCACATTCCATCACACGCTTTAGAAATCATCACAAATCTGGGTCTGTATAAGTAATCAGGCTAAGATCACCCTTATATACAAAAATCTCAGAAAAAATATTAAAGAAACTATGGACTTAACTAAATTACAACGTGTCGTGATCGATGCCCTAGAAGATGTCAAGGCTCAAGATATTCGCGTTTACGACACCACCAAACTCAGCGAACTGTTTGATCGCGTCATCATCGCAACCGGTACATCTAATCGCCAGACTAGATCATTGGCCATGTCAGTTAAAGAAGCGGTTAATGCAAAGGGCGGCGAAGTCATTTCCGTCGAAGGCCTGGAGACTGGTGAATGGGTGCTCGTCGACTGTGGCGACATCGTGGTTCATATTCTGCAACCCGCATTGCGCGCTTACTACCAACTTGAAGGTATGTGGGGTGCCAAGCCAGTGCGCGTCAAATTAGCAGCAGACAAAGGTCTTGTGAAAGCAAGCGAACCTGACGACGAAGATTAATGCTTTAGTAATGCGTTTAACAATTGTTTCTGTTGGTCACAAAATGCCTGAATGGGTTGCAACTGCAACCCATGATTACATTAAGCGCATGCCTGCAGACTGCAGCATCGAAATCAAAGAGATTAAGCCCGATCTCACCCCAGCTAAAGAGGCTATCAAAATTGCAGCAGCTATTCCAAAAGGCTCTCGTGTCATTGCGCTGGATGAGCGCGGCAAAGATCAGACCACTCAAAATCTAGCTACGCAACTGGCAAACTGGAGACAAGAAGGTTTTGACATCACCTTTTTGATTGGTGGTGCCGATGGACTCGATCCCAGCCTCAAGGAGGGTGCACAAGCGATGTGGCGCCTCTCAAGCCTGACATTGCCTCATGCAATGGCAAGAGTCTTATTAGTTGAGCAGCTCTATCGAGCTTGGACTATTTTGCAGGGTCACCCCTATCACCGTGAGTAAGTCATTCATGTTTTCTTATATTTATCTTGCCTCACAAAGTCCACGTCGCCAAGAGTTACTCAAACAGATTGGCGTCCAATTCGAAATGCTGGTTGCAGGACCGGGTGAAGATACAGAGACTCTTGAAGTTCCTCTCCCCAATGAAAAGGCACGTGATTATGTTGAGCGAGTCACCTTCGCCAAAAGTGCTATTGCATTAGCGAGGTGGCAAAGTAGTGGAAAACCTTGGGCACCCATTCTGTGTGCAGATACCACCGTCAGCTTGCCTGGCAATCCTGCCGGCGAAATTCTGGGAAAACCGAACGATGCCGCCGATGCTGAACGCATTCTAAAAATGCTCAGCGGCCGTGTGCATGAGGTACTCACTTCGGTTGTTCTCATGATCGACCCTCTAACCAAACCCCTTTGTCTAGTGCAAGTCTCCGAAGTGGAGTTTGCCCATTTAACTCAAGGACAAATTGACAGCTATATTGAGAGCGGGGAGCCCTTCGGTAAGGCCGGGGCGTATGGTATTCAAGGTTCGGGAGGGGCTTTTATTCCTTCAATTAAAGGCAGCTATAGCGGTATCATGGGATTACCTATTTTTGAAGTTAACCAATTATTGGATTTCGCTAAAGTTGCCCGCATATGAATGAAGAAATTCTGATCAACATCACCCCACAGGAAACACGGGTGGCATTAATTCAGCAAGGTGCTGTTCAAGAACTGCAAATTGAGCGTACCCGTCAACGCGGTATCGTTGGCAATATTTATTTAGCCAAAGTAGTACGTGTGCTACCGGGTATGCAATCTGCTTTTATTGAAATTGGTTTAGAGCGCACTGCATTTATGCACGTCGCTGATATCACGCAAAACAACCCGCAAGCACAAATTGAAAAGTTGCTCTTTGAGGGTCAAAATGTTTTAGTGCAAGTTCTCAAAGATCCCTTGGGCACTAAAGGTGCGCGCCTCACGACCCAACTCAGTATTGCTGGGCGTAATCTGGTTTACCTGCCCCCCGCCGGTACAGATGCAGCCACAGAAAAATATATTGGCGTATCCCAACGAATTGATCAGCCCGAGGAACGTGAGGCTATCAAGTCACGCCTTGCAGGACTCATGCCCGCAGATGAAAAAGGTGGAATTATCGTGCGCACCAGCGCACAAGATGCCAGCGATACCGAGCTTGAGAACGACATGCATTACCTACGCACGACCTGGGAGAGGATCCGAGAAGCTGTGAACCATAAGGCTGCCCCCAGCCTGCTTTATCAGGACCTTAGCTTGGCTGAACGTGTATTGCGCGATGTTGCTGGTGAAGAAACTATAAAAATTCGGGTTGACTCTGCAGAGAACTTTGAAAAGCTCAAAGGATTCGCTACCTTATACATGCCTAACCTCTTGGATAAGCTTACCCTGCATCGCGGCGAGCGCGCCCTCTTTGATTTATTTGATGTAGATGCTGAAATTAATAAGGCCTTAGGTCGAAGAGTTGATCTCAAGTCAGGCGGCTATCTGATGATTGATCAAACAGAGTCAATGACTACGATTGATGTCAACACAGGTAGTTATGTGGGTGCACGCAATCTTGATGACACCGTCTTCAAAACCAATCTTGAAGCTGCTCAGGCTATCGCTCGTCAACTCCGTTTACGCAATCTTGGTGGGATCATCATCATTGACTTTATTGATATGTTGAGCAAAGACCATCAAGAGTCAGTTTTACATGAACTCAATCGCAATTTAGATCGTGATCACGCTCGTACTTCAGTGAGCGACTTTTCCTCGCTAGGCCTGGTAGAGATGACACGCAAACGCACTCGAGAATCCCTTGCCCACATTACATGCGAGCCCTGCGCTACCTGCCAAGGCAAGGGTGAAGTCAAAACAGCACAAACTATTTGTTACGAGATTTTGCGCGAGATTGTTCGTGAGCATCGCCAATTTAATCCTCGAGAATTTAGAATTGTTGCGGCGCCTGATGTCATTGACCTGTTCCTTGAAGAAGAAAATCAATTTTTGGCGCAGCTTGGCGATTTCATCAGTAAGCCCATCAAACTTCAGGCAGAAGGTAGCTTCCGCCAAGAGCAGTACGACATCGTTCTCAGTTAATCATTAATTAAGCATTTGAAAACTGGATACGATGTAAGTTGGCATACATGCCATCCTTAGCAATCAACTCTTCGTGTGAGCCATTCTCAATCACATGACCATGCTCTAGGACCACAATCCGATCGGCATGCTCAATAGTCGATAGGCGATGCGCAATTACCAGAGTGGTCCTACCTGCCATCAAGCGCTCTAGAGCATCCTGTACCTGACGTTCGGATTCAGAATCGAGCGCTGAAGTAGCCTCATCCAAAATAAGGATGGGCGCATCTTTATAAATGGCTCTCGCAATAGCTAGACGCTGACGCTGACCACCAGATAAGCGATTGCCGTTATCCCCAATTTGAGTATCGATTCCTTCAGGCATTTCTTTCATGAGTGCAGATAAGTTAGCCGCCTCCAGCGCCTCTATCACGCGCCCACGATCAATGCCTACTGGACCAACAGCACCATAGGCTACGTTTGCCGCAATGCTGTCATTAAATAAAATCACATCCTGACTCACAAAAGCAATTTGCTTACGAACATCTGCAAGAACAATATCCTCAAGCGGAATATCGTCCAAGAAAATTTGTCCACTTGTCGGCTTAAAGAATCGTGGCAATAAATTCACTAGCGTAGATTTACCTCCGCCAGATGGGCCAACGAAGGCAACGACTTCGCCAGGCTTGATATTTAAATTCACACCAGTGAGAGCATCTTTACGCCCGGCTTCTTGCTGATAATAGAAGCCTACATTCTCAAAACGAATTCCACCCTTAGTCTTATCCAAGGATTTCATATTTCCTTTTCGGGACTCATCCTCTTCAAAAGGTTGATCCATGAGGGAGAAGATCATTTCCGCTGCAGTTAAGCCGCGTTGCAAGGGTTGATTAATATCGGCCAGGTGCTTGATCGGCGAGATCACCAACATCATCGCAGTAATAAAAGACGCAAAGCCACCTACCGTAACACCTTCGGAGGATGACTGCATTAAAGCAATCACCAGTACAATCGATAGCGCCATGGAAGCAATCAGTTGAGTAATCGGCTGATTCAGACCTCCAGCCACCGCTGACTTCATAGCGAATTTGCGGAGGCGGTCAGCTTTTTCCATAAAGCGACTCATCTCATACTCTTCAGCACCATGTACTTTCACGATCTTGTACCCAGCAGCAGATTCCTCAACGATGTAAGCGAGATCACTTGTCATTGTCTGCTGCTCACGATTGAGTGAGCGTAAGCGTTTATTAATTCTGCCGATGATTAGAGCAATGATTGGGAAAATCATAAGCACCACCAATGTAAGTTGCCAGTTTAGGTAAATCAGGTAGCCAATTAATCCAATCACCGTAAGGGAATCTCGCACCAAACTAATCAACATGCCACCCATAATCGAAAGGGCATTATTCACTTCAAAAACTACCGCATTAATTAAGTTGGATGCAGAATTCTTTTGGAAGAAGGTAGTGCTTGAATGCAGTAATGCCTTAAACATCTGCATACGCATCTTGAGCAAAACAGCATTGATAACGCGATTTAAAAGGTAACTAGATAGAAATTGCGACATTCCCCGCACAAAAGCCAAACCCACCAAGAAAACCGGCACCTGCCACAGCTTGTTATCCATCTGACCAGTGAACCCCCGGTCAAGCAAAGGCTTCATCAGCGCCGGAATAGAGGTTTCAGCGCCAGCAACAAGCGCCATAGCCAATAAAGACCCAATAATCGTCCAGATATGGGGCTTCAGGTACTGAATTAAGCGATTTAGGGAGGTGCGGTCTTGAGCATTCATATAATGAATTATGCCCACCTTATCAGTCATACTCATCACTCGCAATGAAGAGGCCAATTTGGCCGATTGCTTGGCCTCCCTAGAGGGGATTGCCCAGCAAATCGTGGTGGTCGACACCAATAGCATCGATAGCACCCTAGAAATCGCCAGAAGCCATGGGGCCCTCATTAGCCAGCCAGCGGATTGGCCAGGATTTGGACCCCAAAAGAACCGCGCCTTGGACTTGGCAACATGTGAATGGGTCCTATCCCTGGATGCTGATGAGCGCCTCACTCCTGCCCTTAGAAGTGAAATTCTCACTGCCATTCATCACTCGGCACATGTCGACTGCTTCTCGATTCCACGCCTTTCTTGGTATTGCGGTCGCTTTATCCGCCACTCTGGCTGGAATCCGGATTATGTGGATAGATTGTTTAAACGTGGGACGGCTCGTTTCTCAGATGACCTCGTTCATGAGCGACTCATTCCGAGTGGGCAAGTAGCAAAGCTTGAGAATCCCATGCTGCACTATAGCTTCATGAACTATTCACAAGTGCTTCAAAAGTTAGATCGCTATTCAACAGCTTCTGCAGAGCAGGCATTTGCCAAAGGGAAAAAGAGTAGTCCATTAAAGGCCGTGCTTCATGGCATCTGGGCCTTTACTCGAACCTACTTCATAAGACTTGGATTCCTAGATGGTCCTCAGGGCTTTGCCTTAGCGATCTCCAACGGGCAAGGTACCTACTACCGCTATATGAAGTTATGGCAATTGCATCAAGAAGCTGCGAATAATCCACATCACGGCAAATGATCTCCGTACTTTTAGCGACCTATAACTGGCCACAGGCTCTCAAGCTCTGTCTTGAGTCACTTGGCACTCAAACTGATTTAGATTTTGAAATCATCATTGCTGATGACGGCTCTACATTAGAAACTAAGAGCTTGATAGAGGTCATCCAGAAAAATTTTCCAGTAAAAATTACCCATCTTTGGCAAGAAGATCAAGGCTTTCGCAAGACCCGCATTCTTAATCAAGCAATCGAGGCAGCACACAGTGACTATCTCGTATTTTTAGATGGCGACTGCCTTGTACAACCAGACTTTATTGCCCAGCATCGAATCCTATCTCAGACCAACCACCTAGTTACAGGCAGTCGCGTCTTGCTGAATGCCGAACTCAGCAAACAATTACTATCATGGCAGCACTGGGATTTCAAAAAATTTATCGACAAACTGTTGAGCTATCGACTCTCTGGTGGCGTCAACAAATACTGGCCCCTCAAAATGAAGCTGGGGGATGGTGCCTGGCGCAACTATAAGAAATTCGTATGGCGTCGTATTAAGGGTTGCAATATGGCCTGTTGGAAAGCCGACGCCAAAGCCATTGGCGGCTTTGATGAAACCATGACGGGCTGGGGGCACGAGGATGCGGATTTTGTTTTCAGACTGCAGAACAGGGGTTTGATTCGTAAATCCGGCTCCTGGTCGACTGAAGTGCTGCATCTCTACCACCGTATCAACGATCAATCCAATGCCGCAGAAAATGCACGTCGCGTCCGTGAAAAAATTCTGGCTAAAGCTCAGTAGGATTCAGTTAAATTAGCCCTATGACTGCATTCTCAGCACTAAAGCCTAAAAAAGTTTTATTTATTGCGACTCGTCAGATTGGAGATGTCCTTGTCACTACGCCGCTCATCTCTCAAGCGCGCGAATTATGGCCTGATGCTGAGTTTCATTTTTTAGGTTATCGCGGCAAGCTCGAGATGCTCAAAGGTAATCCCGATATTGTCCAGATCATCGAAACTTCCGATCGTCCCAAATTCAAAGAGTATCTCTCCTTATTTTTTAAACTATTTCAGCGTTACGACTTGGCTGTCGTTACGCAACCTAGTGATCGCGCCTATTTTTATGGTCTAGTAGCTGCCCATCACCGCGTTGGCGTACTAGGCGGTCACCCTCAAGGTCTCACAGATCAAGATAAAGCCAAGAAAAGTAAAAGCGATAAGCAAAACGCCTGGAAAAAGGCTATCAGCCTACATACAGTTGATGTGGATTATTTTGCCCAGCATGTCATTACTGAAAAGCTTCGCCTACTTGAGATCTTTTACAAGAAGCCGCAGGATTTATTTAACAAACCTATTTCAGTCACTCCACCTGCTGGCGACCCCATTACCCCAAGCATTGCTGGTCAACTTCACGCACCTTACGTTGTGGTGCATCCAGGACCCTTGACTGCCTATAAGCGTTGGCCGCTTGCCTATTGGCAAATATTGCTGGCATGGATTACAAAACAAGGTTGGCAAGTTGTATTGAGCGCATCACCCGCCAAGCAAGATCTACAGCTAAACAAAGATATTCTGTCATTGCTTGATGAAGAAACCCGCAGTCATGTTGTTGATACAGCAGGCCTACTTACTATCCCGCAAGCGGGAACACTGATTCGCGGTGCAATTGCCTATATCGGGGTAGATACATCCATCACACACCTAGCGGCAGCATGTAATACACCGACCATTGCCTTATTTGGTCCAACGCCACCCACCAACTTTGGGCCATGGCCTAATAGTTTTATTGGTGAGCAGCCCTATCAATTAAGAGCTCGCTCGCAGACAGTTGGTCATGTCACGATCCTGCAAGGACCCGGTGAATGCGTCCCCTGTCGCAAAGCAGGCTGTGAAGATCGTGCAAATAGTCGTAGCGAATGCTTGGATCTCTTAGAACCCAATCAGGTGATTGCAGCGCTTCAAGACGCCACAAATCAATAAATCACTCTGAGTGGTTTTGGTGCTGCTGATTTAGAGGTACTGAACCTGAACTGTATTAGATTGCTTGGCCGCCAATATTTGATTCAGACTATGCAAGCAGGCATCATCAGGATAGATGCGCAACTCTTCTGGGAATTGCATCAAGCAAGCTCCGCCACTAGTAGTGACTGCAGCCGTGAGCATTAAACCCTTTAAGCCTTCGCTAGCACTTGGCATAGCGGCTGCTGCGGGGCCCAACTTGGGATCTCGCACTCGATTACTCATCAAGTAAGGCCCAATTTGGCTACGTAAGGATTTAAGATCAATCGCTGAATCAATCGATAAATGGATATTGCGAGCAAAACGCATGCGCGCACCCGTAATGTCCATCACCGCCTCTGATACGATCCGCATTCCGCCAGAAAACTTGTCGGGTGTAACGTTCACTTTCGCTACTAATAACTCATCTTCTTTGAGCCAAGAGCGATTTGGTTCATATACCTCGCTATAGAGGGTCACTTCTATTGCAGCGGTGCCATCATCAATTGTTGCAATCATCATACGGCCACGCTGACCCGTCAGCATGCGGGCAGAAGTAATAATGCCGGCGATCAACTGATCTTTACCCTCCGTCACTTTAGCCAATGGTTGACGAATGAAATGCGCCGTCTCGTCGCGATAGGCGTCAAACATGTGGCCCGTTAGGCAAAGTCCTAAGGCGCTCTTCTCATCTTGAAGGCGTTTCTTTTCAGACCAGACTGGTTCGCGCACCAATTCAGGCAGGTGGCGATCCTCTTCCCCTGCTACCTCAAACAAACTGACTTGGTTGATTGAAGCTTCCGCTTGTTCTGCCGCCTCGATTGCACGCGCTAAAGAAGCCAATAAAGTGGAGCGAATATCGTAAGGATTACCGCCGGCAGGAATAGAGTCCTTATACAAACTATCAAAGGCGCCAGCACGCATCAAAGCTTCAATTGCTCGACGGTTGACTTGCCTACGATCAACGCGTGCGCAGAAATCAAATAAATCTTTGAAAGGTCCGCCAGCTTCACGCGCCTTCACAATCACTTCAATTGCAGCCTCACCGGTACCTCTCACTGCGCCCAAGCCATAGCGAATATGACTGATCGGAGAATCTGGAGCAGCATCTGGGGCACGTAATGGTGTGAACACATAAACGCCAGTATTAATATCTGGCGAGAACACCCGAATATTGTTTGCCAAACAATCGTCGTACAGAATCTTCACCTTATCGGTGTCATCCATCGCGAGCGATAAGTTGGCCGCCATAAATTCAGCAGGGTAGTAAGCCTTAAGCCAGGCAGTTTGATATGCCAAGAGTGCATAAGCAGCAGCATGGGATTTATTAAATCCATACCCTGCAAAGCGCTCCATCAAGTCATAAATCTCGTTGGCCTTGCCTTCAGTAATACCGCCGGCTTTTGCACCATCACTAAAGATCTTGCGATGCTGTGCCATCTCTTCAGGCTTCTTTTTACCCATGGCACGACGCAACATATCGGCACCACCAAGTGAGTAGCCACCAATCATCTGGGCCATCTGCATCACCTGCTCTTGATAGACCATGATGCCGTAGGTTTCTTGCAGAACGGGCTCAATACGCGGATCTGGATACTCTACTTTTTGACGACCATGCTTACGCTCAATAAAGTCCGGAATCAAATCCATTGGACCTGGGCGATAGAGTGCGACGAGCGCAATAATGTCTTCAAAGCGGTCAGGCTTGGCTTCACGAAGCATGCCTTGCATGCCGCGACTTTCTAGCTGGAAGACTGCGACCGTATTGGCATTCTTTAAAACTTCAAAGGCCTTTTCATCATCGAGTGGGATTTCACCAATATTCCAATCTTTACGATCAGCATGCAGCGTCTTAATCCACTTCTCAGCAGCCGCCAAAATAGTCAGCGTCGTTAAACCCAAGAAATCGAACTTCACTAAGCCAATAGCTTCTACGTCATCTTTGTCAAACTGACTAATGACGGAGCCGCTCTCTTGATCTTTAGAATCTTTTGCCTCTTGTGTATAAAGCGGACAAAAATCGGTCAAACGACCAGGGGCAATCAATACGCCACCCGCATGCATACCGACGTTACGGGTCATGCCTTCAAGCTGCTGTGCAAGAGATAAGAGCTGGCGCACTTCATCTTCATTCTTTTCGCGCTCGCCTAATTGCTTCTCTTCCTTCTTAGCCATTTCGATAGTCATGTACTGACCTGGCTTATTCGGAATCAACTTGGCGATACCGTCAACGAAGTTATAACCTTGCTCCAGCACACGACCCACGTCACGAATCGCCGCTCTGGCAGCCATCGTTCCAAAGGTCGCAATTTGACTGACCGCATCTTTGCCGTACTTATCTTTTACGTACTGAATAACGCGATCGCGCCCATGCTGGCAGAAGTCAATATCGAAGTCGGGCATCGATACCCGCTCAGGATTTAAGAAGCGCTCAAAGAGGAGGTTGTAACGCAGTGGATCAAGATCCGTAATACCAAGTGAGTAAGCAACTAATGAGCCGGCACCAGATCCACGACCTGGGCCGACTGGTACACCATTGTTTTTTGCCCAATTGATAAAGTCCGCAACAATCAAGAAGTAACCTGGGAAACCCATTTGAGAAATGGTCTTCACCTCGAAGACTAGTCGCTCGTGATAACGAGCCTCTTCCTTTGCACGCTCTTCTGGATCTGGGAAATTGCGCTCCATATGGCGCTTCAAACCAATCTCCGATTGCTGCAATAAATAATCGTCGAGCGTAATACCAGGAGGCGTTGGAAAATCCGGTAAGCGTGGCTGACCTAAAGTTAAAGAGAGATTGCAACGCTTGGCAATCTCCACCGAATTAGCCAATGCAACAGGCAAATCTACAAAACGCTTTTCCATCTCCTCTTGAGATAAGAAATACTGCTCTTCATTAAATTTCTTGGTGCGACGAGGATTGCCTAAGAGCTCTCCTTCAGCAATACAAACCCGCGCCTCATGGGCCGTGAAATCACTTCTTTGCATAAATTGCACTGGGTGCGTAGCAACTATAGGTAGATCTAATTCACTTGCGAGATGGCAGGCTAGCTGAAGTTGCTTTTCATCTTGAGGATGGCCGCCACGCTGCACTTCAATGTAAAAAGTATTTGGGAATAACTTTGCCCAATGTTTAGCAGCATCTTTAGCTTGATCTTCTTGGCCAGCTAAGAGCGCGCTACCCACATCACCCCAGCGTCCACTCGAGAGCGCAATCAATCCATATGCCAGCGTTCTTTTTGCAGCTTTATCTTCAGCTTTAGAAGCGGGCTCACTAAACCACTTGGGATCTACCTCTGCCCGACCACGAGATTGATTCTCCAGGGAGGCTTTGCTTAATAGCTGACATAAATTGAGGTAGCCAGAGTGGTTTTGTACCAGGAGCAATAAACGATGGGGTTGATCTGGGTCTTGGGGGTTGCTAATCCAAACATCAGCACCTGCAATTGGCTTAACTCCGTTTGAGCGTGCAGCACTATAAAAACGGACTAAGCCAAATAAATTACTCAAATCAGTGAGCGCCAAGGCTCCCATGCCGTCTTTTTCGGCTGCAGCTACCGCATCATCAATACGAACGACACCATCCGTAATTGAAAACTCGGAATGGACGCGCAGATGAACAAAACGGGGTGAAGCCATGAGATCATTTTAGCTGTGCCGAACCTCAAAAACCCCTCACCCCCAGCCGACGGCTATCGCGGGCGCTTTGCCCCCTCGCCTACTGGCCCGCTTCATGCGGGATCCTTGGTTGCCGCCCTAGGAAGCTGGTTGGATGCCCGACAAAATCAAGGGAAATGGCTAATCAGAATCGAGGATTTAGATACCCCCCGCTGCATTCCGGGGGCGGATCAAGAAATCCTACGCCAGTTGCTTGCCTGCGGGCTTAGCTGGGACGGGGAGCTAACCTGGCAATCCAAGCACCAAGATCGCTATAAAAAGGCTCTAAAGCGCTTAAATGAGCTCCAAACCATCTATCCCTGCACCTGTTCCAGGCAAAGCATTGCAGGCGCTCTAGAGGCTCGTGGTGTAGTCACACCTCGCAATCAAGAAATGGTCTACCCAGGTAGCTGCCGCCCCCAACAAATACCCCTGTATGAGGATGAAAACATCTTTAAGGTTGAAGCGGCCTGGAGGCTTGCCCTGCCCCCAGATCTCAGTATTCATTTTGAAGATTTAGCCCTAGGGAAGCAAAGTCAAAACCTGAATCAAGAAGTGGGCGATTTTGTATTGCGTCGTCGGGATGGCATATTCACCTATCAGCTTGCCGTAGTGGTAGATGATGCCGAACAAGGCATCACTCATATTGTGCGTGGTGCAGATTTACTGAACAACACAGCACGACAAATACATCTACAAAGTATATTGGGATATCCAATACCAAGCTACTTGCATCTACCACTAGTGCTCGATGCGCATGGTGAAAAACTCAGCAAGCAAACTTTGGCGAACGCTATTCATACAGAAAATGCACAACAGGCTTTACAAGAATTACGTAAAGCCGCAAAGCACTTGGGATTGAAAGATCTTCCAGATGGAAAAGATACTTCGATTGCTGAGTGGCTCTTAGCTGCCACCCAAGCTTGGAATAGAAAAATTACTTCTTCTTAAAGCCACCGAGCAGAGCACCAACAGCCGGTCTTGCAGGCGTAATGCCCACTTTTTTCTCTTCAGGATTACTAGTCTCTGATGATGACTTGTTGACAGCGCTAGGCTCATAAGGCTTATAGAAAAAAGGATCCGACATTTTGGCCGGCGCATCTGATCTAGTTGAGCTTCTGCTAGGAGCGTAGCTAGGATTACCTTCGGGTAGCGGCTGGATATCCAACTTGCGTTTCATCAACTTTTCAATATCGTCGAGTAAACGTTTTTCACTAGCATCGACCAATGCAATCGCATCACCTTTGCTGCCTGCGCGACCCGTACGGCCGATACGGTGAATAAAGTCTTCCGCATTAAATGGCAACTCATGATTAATCACGCAAGGCATCGATGGAATATCCAAACCACGTGCAGCTACGTCAGTTGCTACCAGAGCCTCGATCGCGCCAGATTTAAATGCATCTAAAGTGAGAGTACGCTCGCCCTGACTCTTATCACCATGAATCGCGCCCGCTTTAATACCATCACGCTCTAATGAACGCGCTAATCGAGCACAACCTAAACGACTGTTAGTAAAGATGATGCACTGACGAGATAAACCTTGACGAGTGCGCGCTTCAAGGACCTTCACAATCGCACGCTGTTTGTCTTCGCTGGCTACCATATGCACTACTTGCTTGACAGTATCGGCTGCAGCATTTTGGCGTGCTACTTCAACAGTAACCGGTGTGCGCAAATAACTTTGCGCTAATTTTTTAATCTCTGGTGAGAATGTTGCTGAGAACAAGAGTGTTTGGCGCTGCGCGGGAATCAAATCAATGATGCGCTGCAAGTCGGGCAGGAAGCCCATATCCAACATACGATCCGCTTCATCTAAAACCAAAATTTCTACTTGGGAGAGATTGGCAACTTTAGAACCAATGTGATCTAACAAGCGCCCTGGGGTAGCAATCAAAATCTCTACACCACCACGCAATGTAGCAACTTGCTCTTTCATATCCACGCCGCCGTACACCACGGCAGCACGCAAATCAGTGTGCTTGGAATAGCTTGCTGCATTCTCGGCAACTTGCACAGCTAACTCACGTGTCGGCGTTAGTACCAAGGCGCGAATTGGGTGACGAGCTGGCGAAGCACTACTACTTGCATGACGCAGGATCTTTTGAATAATTGGCAATACAAAAGCAGCCGTCTTACCGGTACCAGTCTGGGCAGCGCCCATCAAATCACTTCCAGCCAAAACGTGCGGAATAGATTGCGCTTGAATCGGAGTTGGGGTGTTGTAACCCTGCTCAGATACCGCTTTTTGAATCTTTGGATCTAAGCCAAAGTCAGCAAAGGTAATTGTTGCTGGGGTGGCGCTACTCTCAGTAGCGCCGGTAGGGGAATTTATTTCAGGAACAGTATTTGTCAAGGTAACTTACAGAATGGCTGCAATGCCGGCCTTTGCGGTTTCGGCATCCTCAGTCGATTTAACGCCGGAAACACCGACTGCGCCGATGGTAAACCCATTTACCTCGATATTGACGCCACCTTCCAACATGCCCGAAATATGTGGGGCAGATAAAAAGGAAATGCGTCCGTTATTAATAATTTCTTCGTAAACACGGCTCTCACGTTTACCCATTGCAGCAGTACGCGCTTTTTCTTGAGCGATGTACGCAGAGACAGGAGCACAACCATCACGACGCGTTAATCCCAATACATGCCCGCCATCATCACAGACACAGATAGTCACTGCCCAGTTATTTGCTGCAGCATGCTTATCTGCTGCATCCAAAATCTTCTGAACATCAGCCTGGGTTAAATATGGTTTAGTTGCCAACATGTGAAATCTTTCTGTCTCGAATATGTTTTATTTGATGAAAGTACTATCTATATAAGTACTTGAATTATAAGGGGTGTTGGCCGATAGATTCACCAGCTGACACCCCATTTACACCCAACTTACTGATTATTTTAGAAATTCTTGGGCAGCAACAACACCGCTTGCCTTAGGCTTGTAGCCCATCGCGCCCAAACTCATCTCTACCCCACTTAGTGCAGCCATCAGACTGAGCTCATTGCAATCACCCAAATGGCCAATACGGAAGGCCTTACCTTTAATTTTTCCAAGGCCTGTACCCAGGGATAAATTGAACTTCTCCAGAGCATGCTTACGTAATACATCTGCATCCATACCTTCTGGTGTAGCAATACAAGTGAGTACTGGCGAGTAACAATCTTTATCTTGGCACTGGATTTCTAAGCCCCAAGCATTCACCGCTTCACGGCAAGCAGCTGCAAGACGTTGGTGACGAGCAAAGATATTGTCTAAGCCTTCAGCCATCATCATATCCAAAGCCTCATGTAAGCCATACATCAAATTGGTACTAGGCGTAGTTGGCCAGTAGCCTGATTTATTGGACTCCAAGATCTCATCCCAAGCCCAATAGGCCTTAGACATCTTGTTCGTTTTACTAACTTCAATTGCGCGTGCTGACAAGGCATTAAAACCAATGCCTGGAGGCAGCATTAATCCTTTTTGTGAGCCCGATACAGTGACGTCGGCACCCCATTTGTCGTGCTCGTAGTCTGCAGAACCCAAACCAGAAACGCTATCAACCAACAGCAGTGCTGGATGCTTGAGAGAATCAATTGCCTTGCGAACTGCGGCAATGTTCGAAGTTACGCCCGTGGAGGTTTCGTTATGAACTACACAGACCGCCTTGATTTCATGACCAGTGTCCTTGCGTAAGCGCTCTTCAATGACAGATGCATCAACACCCCACCGCCAAGTATCTTGACCAGGCTTAGTCACCACCTCAACATCCAAACCAAGACGCTTACCCAAAGCGCGCCACAAATTAGCAAACTGACCGGTTTCATAAAAGAGCACCTTGTCGCCAGGATTGAGGACGTTAACCAAAGCCCCCTCCCATGAACCCGTTCCAGAGGCTGAGTAAACAATGACTGGTTGCTCAGTTTTAAAGATCTTTTTAATGCCATCCAAAACCTTGAGGCCAAACTGACCAAATTCAGGTCCACGGTGATCAATCGTTTGATAGCTGATTGCCCGCAGGATGCGGGATGGCACTGGGCTTGGGCCAGGAATATGTAAAAAATGACGCCCTGAGAGGTGGTTATCTAGTTTTAGCATGCTGAGTCTCGCTTGGTTTTTGTTGTTAATCTTGCTGGCCAGTGTAAGGTACTTTTTAGTAATTTACAATTTTGTATGCAAAATATTTCCCAAATAAGTAAAAAATAAGCAATTTATAGCGTTATTTAAGGCTATTGATAGGTTATAGTAAATATGTATACAAAATTAAGGCATTTCATATGATGCTCACCGCACCACCAAATACCCAAAACCTACACGAGGTCACCTTCCAAAAGCTGCGAGCTTTATTGGTAGAGGGTGCCATTACACCGGGTAGCAAGTTAAATGAACGTGAATTAGCAGAACAGCTCAATGTGTCACGCACCCCTATTCGTGAGGCAATTCGACGTTTGGCTGCCGCCGGCCTAGTTGAGCTGATTGCCAACCGCGGAGCGATTGCAGTACAACTCACGCGGGATGACATCCTTCACACCTTTGATGTGATTGCGAACTTAGAAGGCTACTCCGGAGAACTAGCAGCGCAAAACATTAGCAATCAAGCTCTAATTGAACTGGAAGCACTTCAATATGAAATGATGGCCTCATATGCTCGCAGAGATCTCTCGAGCTACTACCAACTCAATCTCAAGATTCATCAGGCTATTAATCAAGCGGCAAACAATCCTGTCTTAAGCCAGCTCTTTACCCAAGTCAATGCCCGTATTGAGGCACTACGCTTTCGCTCCAACCAAGATGGCGTGAAGTGGGAGAAGGCAGTGGGAGAACATCAAGAAATGCTCGATGCATTAAAAGCACGTGACAGCGTGCGCATGCGCAAAGTCATGATGCAGCACGTCATGAATAAACGTGATGTAGTGATCCAATTAGTTGACTCAGAATCCAAACAGAAAGTTACAGCATGAACAAGCCACTCGATTTTCCTCTTCCAGAATTTGTTGCCAACAAGGCAGAGTTAGCTAAGCGCCTCAGGCAAGAAACCTCTGGTGAAGTAATGACCGATATGGCTAGTCGCGGACGTTATGCAACAGATGCTTCAATTTATCAAGCCATGCCAGTTGCTGTCTTTGTTCCCAAAACAGCCGAGGATATTGCAACAGCTATTCAGATTGCAGCTGATTTGGGTGTCCCAGTTTTGCCTCGCGGAGGGGGCACCAGTCAGTGCGGTCAAACCACCGGTACTGCACTCGTCATCGACAACACAAAATATTTCCGTAAGCTTCTACATGCGGATCCAGAAAAAGCAACTGCAGTTGTTGAACCTGGAATTGTTTTGGATCACCTCAATGCTGCACTTAAGCCTCATGGACTCTGGTACCCGGTAGATGTCTCTACTGCTGGTCAAGCAACCATAGGCGGCATGGCAGGCAATAACTCTTGCGGCAGTCGCTCTATCGCCTATGGAAACATGGTGCACAACGTTTTAGGGATTGATGCCTGGCTAGCCTCTGGGCAAGTAGCTAGCTTTGGAAATTACGCTAATAGCTCTGGCGCTGCAAAACAACTCGGTGACTTTGTAAAAGGTTTAGCCAATAGCCTCCAGCCTGAAATCGAAGCGCACTTTCCCAAAGTGTTGCGTCGTGTTGCTGGATACAACTTGGATGTCTTTCATCCACAAAGTGAGCGCCCGTATACACAAGATGGCAGTGTGAATTTGGCGCACCTGTTGGTAGGCAGTGAAGGTACTTTGGCGTATTTCAAATCGCTTGAGTTGAAATTGGCGCCCTTGCCACAACACAAAGTGCTTGGAGTGGTGAACTTTGCAAGTTTCTTCAAAGCAATGGATAGCGCGCAGCATATCGTCAAGCTTGGGCCCACTGCAGTTGAATTAGTCGATCGCACTATGATTGATTTAGCGCGTCACAACCCCAGCTTTAAGAAAACTATTGAGACTGCCCTCATTGATGCTAGCGGCCCCACTCCTGAAGCAATTCTCTTGGTGGAGTTCTCCGGTGAAGCGCACGCACCCTTGCTCGAGAAACTAAAGTCTTTACAGGGCCTTATGGGTGACCTAGGTCTGCCAGGCTCAGTAGTAGCTATGCCTGATGCTGGTTTGCAAAAGAATTTATGGGAAGTACGTAAGGCCGGCTTAAATATCATGATGAGCCTTAAAGGTGACGGCAAGCCAGTGAGCTTCATTGAAGATTGCGCAGTCCCGCTCGAGAGTCTTGCTGAATATACCCAAGCACTCACAGATGTATTTTCTAAGTATGGTTCACGAGGCACTTGGTATGCACATGCTTCTGTAGGTACCCTCCATGTACGCCCAATATTAGATATGCGCCGCGATGGCGCACAAAAAATGCGTGCCGTTGCTGAAGAGGCATCTGCATTGGTTCGCAAATATAAAGGCGCCTATAGTGGCGAGCATGGCGATGGACTTTGCCGTGGCGAATGGATCTCTTGGCAATTTGGCCCCAAGATTACTGAAGCACTTGCAGAAATTAAGCATGAATTTGATCCGAATGGATTATTTAATCCCGGCAAGATTATTGATCCACCGAAAATGGATGATGCGAGTAATTTCCGCTTCCCACCAAGTTATAAGGTCATTCCACTTCAGCCCGCTTTAGATTGGTCTGCCTGGAACGTACAAAATAATCCTGTCACTGAAGAGACCAGCGCACCGGGTACTGGCGGCGACCCGGCAATGGGCTTAGCCAAAGCAGTGGAGATGTGCAACAACAATGGTCACTGTCGTAAATTTGATGCGGAAGTGATGTGCCCAAGTTACCGCGTGACTCGCGATGAAAAGCACCTCACCCGTGGTCGCGCCAATACTTTACGTCTTGCACTCTCTAATCAATTGGATATTAAAGATGAAAGTTCACCCCTTGGTATCGACGCCATTAAGGAAGTGATGGAACTCTGTGTCAGCTGTAAGGCCTGCCGCCGTGAATGCCCTACTGGCGTCGATATGGCGAAGATGAAGATTGAGTTTTTGTCGGCCTACAAAAAACGGGTTGGGTACTCATTACGAGATCTAGCCGTTGCCTATCTACCGAAATATGCGCCGATCATTAGCAGCATCCCTGGTTTGCCTGCGCTACTCAATCTACGCAACCATATTGCGCCGATTGCCAAATTACAAGAATGGATCATGGGCATCTCTGCACAAAGAAGTCTACCAATCTGGAAAGCAAAAACATTCTGGAACAATCTGAATGCAATTGCACATTATCAATTTACCCCAGCCGAACTCAGTCAAGATGATGCCAATGGCAATAAAGGCGTTGTACTGTTGGCAGATACCTTCAATGCCTACTTTGAAGATGAGAATTTACAAGCAGCACTTGCGGTACTGAAGGCTGCTGGATATCGTGTCCATATTCCACAGAAGAGCTTGGCTAAGGAAAAAGCAGACTCCACACCAAATACGTGTTCCAAGGAATTTTGTTGTGGCCGTACCTATTTAGCTGCTGGTATGGTGGATAAAGCCAAAGCCAGTTTGGATGAGTTGGTAAATCATCTTGCGCCATTTGCAGAAAAGAATATTCCTATCATTGGTCTAGAACCTTCTTGCCTGTTTACCTTAAAGGATGAAGCTTTAGTCATGGGCTTTGGTGAGCGTGCGGTGACAGTAAGTAAGTATGTACAGCTCTTAGAAGAATTTTTAGCTCAAGAAGCAAAGAGTGGAAAACTGCGACTTCAGTTAAAGCCAGCCTCGCGCCCGGTGTTATTTCATGGTCATTGCCATCAGAAATCATTTGCTGCTGTAACACCGGCGATGGAGCTCTTGAAGTTAATCCCGAATGCTGAACCCAAGCTGATTGAATCATCCTGCTGCGGCATGGCAGGTAGCTTTGGTTATGAAGTTGAGCATATTGAGGTCTCAAAGCAAATGGCAGAAGCTAGCCTCTTACCAGCAATACGGAAGGCACCAGATAGCTGGGTGGTTGCAGATGGGACAAGCTGTCGCCACCAGATTGCCGATGGCACACAAAGAGATGCAGTACACATTGCCAAAATTTTGGCTGCCCATCTTTAAATCAAACTACTTAAGATTTGCTTAGCGTATAACGCCGTAAGCCAACATCAGAAGCGTTCCAGTCAATAGGGCTGGAACGAGGCGGTGGGTTGGTTTTGAAACCATCACACCCAAACTGAGAAGGCAAATCAGAATGCGAATCCATACAGGAACAGTTGCTAATAAGCCAATTGGCATCAATACCATTCTGACTACTAAAGCTGCAACCATGGCATAGGTTACTGCGGCAAGCCAACGAAAGATTTCACTGTCTTGGTTAATTTTTTTGGCGAGCAAAACACCAATGGCACGGCAAAAATAAGTTCCAAGAGTAGCGCCAGCTAAGGCAATCCATAAACCCCAGCCTTGAAGAGCAGTATTCATTAACCTATTACCCCTGCTTTCTTACGCAATACTTTGCGATCAAATAAATAGGCAGCAGTTCCAGCGACTAAACCAGTAGTCAGCAAGCTCGTATCGCGATCCAAAATAAAGAAAAAAGGACCCAGTACAAATCCAAGACCAATAGCAATTCGATTAATCCAGACCTTTACTTCTGTAAATGTCAGCAAAAAGAATAAAGGATTAATAAAAACCAAACCAAGAGTAATGGCTGGAGGCACCATACCAGCCAAGTAGTAACCCAAAATAGTACCGGGCACTGAGATCAGCCAACATAACAGACCAAGACCCATGAAATAACTCAGACGATGCTTTGCCTCAATAGTCTGAAACTCTCGCATCGAAATTGCCCATGCTGTCATTGCTAGCAGATGAACCGAAGCATAGAGACCGTGATTGCGATCTTTTTCATGGAGCTGAGGAAAGAGCGTCACAGTCATTGTGATAAAGCGCGTGGATGTCAAAGTCACTGCCAGTGCAATAGCTAGCAGTGAAGATCCTGTTATAGCCATCTCTAGCAATACCACCTGACCAGGCAATGCAAACATCAAGAAACTGGTGGCGCCGGTAAACCAGACATCCATACCATTCGTTTTGCCCATCGCACCAAAACCCACCATGCCTGCAAACAAGACCATAGCTGGGGCTCCTGCAGCATCACGAATGCCAGACCAAAAAGCATGACTGGAATCTTTAAAGCGTTGTGCAGCCGAACCTTCAAGAGCAATTTCGCTAGGGTCTATATCGGGTTTATCGGCTAATGACATGAAACGATTGTAAGTGAGATAGGGCTTAAGCTTCCAATTTATCTAGGCATCTAGGGCCCACTGAATATGCTCGGCCACTAAACTATCCGAGCTTGGCAAGCAGGCCAATAAAGCCTTTCTGAGGGAGCGTTTCTCAATCTCCGATACCTCACCATCAGCCAAGGCATTCCCCATCGCAACAGCTAAGTTTCTGCGCCAGCGGGTGTAACCAATACGACGAATTGCACTACCTTCGTGACGCTTCTCGAATTCTTCCTCAGTCCAAGACCAAAGCTGCAAGAGACTAGCTCTTCCAAGACCATGTCGTTCAGCAAAGTCAGGTAAGGCTGTACGTTGCGCAAATTTATTCCAAGGACAAATCAACTGACAGTCGTCACATCCATAAACACGATTACCCATTGCCCTACGAAATTCCACCGGAATGGCATCTGGGTTTTCAATCGCTAAATAAGAAATACAGCGTCGTGCATCTAATTGATAAGGGGCGGTAATAGCTTGTGTGGGACATACATCAATACAAGATTGGCAAGTACCGCAATGGGAATCTTCCTCTTGATCAATCGGTAGCGGGACATCAACCAATATCTCACCTAAAAAAAATGTAGACCCAGATTCACGATTAAGCAAGAGCGTATGCTTGCCTCGCCAACCTAAGCCTGCCTTACGAGCCAACTCCACCTCCATTAATGGAGCTGAGTCGGTAAATACACGATAACCAAAAGCACCAATTTGTTTTTCAATTCGTTGCGCAAACTCTTGTAAACGATTGCGCATCACCTTGTGATAGTCGCGCCCACGCGCATACATGGATACAACCGCCTGAGTCGGCTCAGCTAAACGCTGCCACTCATGGTCAAAATTAACTGTTGGGGATAAATAATTCATCGTGACGCAAATCACTCTCACAGCACCGGGAACCAGCATGCCGGGATCAGAGCGTAAATCAGCATGTTTAGCCATGTACTCCATCTGCCCGTGACGACCTTGCTCTAACCACTCATGCAGCCTCTCTGTGGCCGATCCAAGATGGGTATCAGTAATGCGCAAGCCATCAAAACCCAATTGACGAGACTGCTCATCCAGCCATTCACGAAGATGGGTCTGATCAACAGCGCTCGGCATTTGGGTAGAAGTCATGAGTAATACAGAATGTAGCTTAATAATTGAATAAACTAGGCAAATGGCTCAGAATTCATTTAATCAATATTGTAGGCAAGAAGCGGATACGACCGCATTGGCACAAAAGCTTGCCTTGGGCCTCAGCCATCTTTTTCAAGCAGACCAAAGCATTCACCTGAATATTTCCCTAGAAGGCGATCTTGGGGCGGGTAAGACCACTTTTGCCCGCCACCTGATACAAGCCCTAGGATATGCAGGGCGAGTCAAAAGCCCAACCTATACCTTGTGTGAGCCCTACCCTATTGAAATCAACAGTGACAACCCATCGTCAGCAGTAAACATTACAGCCCACCACTTTGATCTCTATCGCATGAGAGATCCACTAGAGTGGCAAGAAGCTGGCTTTGCAGAGCATTTTGATGAACCTGGATTCTGCTTGGTAGAGTGGCCGGGTAAAGCTGAAGGCACGCTACTAGCTTTTGATATTGAAATTCATCTCCGCGCCGGTGAAGATGAAAGCGCAAGAAATATTAGCCTGCAAGCCAACACCCGTCACGGAATAGCGGTTATAGAAGAACTATTGCCACAATAGAGATGAGCAAGTCACCCATCAACTCCTCTAGAAGAAAACATCTTAAAACTTCAGCAAAGATGCTGGGTTTCATTCTCTTCCTTGGCGAGGCAGAGATTGCTTGGGGTGCAAAAATCTTAGGTGTACGTATTTGGCCTGCAGAAGATTACACACGGATCACGATGGAATCCGATAAAGCACTACCGATTACACAGCAATTACTGAGCAATCCCGATCGCTTGGTGGTCGATGTTCAAGGTATGGAATTGAATTCCACCCTGAAAGATTTGGTAGCTAAGGTCAAGCCTAACGATCCCTATGTCTCACAAATACGTGTGGGGCAATTTCAACCTGGCATGGTGCGCATTGTTTTTGACCTTAAAGAGCCTGTAAAACCTCAACTCTTCACACTAGACCCCATTGCGGAATATCAGTACCGCATGGTGCTTGATCTCTACCCAGCGACTCCGCCAGATCCTTTGATGGAATTAGTTAAGAGTAGTGCCCGCAAAGAGAATGCGCTAGAAAAAGCCAATGAAGAAATCGATTTGATTGCACAGTTTGCAACCAAGAAAGAGAAGGAGGCTCCAAGGGCTCCGGTAGCCCAAGCTATCCCAGATGTAAAACAACCAGCTGCTCCAGCAAAACAAAAGCGCCTCATCACCATTGCAATCGATGCGGGTCATGGTGGAGAGGATCCAGGCGCTATTGGCGCGATGGGCTCTAAAGAGAAGAATGTTGTTCTTTCTATTGCGAAACGCTTGCGAGACAAAATTGATAATGATGCGTATATGCGTCCATTTTTGACTAGGGATGGCGACTACTTTGTACCACTCCATACTAGAGTACAAAAAGCACGTCGAGTGGAGGCGGATTTATTTGTATCGATTCATGCAGATGCATTTATCGAACCTAGAGCCAAAGGCGCATCCGTTTTTGCCCTATCCCAAATGGGTGCCAGTAGCACTACTGCACGCTGGATGGCCAACAAAGAAAATGCCTCTGACTTAATTGGTGGTATCAATATCAAGACGCAGGACAAGCAGCTTGCTAATCTTTTATTGGATATGTCCACAACCGCTCAAATTAAAGATTCTGTGCAAGTAGGGCAGTCGATCTTGAAGCAAATTGGTGGATTTGCTCCGCTACATAAAAATAAGGTGGAGCAAGCTAGCTTTGCTGTTCTCAGGGCTCCTGACATCCCCTCAATCCTCGTTGAGACAGCGTTTATCAGCAATCCTCAAGAAGAGGCTCGCCTTAATGATGATGCTTATCAAGACCGCATTGCAGAAGCAATTTTGAGAGGAATTAAGGACTATTTCTCCAAAAATCCACCTGTTGCCAGACGCGCCAACGCCTAGCGCACTTGTAAGTACAAGGCATACAGGGCAACACCTGAAAACCGGGGAAGCCAAACCAAGTTCTTGCTATAATTTCTGTCTTACTGGGTCGGTAGCTCAGTCGGTAGAGCAGCGGACTTTTAATCCGTTGGTCGCGAGTTCGAATCTCGCCCGACCCACCAGTATCAAGAAGCCCCCACTAGCAATAGTGGGGGCTTTGTCTTTCTGGTGTAAGGAAATGTTGCGCCTGCTTTAAGAACAGGCAATCCATGGGTTCGCCATAGGTAAGGATGATGGGCGCTCGAGGAGCAACAGCACTATAAGTGTGTTTTTAAAGGTTGGTTATCGGGTTCACCAACAAGAAGATTCAAAAAAATAGCGCAACAATTAGGCTGTTCAGATTCTCAATGGAATGTGGCTAAATTGATCCTTCGACACAACTAGTTAACAGGTGAATCTAGATGAAGTTTTTCGATACTCAAAACCAATTGGGTTAGCTTTTCTTTTTCATCGGCATTGAGTAAGCTATTGTTATCTTTAGATTGCAGCGAATACTCAGCATCCTCAAGTTCTCTTAAGATCTCCATAGCCTCTCTGCTCTTTGTCTTTTGACTTCCCTGTATTAATTGATACAAATTAAAGTACAGAGCAGAAAGACTTTTATTATCCAAATCTGAGTTCAGGGGAAATTTGCTTTTGAATATGCTAGCCAATGCGGTTTTTGCATCACCTACCGTCTTGCTGTGTCGAAGCAAATAACGCATATTTTGAATGCGATCGCCAATCTCAAATTGATAAGCCACTAATTGCTCTTTATTTTTTTGCTCCACTGCATAATGATGTTGTGCCTGCTGATAAAGTGTCCCACCACCCGAAATCAACACCGAGGAAATCAATAGCATCCCCAATGAACTATTCAAAAAATCCAATACTTTTGAAGAAGCTTTCTTTTCAATATCTTTAGCTGAGTCTTCTATCTTTTCAATAGTGGGCTGGCTTTTAGCAAATTCGCTTTCGAGCTTTAACTTAATTTCATGCCTAAAACGCTCTTCCGCCTCAATAATGGATTTTTTATCTTCTTGTAACATATTTTCTGACTCGAGAAATAGAAATAATTAGCCTCATCTTATGTCATTCCTTATATTCACACCATCTTTATGGTGAAATTCTTTCCTTAATCAATTCAAAAGAAACTCGGTAGCGCAATGCCTGCAGCGATTGAGTGTCACGTGTGGACAAGAGCGCTAAATGAGTTTCAGACTGCGTTGGTCGCGAGTTCGAATCTCGCCCGACCCACAAGTATCCTGGGTTGGTCGACAAAATTAAACCACCCGAAGGTGGTTTAATTTCTTTAGAACGGCAAAAGTACTTAGCGCCCTCATCTATCAGCATTAGAACTTTTGTTTAATTTGATAACCCTTTGCCTTCATGCATCCCAAAAATACATCAGAATCAGATGGGGCGCCACCACTGTTACCGTAGTATGTATTGGACTCTTTTATACAAGCTGCGCGGTCTTGGTTGTAGCGCTCAGGTGATTGACCCTTAGTGGGAATTAATTCTGTCTGTTGAGCACAAGCTGCTAATACAAGGCCTGTTGCCAGAGTTATCAATGTGGAGTTAACAATTTTCATGATCTGGTCCTTTGCGTTAGTAATGTAGTAATTCTATCGCAGCATCAGCGGGTCATTTTCTAAAAAAGCTTATCGCGAGTTCGAAAATGAAGTTTCAACGAAGTCAATCTCGCCCAATCCACCAATAGCAAAAGGGGTCACAAGAATGCGACCCCCTTCTTTTATCGCTCAGAATGTTTAGAGTTCTCTCTAGGCGATAAACAATTTATTCAGCAGTAATACTCGCATTCTTAATTACATTTCCCCAGTAATCATATTCCTTCTTTGTAAAGGTTGCCAATTGGGCTGGGGGCATTTTCTCAACAAAAGTTCCCAAGTCCTCTGCCATCTTTTGGGTATCAGGACGAGCTGGGAACAACTAGTGTTATTAGCTTATTTGGATAAGCTTCTTGAGCAAACCCAGATAAGGAAAAACTTCCAATTGAAAGGGTCGCTAGTGTTTTTATAAATATGCGCATCTTCATTTTTGTCTCCTTATTTACTTATTTAAATTAATTCAGATACTTCAATTAAATTTTGATCTGGGTCGCGCACATAAACTGAGTTAATTTTTTGCGTAGCACCGGTTCGAAGAACGGGACCCTCAATAATTGGCCATCCCGCTGCCATTAATTTCTCAATGACCTTCTCCAGCGGTCGATCAGCAATGAAACATAGATCTAGTGACCCCGGGGTAGGAATGTCTGCTTTTGGCTCAAACTCTTTTCCTTTAATGTGAAGGTTAATTTTTTGATTGCCAAACTTAAATGCCTTTCTCTCAACAGGTGGGGTTCCACCAATAAAGGATTCAAGCTTCATTCCAAGAACACGGGTATAGAAATCCACGCACTCAGCCTCTTTAGCTGTCGTAAGTACTAGATGATCTAGGTGATCAATCATCATTTTCTCCTCATATCAAATTCTTCCAGTTTGGGTGGTGCATCCGAAAACAGGGGTTTCGCAATCAAAGATTTTTTAGAATTTATTGCGCGCGACGTAACTCTTCAACATAACTTGGCTCGGGATGCAGTGCGTAAGTACTGCCAGCTTTGGCAACCTGACCTGGTACTTCATGACCGACGATCTGTGGCAACTCCTTAGCAAGCTGCAATAACTTAGATATGTTGATACCTGTGTCATATCCCATAGCATCGAGCATATGAATGGCATCCTCGCTAGAAATATTTCCGCTTGCTCCAGGCGCGTAAGGGCATCCCCCTAAACCACCGAGCGATCCATCAAATCGCACAATGCCAGACTGAACTGCCGCCAAGAGATTGGCTAAACCCATGCCTCGCGTATTGTGGAAGTGCAAAGTCAGCTGAATACTAGGAAAGCGTTTTTGCAGAGAATCGCACATCCTCTTTACCTGATCTGGATTGGCCATCCCCGTTGTATCGCAAATCGTAATCCCCCTCACACCCAGATCAGAAAAGCGCTGAGCAAATCCCTCCACAACATCTTGAGGAACCTCACCCTCCATAGGACAGCCAAAGCTGGTAGAAAGAGAAACATTAATGGGTGTTCTGCCATTAACGTATTTAATTACTTCTGCCAATCCGGCAAAACTTTTTTCTCTTCCCATTCGAAGATTCGCTAGGTTATGGGTTTCAGATGTGGACATCACCAAATTAAATTCATCAGCCTTAGATTCAAAGGCTCGCTCTGCGCCCCGAAGATTAGGCACCAGCACGGTGTATTCCACTTCAGGCAATCGTTTAATGCGACCCATTACTTCTTCCGCATCTCTGAGCATGGGGATAGACTTTGGCGAAGTAAATGATGTCACCTCGATTTTTGCGAAGCCACATTCACTTAGCTCATCCACCAACTTTACTTTGTCATCGGTAGGAATAAAGTTGGGCTCAATTTGAAACCCATCTCTTGTCACCACATCGTTAAAATATATTCTTGTCATGATCTTCTGTTCATTAGCTTTTAGTAAATGCAACACCGCGTTCTTTTAAGGACGTAACTTGAAATTCATTCAAGCCTAGGCTGCGTAATATCTCATCAGTATTCTCTCCAATATCAGGAGCTAGAGTCTTAATGGATCCAGGCGTACGAGAAAGTTTTGGAATCACACCAGGCACATCTAATTTGGATCCATCTTGCATTTGAATCGTTTCAATATTCCCCCGCGCCTTGTAATGAGGATCGCTAGCAATATCAGCAATGGTATAAATTCGACCGGCAGGAACTGAGACAGAGTCCAGAATCTCTAGAGCCTTATCAGTGCTAACTGTTTTAGCCCACACACCAATAGCCCCATCAAGCTCAGCAACACGCTTCACACGGCCATCGTTATTCTCTAGCTGAGGATCGCTACCCAGATCATCACGCCCGATGACGCCCATCAGACGCTTAAATATACTATCGCCATTGCCAGCTACAAGAACATACCCTCCATCTGCACACAGATAGGCATTGGTGGGAGCAATACCCGGCAAAGCACTTCCAGCTGCCTGTCTTACTTCGCCAAATGCACTGTATTCAGGTAATAAACTTTCCATGCAATTAAATACTGCTTCATACAGTGCGATATCAATAATTTGACCTTGGCCACTGTGATGTCGCTCTTGCAGAGCCAGTAATATTCCAATAACACCATGTAAGGACGCTAAGGTGTCACCAATGCTGATGCCCACCCGAACCGGCACCCTTCCAGGCTCAGCAGTAAGATGACGTAAGCCTCCCATGGCTTCTGCGACCACACCAAAGCCCGGCTTGTCACGATAGGGGCCAGTTTGACCATAACCACTAATACGAAGAACAATTAGGCGTGGATTTATTTCGAGTAATTTTTGTGGATCAAGACCCCACCCTTCCAATGTTCCGGGACGGAAGTTTTCAATTAATACATCTGCTTCTTTTACGAGCGTCCTGACAATTTCTTGAGCCTCTACTAGCTTTAGATCTAATGAGAGGGATCGCTTATTGCGTGACTGAACCTGCCACCAAACAGAGGTTCCATCCTTCAGCAATCGCCACTTACGTAGCGCATCACCCACATTTGGAGGTTCTATTTTGATAACATCAGCACCAAAGTCGGCTAAAGTTTTAGCCGCAAATGGGCCAGCAATCAACTGCCCCATCTCTATTACTTTCAACTTTGCCAATGGCTCCATAAGATCCCCTGAAATATCTTTTTAGCAAAGGTACTCCCATTCATCAGTCTTGAAAATTGCTATTTCAAGTCGATACCTTCTCATTTTGCGAAGGTATGGTTAGAATTACCCCATGAATAACCCGCTCAACCCCGCCAGAGTTGACTTTGTCACCCTCAAGCTCTTCTGCTCCATAGTGCAAACCGGGAGCATTACCAAGGGGGCGAGCGCATGCAACCTAGCTCTATCAGCTGCTAGCAGACGAATTTCTGAGTTTGAAGAGACGGTTGGCATCCCGCTACTCGAACGCTCTGTTAAAGGAGTCTCCATTACGCCTGCAGGCCATGCGGTGATGCAGCATGCATTAAGACTTTTTCAAGGCTTTGAACAATTAAGTAATGAATTGGGTGAATTCTCCAAGGGGGTAAAAGGCCACGTCAGACTCTGGGCAAATATGTCTGCCTTAACTGAGTTTCTACCAGCTTCACTGGCTAGCTTCCTAAAAATTCACCCTGAAATACAGGTTGAAGTGGAGGAGCAATTGAGCGGCGATATCGTAAGAGCATTGATGGATGGAATAGCGGATATTGGCGTCTTTGCGGAAGGCCCAGTTATATCCGGATTAGATACTCAAATCATTGGTAGAGATCAGTTGGTCATAGCCTGCAGCAAAGGACATCAGGTAAGTAAAAGAAAGCACATCTCATTTGAAGAATGTCTTCAATATGATTTTGTAGGGCTTAACAGAGGTAGCTCATTACTTGAACTCACTTCTCGAAGTGCTGAAAAACTGGGAAAACAAATGAAACTGAGAATTCAGGTTAGAAGCTACGATGCCATGTGCCAGATGATCGCAGTGAACTTGGGAATAGGCGTCTTACCACTTCAGGCCTGCGCAGCTCAAATCAAGGCATTGGATCTCAAGACTATTCAACTTGAGGATTCATGGGCCAAACGAAATCTTCTCTTAGCAATGAAGGCAAAAACCAATCAGTTACCTGCTGCAACATTACTTAGCCAACATCTTCTAAAACTAGCCCCAAAATAATTGCCCTAATCAGGTTTTGCCTAATCTTTTTAATTATTATCTAGCCACTAAAACAATCCCGCCCCTTACTCACTATGACTGAGTATGGCAAAGCTAGTAGTATGGAGTCATGTCAAAAGTCATGATTATTACTGGGGCAAGTCGCGGCATAGGAGCTGCAACTGCAAAACTAGCTGCTAGCAAAGGCTTCGCGGTGTGCGTCAACTATAAATCCCATGCTGATGAGGCCCAAGCCGTTGTAGATGAGATTCGGAGTAATGGAGGCCTAGCCATCGCCGTCAAGGCAGATGTCACTCTTGCTGAAGAAGTTAAACATCTCTTTACAGAAACGGTGCAAACTTTTGGGGGACTTCATGCCCTAGTCAATAATGCCGGAATTCTGGAAACTCAGATGCGCCTTGAGGACATGTCGAGCGAGCGCATACAGCGTATCTTTAATGCCAACGTCTTTTCGACGATTTTATGCATTCAGGCGGCAATCAAATTGATGTCCACTAGGTATCAGGGAACTGGTGGATCTATAGTGAATATTTCCTCTGTAGCTTCTCGTCTTGGATCCCCTCGGGAATATGTCGACTATGCAGCCTCTAAAGGTGCAATCGATACGCTAACAATTGGTTTGGCAAAAGAACTGGCCATTGACAACATTCGAGTGAATGCTGTTCGTCCTGGCTATATCGATACGGATATTCATGCGAGTGGAGGTGAGCCAAATCGGATTGAGCGCGTTAAGCAATTTATCCCCATGCAAAGAGGTGGATCTGCAACTGAAGTAGCCTCTGCAATTGTTTGGCTTGCCTCTGATGAATCCTCTTATACAAGCGCCTCATTTATTGACGTTGCCGGCGGAAACTAGCTTAAATTCCTTAGTCCATTGGAGGCAAGCATTTATGCCAATGCTTCTATAGAATAGTTTCTATGAAACCCACTATCAAAATTGACTTTGTATCAGACATAGCCTGCCCATGGTGTGCCGTAGGCTTAGGCAACCTCAATAAGGCTATCACCGCATTCAGTGACAAAGCAAACTTTGAAGTGCGCTTTCGACCTTTCGAACTTAATCCCAATATGCCCTTAGGCGGCCAGGATGCAATCGAGCACCTTACTGAAAAGTATGGTCTTACCGTAGAGCAAGTGCAGGCTAACCAAGCCCAGATTAGAGAGCGCGCTCTTGAGGCTGGCTTTAAGTTCCACCCTGAGGGTCGCAAGCGAGTCTATAACACCTTCGATGCACATCGTCTTTTACATTGGGCCGGTAAAGAGTATGGCCTTGAGAAGCAAGCAAGCTTAAAAACAGAATTACTGAAGACGTATTTCTGCCTGGCAGTCAATTTAGATGATCAACAAAACCTCCTCAATGCAGTCATTACGGCCGGCCTTGATCCAGATAAAGCAAAGCAGATTCTTGATAGCGGGCTATACGCAAATGAAGTACGCGAAGAAGAGGCTCAATATACTGGTGCAGGAATTCACTCTGTACCCTCAGTAATTCTGAACGACCAATATCTCGTCCAAGGGGCTCAAGCTCCTGAGTCATTTATCAACGCATTTGAACAATTAATTCAGACCGAATAAGCATGACCCTTACAGAACTTCGCTATATCGTCGCAGTTGCTCGAGAACGTCACTTTGGCAGGGCCGCTGATGCTTGCTTTGTATCTCAGCCTACCCTATCAGTAGCCATCAGAAAGTTAGAGGAAGAGCTCAACACGCAAATTTTTGAGCGTACTAATACTGAAGTTGCAATGACTAGTCTTGGCGCATTGATTGTCGATCAAGCCCAAAGAGTACTTGAAGAAGCTAACTCCTTAAAGCACTTGGCAAAGCATGGTCAAGATCCTCTGTCAGGTCCACTGAGGCTTGGCGCCATCTACACTATCGCGCCCTACTTGTTGCCTAGCCTAGTAAGGGTTGCACGAGAGCGCTTGCCCCATGCCCCGCTGTTTTTAGAGGAGAACTGCACTATTCGTCTATTAGAAGTCTTGCGTCAAGGAGCCTTAGATTGTGTAGTGATAGCCGAGCCCTTTGCCAGCACTGGACTAAACCAGATTGACCTGTATGACGAGCCATTTTTAGTCGCAGTACCCAAAGGCCACCCTTGGGAAAACCGAACATCAATCCCGCATCGAGAGCTTAAAGAGCAAAATACTTTATTACTTGGCACGGGTCACTGTTTTAGAGACCATGTTCTTGGCGTGTGCCCAGAATTGAATCGCCTTGGATCTGGCGCAACCATTGGAGAGCAGCGTAGCTTTGAAGGCTCATCATTGGAAACCATCCGTCAGATGGTGGCTAGCGGTATCGGGATTTCAGTACTACCAAGAACGTCCGCATCTGATGCCGCCTCTTCGGATCAGCTCATTCGTTACATCCCATTTGAGGACCCTATTCCAACCAGACGAGTTTGCCTCGTCTGGCGGAAGAACTTTCCACGGGCCGCCGCAATGAATGAGCTAGCTGAAGTGATTCGCCAATGCGCCCTACCAGGTGTTCAATACCTGTAAGACCCGCTCCTTGGTTTAACTCAAATCAGAAACGAGTGAGGCTAAAGTTTCTGGAGGGAGCGTCTGAACATGCATTGGGTAACCCTTATGGTCACAACCTACCATCATCTGAGCACCCGCTTTTAAGGCCATCTTCATATCGTTTGTAAGATCAAAGCGCATAAAGTGCACTGCAGAGGTTTTATTAGCGGTTGAGCGCTCTAAGTCTTCGTCAGCAATTGCATAAACACGTGGCTGACCTTCAACTTCGATAAACATTTGATGCTCAATACCCACCAACTTCGCAAGTGCAACTTTACGATCCGCCTCATTAGGGTATTCAATCATCATAGTGGCTTTGAAATCTGATCCACCTGGCACTAGAGGGTTATAGGCATTCAACTCATCTTCAATGCCATCCTCCTCAAATGTTTTTTCTACGCGCAGCATCTCTTGAATTTGATAGCGCATTAAAAATTCATTTTCGAAAATCAGTGTGACGTGATCTCCAAGATGAACGGTTCTTAGACGGCGCTCTTTAATCGCCTTTTCACGAAAAGCAGGACGCTCTTTGTGATAAGCCTCAAGGCTCAATAAACTATCGCGAGTAATTGTTCTCATGCTGCTGTGTTCCTATTAATAAATTAAAGACCGTATGCCTTAGCAAGCAGGGTTAAAGGGTGAGCCATTTCTGATTTAGGCAATCCCAACTCCTCCATGCCCTGCTCAATATGATGACCAGCAAGTTGGCAGTCAGAGCTAATGTAGTTAGGCTCTTCTTCAGCCATTCTTCTAAACACAGGCTTACCAATCTTCATAGCTGTTTCATGAAACTCTTTCTTTACACCCCAAGTACCCGAGTGTCCTGAGCAACGCTCAACCACATTGACCTCAGTTCCAGGAACTAACTTAAGAGTTTCTGCAGTTTTTTGACCCACGTTTTGTACGCGTGAGTGACAAGCCATGTGATAGCTGACATGGCCTAACTCTTTACTGAAGTCTTTCTTTAAGAGTCCATCGGAATTACGAGCCATGAAGTACTCAAACGGATCCCACATAGCATCTTTCACCAATTGCGTATCAGCACAATCTGGGAACATGAGTGGCAATTCCTGTTTGAACATCAAAGTGCAGGATGGGATTGGGGTCAAGATGGCATAACCTTCGCGCGCCAGCTTTGCCAACTTTGGAATATTTTTTTCCTTGTTTTCAGCAACAGATTCCAAATCACCTAACTCCAGCTTTGGCATGCCACAACAGGCTTCCTTATCTACCAACTCATAAGGAATAGCATTGTGTTTCAGAATCTTAATCAGATCTTGCCCAATACCTGGCTCGTTGTAATTGATATAGCAAGTGGCATAAATAGCAACTTTTCCAGGCGTCTTGGCACCATCTACGACAGGCAGATCTTCAGATTTTTGGGCTAGTTGCGGGAATGTCTTCGGCGCGTATTCAGGGATCCAAGCATTCTTATCTACTCCTAAGGCACCCTCCATCACC
Organism: Polynucleobacter sp. AP-Jannik-300A-C4; assembly: GCF_018688335.1. NCBI lineage: Bacteria > Pseudomonadati > Pseudomonadota > Betaproteobacteria > Burkholderiales > Burkholderiaceae > Polynucleobacter > Polynucleobacter sp. AP-Jannik-300A-C4. The sequence goes on along the minus strand of NZ_CP061316.1, from coordinate 482,026 downwards.
AAGCGCGCAAGGCCGGTACTGTTCACTGCATTGACAGCTTGAGTCACGATCGGAATGCCAGCAAAGTGTCCGAGCTTATCTGTAGAGGATAAAAGTTTGTCGCGGAAAGTAGCCTTGTCATCTTTAAAGTTAACAGCCTTAGCACGCAGCATGAGATGAGGGAAGTCAATATTCCAAGGATGTGGTGGGACATAAGGACACTTAGTCATGTAGCACACATCGCAGAGGTAGCATTGATCAACTACCTTTTGGTAATCCGCCTTATCGACCTGCTCCATCTCCAGATCTTCAGTGGCATCAACTAAATCAAAAAGAGTTGGAAACGATCCACAGAGACTGACGCAACGACGGCAACCATGGCAAAGATCAAAAACGCGCTCCATCTCGGCTTCTAAATCAGCCTTGTCGTAAAACTTTGGATTTTGCCAATCCAAAGGATGTCTGGTTGGGGCCTCTAAACTACCTTCGCGAGTTGTCATATCTGTCCTCTTGTGTTTCTACAGTTGTAGCGTGCAAATCGAATGATCCACAGTTTAGGGCGGGACCAACCGATAGTAAAATTGTATTAATTAACAATATTCATAGTAATTAACTAAATAGATAGAAAAGTTAGCAATACAATCTTTTTATAGTAAAAAAAACGATAGTAATAACTAACTTAACCAAATATTTACCCCTTTCTTGGCCTGTAGAACTCGCGCAGCACGCCCCAAAGCGCTAATCTATCGTTATATTTTATTAATTGATATTTGCTTATCAGTTGTTTTTAGCTATCAAGTCAATACAAAAATATGATTATTCAAATCCGTAGATTTGGTCATAATCACTCCCAGGTGAACTTTATTGAGCTAGTAATTTAGCAAATCACCCAATTTCAACTAACTGTTTTTAGGAGTCAATCATGGCTAAATCCGTAAAAGGTACAAAGACTGAAGAGTCTTTGAAGGAAGCGTTTGCTGGTGAATCACAAGCAAATCGTCGTTATTTGTATTTCGCGAACCAAGCTGATATCGCTGGTGCAAACGATGTTGCAGCAGTTTTCCGCTCAACAGCTGAAGGCGAAACAGGTCATGCCCATGGTCACATGGAATACCTAATCGAAGGCGGCGCAGGCGAGCCAGGTACTGGTATGCCAGCTAAGACAGTTGCAGAAGCTTTGCAAGCAGCTATTGCTGGTGAAACACATGAGTACACAGATATGTACCCAGGTATGGCTAAAACAGCACGCGATGAAGGCTTTGACGAAATCGCTGACTGGTTTGAAACATTGGCGAAGGCCGAGCGTAGCCACGCTAACAAATTTACTAAGACTTTAGAAGCTCATTTGGCAAACGCTTAATAGCGCAGTCATTTATTTGAAACCCCCGAATGAAAGTTCGGGGGTTTTTTTATTAAATCATTCCACCCAAGTTGGATGCTTATCCATCACTGCATTAAAAAGAGGGTTTTCAAGCAAGTGGAGGAGCCATTGCTTCAGGTGCGGGACGGGTAGGCTTTCAAAAACCTTCGTATCGACCATAGAAAACTGCCTGACAAATGGAAAAATGGCAATATCAACCCAACTGATATGATCGCCCATTAAATAGGCTTCCCTTGCTAAGGCAGTCTCCATAGGTTTAAGCATCATTTCTTGTAATTGCTTAAGCACCTCTGTCTGCTTCAATTCAGGATATCGATTAGGGTATTTATATTGATCCAATAAAGTCTTAAACGGACCATCATTTTTCTCAACCCACTCCTGGGCAATGGATTTATCAAATCGAAGCCAGCCATCTGGGTCTGATTGTGCAAGCGCCCAATGAATGATGTCTAGACTCTGCTCAAGTACTCGTCCGTCGATACACAAGACCGGAACAGTTCCTTTGGGCGATAAGAGCAATAAAGACCGAGGTTTATTTCTTAGGCTAATTTCTCTATGTTCGTATTCAACGCCCGCATACTTCAACGCCATACGAGCCCTCATTGCATAGGGACATCTTCGATAGGAATACAGGACGATAGTCATTTTCTAAAGTATTAGTCCAAGCAGTTAATGATGACTTTTAATTCAAGAAAAAGTAAAATGGATTTAAGTTGATAAGTATCGGATAAAACTATGACCCCAATTGAAAAAGAACGTTATACAGAATGCATTCACAGGGCCAAAATTTTGGGGAATGCTAGCGAACTTTACCTTAAAGCGGCTAAAGTAATCGAAGCTGGGGCCTCTGAAGACGAACGTTATCGCCATATTAAATCTGCAAAAGACCTTATTCAAGACGCATTTCCTGAGGTATTTGAAGTGCGTCACCCTGCGCCTAAGTTCGTTATCAAGGAAGAACGGGACTATAAGGTTCTCAAAATCCTTGGATTAGCCGCACTGGTCATTGGAATTTGCTTGGCATTTGTTTTTCTTGGGCCAACTGGAGATCTCAGCAAAACCTGGACTGCTGACGATGTTGCAAAATCTACCGCATACCCAAAGCAACCTAACTAAAGCTCTACACCAATGCGTCATACTTTCCGCTAACTTACCTCTAATTCAAGTAGCGTTTGCGCGTCACGGGCAGCAACCATGCCTTCGTCGGTTGGCACAACCCAAACCTCAACTAAGCTGTCATCTGCGCTGATTCTAGAAATCTGATCCTTAACCGCATTCTGGTTAAGCGCATGATCTAGCTTGATCCCTAACCAGGATAGTTTATCAATTACGTCTTGGCGAAGCTGTGAATCATGCTCCCCTATGCCACCGCTAAAACCGATAACATCCAAACCACCTAGACAAGCAATCATTGCACCAGCTTCACGAACTACTCTATAGGTGAATAATTCAATCGCAGCTTTCGCCAATGGCTCTGGACTGGATCTCAACTTACGCATATCAGCAGAGATACCAGACACGCCAAGTAAGCCGCTTTTCTTATAAAGCAACTGCTCTAGTTGATTATGAGAGTACCCCTTCTCCAAGAGATATAAAATCACACCGGCGTCTAATGAGCCAGCCCTTGTTCCCATCATCAAACCATCCAAGGCAGAAAATCCCATGGTAGTTGCTATGCTTTTACCAGTCTTAGCTGCACACAAACTTGCACCATTACCGAGGTGAGCCATCAATACTCTCCCCCTTGCCCTACTGGAATAATCTAACAAGGAACCCATGATGTATTGGTATGAGAGGCCATGAAAGCCATACCTCTTCACGCCTAAGGCGGTAATTTCCGTTGGCAATGCAAAGGCAGATGCTGTCTCAGAAATCGTCTGATGGTATGCAGTATCAAAACACAGCACTTGCGGAATATCCGGAAATGCTCTTGCAAATGCACTCACTCCCTCTAGGTTATGGGGCTGATGCAGAGGTGCGAGGGAATTCAACTGGCATAAATCATTGAGAATTGCATCAGTAGCAATGATGCTGTGGGTATATAACAAACCACCATGCACGATACGATGCGCAATAGCATCGATCTTTGGAATATTAGGCAAAGAAATAATGAGTTTCTTTAACTTCTCCAATGCAGATGTAAATGGATCTTCTGGTGTGCTCGACAATGGCAATGATGTAGCTTCACCGCCAAAACCATAATGTAGAACTGGTGAACCATTCGGCTCCAAGCCCTCAAAATTACCCACTAAAATCGAGGACTTAACAACGCCCTTTTCAACCGGATAAATAGCAAACTTTAAGGTTGATGAACCTGCATTTACAGAAAGAATTGCCATCTCAGTGCTTTATCGTACTTAGAAAAAATTAGTCGATTTGGCGATGCGCATGAGCCACCAATAAACCCAGTAAAGCAGATGCCACCCTAGTCCGAGGGCCATCAGCTCGACTTGTTAATGCCACCGGAATTCGAGCACCTAAAACTAAACCGGCACCACTAGCCCCAGCAAAATACTCTAACTGTTTCGCCAACATGTTTCCAGACTCCAAGTCAGGGACATTCAAAATATCTGCATCACCCGCTACAGGAGAATCGATTCCTTTGATTTGGGCTGCATGCAATGAGATTGCATTATCAAATGCCAGTGGGCCATCCAAGATACCCCCCTTAATTTGTCCACGTTGAGCCATCTTGCAAAGTGCTGCAGCCTCAATCGTAGAGGGAATGTCAGGATTCACCGTCTCCACCGCAGACAAGATAGCCACTTTCGGATTTGGCACACCCATGATGACGCTAAAGTCGATTGCATTTTGAATAATGTCGACTTTTTCCATCAGTGTCGGATGAATATTGAGTGCAGCATCAGTCACTAATAATGGTTTGCTATACATGGGAATGTCAAAACGAAATACGTGCGACATTCTTCTGCCTGTTCTGAGCTGAGGGCAGGCCAATATGGCATGCAATAACTCATCCGTATGCAGGCTACCCTTCATCATCATTTCCACCTTACGATCCACAGCCATCTCTGCCGCCTTCTGTGCCGCTGCATGACTATGAGGAACATCGATGAGCTCGTATGGCGTTATATCAATCGATGAGGCATGCGCGATCGCTTGAATTTTCTTGGCCGGACCGATCAAAATAGGTTTAATAAGTCCCGCAGCCGCTGAATCAACAGCGCCCATCAGGGACTCTGTGTCGCATGGGTGAACAACGGCACAAAATACTGGCTCAAGGTGATAGGCTCTTTCTAGTAGCGCATGAAACCTAGCTTCGGGATCAAAAATCTGAATCTGTGGAGCGCTTAATCTAGGGCGAGATATTTTTTGTGTCGGAGCAATAATGCGAGCCGTGCCATACAAAACTTTTTCGCCATTTTGGTTGTGGACCACACAATCGAGCTCAACACGTTTTTTCAAGTCATCTTTAGAGCTCACGGTAGCAACCACAACCAAGGTATCACCAATGCGAACTGGTCGTGAAAAATGTAGGTCCTGCTCCAGGTAAATGGTTCCAGGACCGGGAAACTTGGTTCCCAGTAAAGCAGATATTAACGCCCCACCCCACATACCATGTGCAATAACGCCATGAAACATCGTGTCGTTAGCATACTCATTATCGAGATGCGCTGGGTTCGTATCCCCTGAGACGGCAGCAAATGCCTGAATATCCTCAAGCGTTAAAGTGCGTAATAAGCGTGCACTTTGGCCAATGCTAAGCTCGTCATAGGTAATGTTCTCAATCAGCACATTCTCTTCTGTCTTGGAATTCATTGCATTTCCTTTAAGCGACGGCATGGCAACCACCATCTACGTAGATAGTTTGGCCAGTCATGCCTGAAGCTCCATCAGAACATAAAAATGTAGATAAGCTGGCAATCTCCTCAAGTCGAACTGGCCTTCCCAGTGGAGATTTCTGAGATGCGGTGCGCATAAGCTCATCAAAATGATCAATACCCGAAGCTGCGCGCGTTGCTATGGGCCCGGGCGAAACTGCATGCACTCGAATTTTTTGCGCCCCCAATTCCACAGCCATGTATCTAACCAATGATTCTAGCGCCGCCTTTACCGGCCCCATCAGACCATAATGGGGTACCGCTTCATCAGCACCCAAGTAACTCATTGTTAAAAGAGCACCGCCGGAGGGCATATGTGGGGCACATAACTTTGCAAGCGTGGCAAAGGAATGGCAGGAAACCTCCATTGCTCTGGAAAATCCAATACTAGAACTATCAATCACACGTCCGTGAAGATCTTCAAGCGGTGCCCATGCAATAGAGTGAATTACAAAATCAAAATGGCCCAACTTTTTAATAGCGTTATTCACCAGAATCTCTAGTGCACCCGGATCCTCCACGTTACACGCTTCAAGCTGAATATTCTCAGCAATGGTCAGAGGCTCAACATACTTCCGCGCCTTTTCATTTTGACAGGTAACAATAAGCTCAGCACCCATCTGTTTGGCCATGAGCGCACATCCCCAAGCGATACTTTGATCGTTTGCCACCCCAAGAATGAGGCCTTTTTTTCCACTTAAATTCAACATTTGATTCATTCTTTAATCCGGATACCTAACCATAACATGAAGCCAAAGCGCATCTTCAAGCACCCTATAAGCAAACACGTATCGTAGTCATTGGATTATAAGTGGCAAATAGGCTCAAATCTGAGGCTCACCCAGGGTCTCTAGATATAATGAAGGCTCAAACCCCAATCATTACCGCCTTAAGGAAAATCCTAGTTAAAAGCATTAATTAACTATTTAAATTACATGAGCCAAATAGATAAGCCTTATCTTGATAATGAGTTTGAAACTGTGGTTCATCAACTGAACCAAGAAATTGATCGATTGGCGTTTGCACTAAAGCTTGATCTCTCGAATCATGTATACCTGCACCAATTTTTGATTCAAGAGATTGATCATGAACACGATCATTTTCATAAGCGCGAAACACTAAAGGGTCTGATTACTCTAAGAGGAAAAATCAGCCTTGAGTTGACAGCATCTGGTCAACCAGACTTACCGAGTCCGGTTGACGAAGCCATCTATCAATTCTTACGAGTCAATCAATCTAGTTAGATTTTTTTATCAAAACCCAAATCTGACGCTCTAGCTCAGTTGAGCAATTTGGATCATTCAGCATCATCTCAATATCTTGAAACTGCTTGCTCAGTGAAAATACCTTCAGGTGACTAATCTGCTGCCGATATTTTTCTAGCACAATCTCTGGATCCATATCATCAGGAAGTACGCCAGTAGCATTAATCAGCTCACTTTTTACCTTATCAGTAATGCGATCTACGTCCTCTAGAGACAAGTGCAATCTTTCAGCCTCAGCCTCCAGAGCAAGACGATCACTCGGAGATAGTCTGCCCTTGGCGATGGCGTCTCTAAACTCATTTTCAAATGCTTCACGATCAATTCGAAGTTGATCGGTAAATGCTGAAGCCATCAAACCGGCAGGAATAGCAAAAATTCCGATCCCAATGAGGCTGATGACAACGGTCATTGCTTTGCCCATGGGGGTAATTGGAGTTAAATCGCCATAACCTACGCTTGCCAATGTAATAACGGCCCAATACATCGCATCAGGAATAGTGTTGAACTTATCTGGCTGAGCTGCATGCTCAAACTCATAACCCAAGCTTGCAGTCAATATGACCAGCAAAATCATCATGAAAGCTGCTGCGAACAATACGCGACGCTCTCGATAAATTGCCTTGTACATCGTATTGAGAGTACCCGTATAGCGCGTTAACTTCAGGAGTCGCGATAGTCTAAATACTCGCAAGAAGCGCAAATCAAAAGCTTCATGAAATGCAAGTCCTACATAGAACGGCAGCACTGCGACCAAATCAATCAAGGCCCCAATTGTAAACATGTACTTCAATCTACCAATAAAGGGCTGACGATATTTCTCTAGCTCACAACAAGAATAGACTCGACCAATGTATTCAAGGGAAAAGATGATGACGGTAACAATTTCAATTGAATAAAATTCCCAACGAAAAGGGTTATGTATCCAAGATACAGTTTCTAAAATAATGGACACCACCGACAGTAAGACGGATATAACAATCACATGATCAATAATGTGATGAAGTTCACCTGAGCTTGGAGTTGGATTGAGGAGTGAATATACTTTTTGACGAAAAGTCCGCCCTTTATTTCTTAGGATAAAGGTATGCACAGCATGAAAAAAGTATGCCGGATAATTGAGCTTTTTTATAGTGTGCTTATTGAAATTCAAAGTTTTACCCAAATTCTTTTGTGGAAGTGTCTAGAAATTGGCTCGTACTAAAGCCAATCTACGACTCAATTGCGCCAACAACTGCCTGCGCTTCAGCAAACTTCATCTCAAGTGCGAGTCGCTTGAAGCTTGGCTGACTAGAGTAGGTCTTCGATAAAAAATAAATTAACTCTCGGTCTGTTTTTCCATACCGATGCTCTTTTAGTAACTCTCTGAGAGCCCAAATTAAATGGAGTGAGTTTCTCTCGCTCTCCCGCATGGCATTATCACTCTCGTCTACTGGCTCCACTAATGCATCTAAACTCAAACTCTGAGCAAAGGATGCGAGCTCAGCAGGAAATGGCCACTTTTGAATATGATATGCCCAGTACAAAAAACGCTTGAAGTCGACGCGCATATTTTGAGCTGAAAAATTTTGGATCCATGCATGCTCGGTTAAGAGATCGAGCTTTAACTTAAATTCAGGATAGGCATCACCAAAATTAGCTCGCTCGAAGTGCAGCTCTCCAGCGGCATCCCTCACTGGAAATTTAATTTTCTTAGGATTAATTCCCTGAATCAGGGCGGCAGCCTGCCATGTATAAACATAGGGCCTAGAAACCCAGTAATCCCAATCAATATCGACCATAGATACCTTTAAAAAATATGTATACACCTAACTTAGCATGCAAGAATTATCCTTAGTTTATAAAAGATTCTGTTACATTTAGTAAATATAAACTAGCAAAATTCAATCATATGAAAATCATCCAATTTTTTTCTGGCTTGCTAATGCTTCTCGCATCCCAGGCCGCCTTTTCCAGCATGACTGTTTCAAACTTTGAGAATAAATCGAAAACTCAATCTGTGGACACTTATGTACTAGGGCTTGCCAGCGGACTCAATGCTGCAAATAATGCATTGGCATCCAATGAAAGTACCCCTTTGTTCTGCTTCCCACCCTTTTTGAAGCTGAGCATAGCAAATTACAAAGAAATTATCACTCTAGGTATTAAAGATGTATCTACCAACAAACTAGAGAGGAAATCTCTCGATATTGATCCAATTCTGCTGAAAAAGTTAATTGAACTTTATCCTTGTGGATATAACTAGAGTTTTAAGTTTTATTGGTCAGACCTGAATTACCTCCCAGGCCCCGTTTAACTTGGCATGGAATGGTTCGTGATATTGATAAAACTGAATTTCACCAAATCGGTTGTTGTCCTCAAGAATTTGATTAGATAATTCAGCAATACTGGATGCTTGCCAGTTAAAGTCTGGCTGCTCCACCCAAGCCCGAATACCTGGCTCTCGCTTAATGAAGTGGTCCATAGAGCCAATCATCTTGGTGATGTCCTCACCGTATGTGACGATTGCTCTTAAATAATTGCTAGTGTCAGCAAGTGCAAGCTGCACAACGATATAAGGCAAGGCAAATGCCAAGGCCTTATGTTTTCTGACATTACGAAAATAAACTTGCTTAGTGATATCCCACTGCTTATCAGTGCTATCGAGAGAATAGTCAAAAATCCAATTTTTACTGTAAAAGAAAATGCACTGCCGACCTACAATTTCTTTACTTATGGTCTTAACGTGGGTTTGCTCTCTCAGCAATCGCAACTGCTCGTAAGGCTGCAGTTTGACTACAGGCGCCCCATTGAGGTCAGACGATGAGCTCATTCTTGCTTTCTAAATGGCTCAATCACCAATTCAGCGTTATCGCCTAAGTCTCTATTAATACGGTAAATTGTGTTTTGATCGTAGATGAAAAAATATTTTCGTAAAAAGGGATCAGCTAAAACAATTTTCTTAAAATTACCTTCGCTCAGAGTATTCACGAGATCTATAGTTTTTTGCTGATCACCCTTTAGGGCGGAGTTTGCTGCGGACTCCTGAATGCGGGCTAATAATTCTGCCTTCGAGCTTGATCCCTCATAAAACGCAGGACAGCACTGAATTACTCCCTTGGGTCGGACGCCTGCCCAAGTGAAATCATCGTTTCCATATTTAAAGTTCGAGGCAGTAATCACGATCTTCTGCTTATTACCAACTCCATTCCATGTGCCAATCCACAACTCATTAATGGGGAGAGTAGACGATTTTGTAGCGGCCTCAGCAGGCACCTGCTCGGCTGGGGGGCTAGGATTTGCTGGAATACTATTGGCGACTACTTGATCAGTATTCGATGGAGGGGCGGGGCTAACGACCACTACCACTTCTTCTTTTACGCTCTGCGTATTTGCGTAATATAGTCCGCCCACAACAAGGGCAATCAATACCAAACCAAGAAGAAAAATAATTCGACGACGCCTCTCAGATTCGGACGTCTCCACTTGATGAGGTGGCGGGCTAATTGGGCTCGCATCTTTAATACCAACCTCAACTGACTTCATAGAGCTGAAGTTGGGTTGCGAATTCTCCGGATGATGAATTGCCTTTGGGGAATCAACTCGATTAGCTCTACCATTTGCAGTCTCAAGCCCGTGCGCGAAAAGGAGTGCATCTGCTACATTGGCGAACAAACTCTTCTGACAGATTAACTGATCTAAAACTGTATTTTTCTCGATGCCATATTTTTCTACTAAATACAGCTTATATGGGTCGTTACCAAGATCCTTTGGTCCAGAATATATTGGTCTCATAGGCGCCTTGCCCGGACTAAACAAGACTCCAAACAAGATCAACAAGACCCCAATCAACCATTTCAACTGGTCCAAATGATGCAATTGATCTTGCAAAAATTGACTTGGACTAGATCCACTCTGAAAAGTATCTCCGGATAAGATTGAAGCGGCAATTAAGAGCGCCCCACTGAAGATTGCAATAAGCTTCAGAATAATTTCAAGGGATCGGGATTTTTGTGAAACATCTAACATCTATATTCTTTCAGAAGCTCTGGAAACCTCTCAACCTTCTTTTACAAATCAGAAGGTAGAAAAATTAAATTACCCTATTAAGATGAGCGCGTCGGTGTAGCAGCCCTTAGTCCATCGTCAGCCGGCTTTTCAGCAAGCTCCTCTGTCTCAGCAGGAGAACTGGTCTCCTCAGTAGATTCCGGAGCCTCTGCCTCTTCAAGTGATTTAGCTTCTTTTTCTAACACTACCTTAACAAAGGTATCGGTAGAGCCAAAGTTATCCACCCAACGAAAATTTTCATGAAATTGCTCTAAGGGTAAGAAGCGAAGGTTGGAGTCACTGAGGTTTTTATATTCAACGTAGCTTACTCCCAAAGCATTTGGAGGATAAAGCTGCTTAACGGCAACCCTCACCCCATTTGTATCCTCAAAAATATCGTTTCGCTTCGGATCAGTCATCACAATTTTTGCTTTTAAGAATTATGGTTAAGAGCACTCATTCAGAGCGACGCAAAAATGCTGGAATAAATCGACCACCCTTCACGACCCCAGGGGTTGATTCAGGCGGAGTTTCTTGGGGAGCGTCAGTCGCTGGCTTTGCGGCATAGCCCCCATAAATACCCAACTCACGCGCACGTACACGATAGTCATCCAATACGCTAACTTTCTTAACGATTTCGCGATTTAACGAGGTTCCCGATAAAGATAAAGTTTTCTTGATAGTCCTGCGTTCTTCAATTTTCTTAGCTAGGAACTTTCCAAAATTCGAAAAGTTTTCCGCAACCTTCTGATCGGAGCAGACACAAAGAAAATCCTCATATACATAGGCATCTAAATCTGGTGTCTGATGAATTGGTGGAGTGATGTAGCAGTTCATTAAGAACTCTAAATTGGTAAATGAGCCCAATGAGGCATAGCCAGGAACGACCTTGCTAGGAGCTACCAAAATGAATTGCTTATTAGCTGCTAAGCGCGCCATACGTTTTTGAGCGTACTCCAAAATAAAAATTTCGGTACTAGCCATCTCAAATTTAGCGCTAGAGCTCGGCACAATCACAATATCAAAATCCAGCATGAACTCATCAGACAGTGTGGGGTGCCATGTCAAATCAGAAATACTCACCTGCACTCCTGCCGAATATTTTCTGACTGCAGCGCGTGAGCTCAGCAATGCAATTCCGGAGTTCTCGTAATTGATTTCTGCACAGTGAACCCGAATGCCAACATCGGGTGCTTTTTTGGTCCAACGAGAAGATGAGGCCTGTCTATCGAAATCGATTAGAGAAACCTCAATACCCTGCTGCATAGCGAGATAAGCGGCTAGGTTCGCGGCAATCGTGCTTTTACCTACCCCACCTTTTTGGTTGGTCACCAGTATCTTAATAGCTTCATGATTTTGCATATTCATTTTTTACGCTATTTAAAATTTAAGTATTGTCTAAACCAACATTGGGTAAAAGATTGGCATCAGCGATCTTAGAAAGCTTGCCACTCAATCTAGCACCATGCTCAATTCCAATTTGGGCATATACGATATCGCCATGCACGTCAGCGCCACTATGCAACTCAACACGCTCTGAGGCATGCACATTGCCCTCCACGCGCCCTGCAACCAACACGCGTACACCAAATATATTGCCCTGTACTAAACCCGTTTTACCAAGCGCAATACAAACATCAGCGCCATACTTCGTCTCAACATCGCCAATGATTGTGCCGTCAATCCGCAAACTCTTGGTGGCGACAATCTTTCCGAAAATTTCTAAATCGGGGCCGATGATGGATCCAAAAGTTTCCCTTGATGGATCCAGCAGTCTGATTGCATGACTTTGTTTAAAGGCCATGTCACATTACTAGTTCTTGATGAACTTTCCAGACACCTTGCCACCGCGCTGAATATGAATGTATTTGTAACTAATCGTTCCATCAACATGCGCAAGGGGTCCAACATTCAGATCTTCGCAATTAACTTCGCCTTTCAGCTGCCCTTTAATCACTAGCTGATCAGAATTTAATTCCCCATCAACTTGACCGCTAGCATCGATCAACACAGACTTTGCGGTAATTTTTCCACGCACAGTACCAGCAATATTCAAAACACCATCCGAAGTAATCGTGCCTTCAAAAGTAAAACCTTCGCTAATGATGGATGGCTTAGAAATACCAGGACGACTTGAAGCCTCGTTGCGCACAGCCTCATAGCTTGATGTTGAAACGACTACTGACTCTTCAACTGCAGCGGCTTCAGAATAAGTCTCAACTTGCTCATCAGCAATTTTGTCTTCACTGTTATCGGGTGTTGAATTTTTAGAAAAAATAGACATCGTGATTTAGCTCAAAAAGATTAGGAATGTGGATTGAGATTATGTAGGTCGCCATGTAAATGGCCGCCTTTTTCGATTTCAATTTCGGAGTAATGAATAGATCCAGTTACTTTTCCAGTGGAGCGAATAATTAGGCTACGTGTTGAGGATACAAACTCATTCGCTTCGCCACGGATATCAATAGACTCTCCGGAGAGTTTTCCATGCACGACACCAGTTGCCTCGATGAGGATTTGCTTGGCAGTCAATTCACCTTCTACTACTCCAGAAATGGAAGCAATATCGGGAACCTCAAAATTTCCTTTGAGAACCACGCCCTCGCCAACAAATAAACAACCTAGTTGATTTACTTCAGCCATACTTAGCACTCCTTAGCGCGCATTATCATTAATAAAGATTTAGGCAATTCTATCAGCTGAACGCTACTTTTGGGCTTTAAAATGCACTATTTGCTAATAAATTCATTATTTCTAACTCGATTATATAAATGCCAGTAATTCTCAAAAAATCAGTATTTATTTGCTTAACGGTTTTTTTAATAAATCCACTTAATCCGTTGTGGGCAAAGTGGGTTTTTATCTCCAATGACAACGTCGGCAACGCCTATTACTACGAAGACACCAAGACTGTCAGGGATAGCGCAGCCAGTGAGGTCAGCACTTGGCAGCTTATTAGCTACAACGAAGCGTTGACCGCGCCCAATGGCGCCCTAACGCAGTCAGTAATTCAAGATATATCGTATTTTTGTAAAACCGGTTACGAGAGCTATAAACAGTTTTACATAGGGTATTACTCCGGATCCGGTGGATCCGGCGTCAGCGTCGAACAACTCGATACCTCGGGCTCACAATGGGACAGGGTCATTCCAGATACGATGAGCTATGTGCTCTATCAATTTTTTTGCGTCCCCCCAAACCCATAAAAAAGCCACCACTTAGTCTGCAACTTACTGTTTCACATCCGATCCCTGCTCAGTTTTGCCAGAATCGCTCGCAGATGGCTTCGCAAAGTAACTCATTGGGAAGGTGGACTCAGTGCCGTAAGGCCCTTTAATCCAGATTTGGTCGTTATACCGAACATAGCAACTGCGAGTCACAGACCCCAATGAATTAACGGAATACGAGAAGTACCAATTAGGCTCTATCCGCCCATTTTCAGCAGTACAAGGCTCAGTGGTAATGTACAAAACATCACCATGTGCGGGCATTTGACCAATAATGGCGGCACCGCCTTGGACTGCAACCAGGCAAAGGGCAGAAAATATCCAAAACTTGAATGCAAGAATCTGCTTTTGAGAGCGTTTTAAAGTGATCACAGGCCTGTATTTGCGGTTAAAATTGGGGGTGGTTCAAGAATTATAAGTCTAAAAATTAAACACGCTGGACATTTAGTCCAGATAAATCAAATACTTATACTTGGTATATGCAACTATTTTGGGTATCAGGCTCTACCGGAGCCATAAAGCAGATCAACATTACTAAAGAGCGTCTTGTTCGTTTAGCGATGATTGTTTGCGGCTCATTTTTGTTGCTCGGTATTTTGATTTTTTCAACCGGTATCCATATTGCCCTGGAAGTGAACCCCGACTTTGCTAGGGAAGTGAGCGGGGTCGTGACCGTCAAAGAACGAATGGCTTTGGATCAACGATATACAAAACAACTGAAAAGTATTCAGGATCAACTCGCAACAGCCTCCCTACACTTTAATGAATTGAAGTCTATTAAAGACCGCTACCTAGCTATTTCGACACCCTATACCGTAAAGAATAAATTCGTCGAGCCATCAAATTTGGGTGGCCCACTAAAGCCTTTGAGCTTCAAATTTGAGCCCACTAAGTCGCTAGCAGAAAACCTAGAGGAGTCAGTTAGCAAGGCTACCGAAATGGCAGAGATTTTTACCAAGCTAGAGCCTGAATGGGAAAAGCAATACCAATGGCTGCGTACCTTGCCGATTGGGCCTCCGATAGATGCTAGATTGGGTATGACTAGTAATTTTGGTGTGCGGGTAGATCCGTTTACAAAGCAATTAGCTCAGCACTCTGGAATTGATTTCGTAACCCCTTCTGGCACGCCTATTGTTGCCGCTGGAGACGGTGTTGTTCTCAAAGCTGGGGTTGACCCGGCATATGGAAAATTTATTGAGATAGCGCATGGCGAAGGCTTTGTTTCAAAGTACGCTCACAACAGCAAACTCCACGTTCAGCCTGGCCAGAAGATTCTTCGTGGACAGCTCATTGCCGAATCAGGATCTACAGGTCGCTCAACGGGGCCTCACCTACACTATGAGATTCATCAAAACAAAAACTATCTCAACCCCGCAAAAATCTTAGTGTATGCACCACCAAGTGCTTACTGGTAAAGCATTTAAATCTAACAATGCTTAATACCGAAGAATCAAGATCGGGTATAGTAATTCCAGTGGTAGCTGTTTAATTCTCGCTTCATTTAGAAAGCTTATAGCCATGCGTTTACCTTCACTCAAATTATGGATAATTTGCGCCCTAGCAGTTCTTGCATCTGCATGCGGAAAAAATGAAGATCAAGTGAAGACCGAGATTTGGCTTCCTGACACCAAGGTTGTGAAACTCCCTATGGAAGAGTACGCAACAATCCCATTCAATACGACTCGGGAAGAGGCTAAGGATAAATTTGCTTGTACCGCTTATGAACTATCTTTTAGCTGCAAAATTAAGGTTGATGGTAAAGAAGAGGCAATCTGGCTGATTTATAACGAGGCTGGTCGTCTAGTGCTCATGAAAAAAGAGCTGGGCTATTTCAATAAGGATGTAGCCGATACTATCATCGAGCGCTTCACCATCAAATACGGCCTTGACTACACCCCCTCAGAAGGGCAAGAGAGCGCATTTGCCGCTGGTATTCGTAAATCAAAAACCTATATTTTTGGTGGCGGTCAAGTCGCCTTTCAAATTGGTCGCAGCTTAAATAACCGCAATGAGCTCATGTTGGTTTACTACTTCCCAGAGGATGTCGGAACCACATTTGCTAAGAGCGTAATGAATTAAAGCAATGCTTTTCCTGGCTTAAGTACTTCGGGTATGAAGCTGACTTCGGGTATTTCACCCTCTACCCCTCCAGACTCTTTCACCTCATAAGCCCACGCCAATATTTTGGCAATTGCCTCAAATAAAGACATGGGTATTGCTTCACCAATTTCTAGCTGACTGTATAGGTAGCGAGCAAGCGGTGGAATTTGTGCAATAGGCACATCGTGCTCGCGCGCCACTTCCTGAATTCGTAAGGCAATTTGATCGGCCCCTTTTGCAATCACAATCGGTGCAGCCATTTTTTCGATATCGTAACGTAGTGCGACTGAGTAATGCTCTGGGTTAGCTAAAACAACATCAGCACGCTCGATAGCGGCCATCATGCGTGATGAAGCAATTTGTCTTTGCCGTTGACGTAAACGCTGCTTAATCTCTGGAGAGCCTTCTGATTCTTTCATCTCCTGCTTCATTTCTTCTGGGCTCATCCGGATTTGCTTACGGAAATTAAACCACTGCATCCACGCATCCCCTACGGCAATCAATAGCAGAGGAACCATAAGCAATAAGAAGCCATTGAGAATGAAATAGCTTGTATGCAATAGCGCAGAATCAAAATCTTGACTAACAATCGTGCGAATGTAAACAAACAGTCCGACCAAATACGTAATACCAATACCCAAAACAAGCGCTGTCTTTAAGATATTTTTAATTAATTCAGTCAGTGCATTTAGAGAAACCATTCGGCCAAGACCGGCGATAAAGTCTAGCCTGCCCATATCAAACTTCGGGGCAAAATAAGCACGAAAATTCACCAGAGAAAGTGGCGCCAATATACCCACCAACCAGACAGGCAAAAAAACCAAAGACAGTAAACCGAGCACAACGAGTAAAGGGCCATTAAGCCATTCCTGAATGTGATCTAGCAACTTGATTGGTTCAGCAAAAACAAAACTGGATTTAGTCATCAGCACCAGTTGCTGAAGCAAAAGAGGACCAATAGCAATTAAAAAGATAATAAAAACGGTTAGCAAAGCAAAGGTGGCGATATCCCTTGATTGCGGTAGTTGACCTTGTTCTCGAGCGCGTATGATTCTCCGCTCACTCGGTTCTAACTCTCTTTCCTGGGAACTATCACCAGATTCAGCCACCACACACTCCGTCTAGGCACTCAATGAAGTTTGAGGATAAACGATTTAGATTTGAATCCAGAAAGCTTATGGCAAGGTCTTTTTGATTTCCTGAATCATTCGATCAGCGCTAGCTAGCTCATCCGGGGATAGTCTGGCCTTGATAGCCTTCATTTCAGAGGCTGCAGCAGGGTTTCCGCTCTTATTGGACAGCGTCATCCAGACATAGGCTTTTACCAAATCTACAGGGGCCTGCTTTCCAGATTCATAGAAATGGGCTATGTTGTACTGCCCCACGGGGCTTCCCGCCAGCGCTGCCTTTTGAAACCAAAGAAAGGCCATTTCCTGACCATTTTCCAGGCTGGCGCTAGCCTGATAACGCACCCCCAACTCCAGCATCGCTTGGATATTGCCTTGTTCTGCAGCGCGATTAAGCCAGACCCAGCCCTGCTCTATATTTTTGGGCGTTCCAATGCCTTGTAGATACATCTGAGATAAATCATATTGGGCTTGGTTATCGCCTGCTTGAGATAAGCGCTCAAAAATCTGAAATGCTTTGGTGTATTCACCAGCCTCATAAGCAGAACGGGCTCGCTGGTAATCAGAGCAGGCCAGCAAAAAGGCGCTGACCAATAACAACAATGGCAAACGAATGATCGAATGCCATTGAATATTGCTCATCTCTAAGCCCTAGATCTCTCTATGAACTACTTTTTAGCAGGCGGCAGCTTATCTTTGGTTGGGGCCGCTTTTGGCTCCTCGACGTCCTCTGGATCCTCATCAGGATTGCCATCAGCATTCTTATTGATATTTAGGGCTGGTAACTGGGGTTCTACGCGATAACTCGCGCCCAAATCTCCGCCAATCATGCGCGCATATAAACCAAAGTAACGTCGTGTCAAATCTGGATAGTAAGGTGAACTAGCCAAATATCCCTTACTACGAATACATGCGGCATTATTGATACTACCCTCACAACTTGCAACCGCTGAGAGTCTACCAACTTCAAACTGCTCTCCAAGAACAAAGAAAAAGATCAGTAGGACCAATGGAAAAATAAATAATAAGAGCATTTTTTTAAGCAATCTCACCAGCAGCTCAATTTTTTCTTTCATGACCTTTGGTCTCCGTTAAATACCAATTTAATATTCTTGTGACTTTTTAAGTGGCTTTTTTTGCAATACATCATTGGGTAATTTTCTCCAAGTTGCCACAGGTTCTTCATTATGCAACTTGGCATAGACTTGAACAATACGAGAGTCCGCAGGGTTCGCATTTTCTTTCATGGCGATATACATCTTTGCACCTTCTACCTTATTGCCTTGATCCAAAAATCCTATTGCCGCAGTGTAATAGTAGTTAGTTGCCTTATCTTTGCGTGGCGAACCCAAAATAGTGGAGCTATAAATATCACCCATAAGGCGACAGGCAAATGGATTCATTGCCTTAGCTGGAACGCTCAAGTATTTTTCCGAAATCAGAAACTGCTCCTTGGCATAACGGCGATATACGCTTGCGCTCAAAATAAAGTCTGGATGTGTAATGATTTCTGCCTGAGCATCGTAATATCTTCCACGCTCATAGGCAATTAAACCTCGATAGTAATTCGCCTGAATATCACCCTCTGCAGCTAGAGCATCTAACTTATTCAAAATATTTAAAGCCTCTTTGCTATAGCGAAGCACTTCATCCTCGGGCTCAATACACTTTGGATCACGGACACAAGCAATTGCAACTACCGTTTTGTCATGGGCGCGTTTATATTTTCTGTATAACTTTTTAGCCTCACTGGCAGGGCCCACAAAAGGCTCAGAACCTGGATTTGCTTGTGCTGACTTTTGAGATTTTGAAGCTGTGTCAACAGCAGAGGTCTTGGCATCTGATGCATATGCATCACTGCCTATCGAGGCCATAAGGAGAAAGGCTAAACCGAAGGCTCTAAACAAGGCCTTACCTCGCTGTCTTATCCGAAGACGGGGTTACCTTAAGAGGTATCTCCATTGGAGGGGATTTTGGAGCGGCGTCTTTCGACAGGAATTGGGCAGGAGCACGCAAATTTGGCGGGATCTCTTGAGCTCCCTTTGGCAAGCTATCAGGAACTTTTTCAACCGGCCTTACAACTGGCTTGGTTTCTTGTTTAGGCTTCTTATTTAATACCGTGATTGAAATCCGACGGTTCAATGGGTCAGCCAGATCTTCGGGATTCAGTGGCACTGTATTGGCAAAGCCAATCACTTGAACAACCTGATTGGAATCTAAACCACCAGCGATCAACTCTCGACGAGCAACGTTGGCACGCTCTGTAGAAAGCTCCCAGTTTGTGTAACCCGTTTCACCGTTACCGTATTTAACTGCGTCGGTATGACCTTCAATACGGATTGGATTAGGGGTTTCTTTTAAGGATTTTCCAATGATGCGCAATAACCTTCTTGCAGATACGCTAGGAACAGAACCACCACTACTAAATAAAGGCTTACCTTTTTCATCTACTACCTGGATACGCAAGCCTTCAGCATTGATATCCATAAATACCTGACCTTTGGAATTCTTTAACTCTGGGTCAGCATCAATTTTCTTCTGGATATCTTCTTTGACAAGCTCATTCTTAGTCTTATCTTTACGGGCATTTTCAACATCCGTAACAGAAGAATCACTAATGCGACGCTGTTCAGTATCGGCGTCTGCACGAGACTCTTCACCTACTGTTTTCGTAATATTGTCGCCACCACCCTTGATGATCCGCGTAGCATCGCCAGAGCCTTGGCCACCAGATAGCGATACCCTCATTGGATTTTGAAAATAAGAGGAAATACCAGCGAGATCTCCTGCTGTTGTGGACCCCAAGACCCACATCAACAGGAAGAAGGCCATCATGGCCGTTACGAAGTCAGCGTAAGCAATTTTCCAAGCGCCACCGTGATGTCCGTGACCGCCCTTCTTAACGCGCTTGATGACAATAATCGGCGCGTCGTTCTTAGCCATACCGCTTATTTTCCTTTAACTGCTTTGGTACCCTCATCAAGCTCAGCAAACGATGGACGCTGGTAGCTAAAGAGTACTTTACGGCCAAACTCCACAGCTGCTGCAGGAGGGAAATTATTCAAACTGGCAATCAGAATTGCTTTGATAGCCATGTAGGCACGGCCATCGGCTTCTGCTTTTTGCTCTAGCACTTTTGCTACTGGCGAAACGAATGCATAGGCCAACAAAATACCTAAGAAGGTTCCCACCAGAGCTGCACCAATCAGCTTTCCTAACTCAGCAGGAGGCAAACCAATTGAGCCCATGGTGTGCACAACACCCATAACCGCCGCCACAATACCGAACGCTGGTAAGCCATCGCCTACGTTAGTCACTGCATTAACTGGTATGTGAGCCTCATGATGGTGCACCTCAAGCTCTTGCTCCATCAAGCTTTCGATCTGGATCACATCCAGTGATCCGCCCAGCATCATTCGTAAGTAGTCAGTAATAAAATCAACTAGGTGATGATCTTTCATTATCTCGGGATATTTCTCAAAGAGTGGGCTTGATTCCGGCTCCTCGATATCTCCCTCTAATGACATCAATCCATCACGCTTGATTTTTTGCAAAATCTCAAACATCAAGCACAAGAGATCTAAAGACTTTTGCTTTACATTCTTTGCGTTCTTAAAAGCACGTCCCAAGGCTGAGAACATTTTCTTCAGATTGGTTGGGGTGTTTGCGGCAATCATCGTTCCTACAGCCGCACCAACAATAGTCAGAACCTCTGTTGGTTGCCACAGAACCATAATATGACCGCCATGGAGGGCATATCCCCCCAAGGCACAAGCCATCGCAATAATCCACCCAATTGGGATATTCATACTTCTATTTACTCAGTTTTATAGTTTTGAAAATAAGTTACTTTGTTGCAGTCTAGCAAACATTGCCTGGGCAGCGTTTAACAAGGTTTGGGCTCTAGTATAAGACGCAGTGGCTGCTGCCATGTCAGTATCTAAAAGTGCGGACTGAGCGGCCGCCATTTGAACCCCAAATGCCGACATGGCTGATTTGGCATTGTCGACCTGGGCAGCTATCCCACCGCTACGCTGCTCTGCCATTGTTAACTGATCAAAAGAGGTATTTAGACCCGCGGATACCTGATCTGCAGTTTGAGTCGTTAAGCCCGTATTTTGGCCTTTTTCGTCCAAATAAGTGACAAATTTCTGAATATTGAGGTACATCTCACTATTTTCTGGGTAGGTCAAATCCCCGCCAGATCCAAATGCATCGGTAAATTTGACCCCAGACTCAACCATGACATTAGGCTCAATCTGGACTTGATTCACGGTATTCCCAAAAATCGGGTTGCCAGTAGCATCTTCAGCTGTCATTTGCTGTTTCATGGCAATCAAAATCTGCTCGGCCTGGACTTTTAAGGCCTTGTAATTCGTTGGATTTAAAGCGCCGCTCTGTGACTGAACAAATAGCTGCTTTAGGCTATTCATTTCATTCACTAGGCTATCCATTTGCGTTTGAGCATTGGCATGAGAGCTAGCTACAAAGTTTTGATTAGCCTTGAACATATCTAGACGTGAAATATCAAAATCTAAGCGCACACCTCTAGAAACTGCATAAGCGTTGTCTGATGCCTGAGCATACTGCTTACCAGTTGTTACCTTCCTATTCCAGGTCATAGCATCAGCTAAAGCATTGTCCATTCCCTGAACACCAGAATCTAAAACTTGATTTGAACTAAATCGAACTGTCATGACTTATCTCCTTAGTTCATGATGGATAAAAGGGTTGAGAACATTTGATTGCCTGCCTGTAGCACTTTCGTTGAGGCGGTGTAAAGCTGCTGGTATTTCAATAAATTGGCAGCCTCTTCATCCAAGTTCACACCGGATACAGAATCTCTTTGCGCCTTTAGATTGGCTAGGACAACTGAATCAGCTTTTTGCCCATTCTTCCAGGTTGCAACTTGAACGCCGACTTCGTTTACTAAGTTGGAGATTGAGCTGCCAAATACGGCACTCATCTGTTGAGTGGCATTCGCCTTCTCAGAAGTAATGAGTGGCGTATTACCATTGTAGTAACTAGCAAAATTAGTAGGCGCTAGAGAGATAAAGTTAGCAGCGCTAAAACCATAATTCACCAAAGGATTGCTCATGCCGCTGACCTTCACTCTCAGGCCATCTAAAGCTGTAGCAATAGTAGCCTGTGAGTCCTCAGCGTTTACCAACGTAATTGTTTTGGCATTCAGTGTTGCCGCAATAGTTGCTGCTGTTTCAACAGGACTACCTGTATCCGCCATGGAAAATGAGATTCCCATTTGAGTGAAGTTTAAAGTTTGACCAGCAGAAGTACCATCAACCAGCGTCAGTGTTTGACTACCGCCATTGCTACTGGTCAACGTAACCTGACTCCCACTGTAACTAAATGTGTAAGTTCCAGACTGAACATTATTTTCTACTTCCATATTGGAAATTGTTTGCGCTCCAACTGTAGCCCCATCTTTAACGACACTGCTAGAGCTAACTGCGCTTAATGCTGGACTGAAATTTTCCAACTGCAATGTGATGCCTAATTGATTAAAGTCAACTGTCTGAAGGCCACCGGAGACACTGGTGATCAAAGAGACCGTTTGATTCTTACCAGAGCTATCGGAAATATTGAGCTGATTTGTGCCTACCTTGGTTAATGTGTAATCACCAGCCAAGGTATTTGAGCCCGCTGTCAAAGAGCTGATGCTTGTATAGGTACCAACTAGGTTCCCAACTTTAACTGCGCTATTGGAAGATATCGCATTACCTAAACTGCTATACAGATCCAACAAATCATTTTCGTTTTCAATGGTTGGCAAATTCCCAGATAAATCATTGGTCGCCAAACTTGAATAGGTTTTATCTGCAACTTTAAATCCAAAGATTGCTAAATTAGTTGCTAAGCCTGAGCTAGTTTGAGCAGCACTGTTAGCTACTTTAACCAATCCCATGGCAATCGTATCAAGACGTTTTTGAACTGTAGGGACAAAATTATTGCTTAATTCGAGCAAGGCACCAGCCTGACCACCATCCAAAGTTTGAACGGTAGTGAGCACGCCTTTAGTTGGGCCATTTTGTAAATTAAAAGTTAAAGCAACATGCTCCTGGTCCGCATTGATAGTGACCTTGTTTGCAATCGCTCTTTCAACCAGTGGCATGCCAGCTACTAACTGTGTGGCTGTGCCATCAGAGTTGATTAGGCTTTGACCGCCAACCAATTGCTGTAGGCTACTCAATAAACGATCGCGCTCATCCAATAGATCTGCTGAAGGTGCACTAACGCCAGGGCTATTGCCATCGACAATTTTTTGATTAATATCTGCTAGTGCCGGTAGGATTGTATTTACTTGGGCAACAGTATCTGTCAGCGCAGTTCGTGCATCACTCTGAATCTGATTCACTAAAGTACTCATGCCGGTCATACGCTGAGCTACTTCTTTTGCAGTACCTGTAATGGCACCGGCCATCGCTTTATTGGTTGGGTCTGCCGCGTAAGCACCCATCGCATTAAAGAAATTACTAATAGCAGTATTTAAGCCGGTTGATTTATCGGCAACTAAACTGTCGACTGAATTGGTGTACTGAACTAATGTATCTGAGTAGCTTGATTTAGATTGCTGAATTAAGAGTTGGGAACCAATAAGGGATGAGTAGTGGCGTGTAAAGCCCTCAACCGCAAAGCTGGATCCATTCAGCATCAATGAATTTGGCGCCAGTGAATCCATGATGACATTGGCATTACGACGTGAGTACCCCTCAACGCTAGTACCGGCTACGTTTTGTGAAGTCGTCAATATTCCCGCTTGAGCAATATTCAAGCCAGCCATTGCTGAATCGGTTAAGGAATAGATTCCCATATTGAGCCTTTACTTATTTAGGTGCGCCAAGAAAGCCGTCTGGCCTCTGGAGTGACTTGATAGTTTCTGCTGAGACTGGCGTTTCTCTTGGTGCATTCAATGGTTTAACGGCTATTTCGCCGTTTCCGATTAGCTTTCCAGCATTTGCCTGCTGAATGAGTTGCTCAGCCATTTTGGTGCCAAAACCGATTCCTTGGCCCTTAGACAGCATGTCAGCCATGTGATCATCCATGATCTCCAAATAGGACTTGGAGGCGCTGCTCTGCTCTTCAGTACCACGCAAATTCGTATTTCGGACAGTGCTGAGCATTTGGCGTATCAAAGTACGCTCAAAGCCTTGTGCAGCCTTTTTGAGCTTTTCCTCATTAGTAGCCATTGCAGGCGTGGAATTGCTATTGGCAATTATCCTCGCACTACTCTGATCAATCGATGGAGTGATGGCGTTGATTGCACTCATTAAATAACCTCTAACTCCGCCCTCAAGGCTCCAGCAGACTTCAATGACTGCAGTATGGAAATAAGATCTTGTGGAGTCGCACCAAGCATATTGAGGGCTTTCACAACCTGATCTAAGGATGCTCCTGGTGGCACAGAAATCAAGCTATTTTCTTTTCCACTATCGCTAATCGTTGCAGTATCTTGTGAGGCAACTGCAGTCTGCCCGCGACTAAACGGAAGCGGCTGACTAATTGTTGGACTCTGTTGAACTTTTACAGTCAAGTTGCCATGCGCTACAGCGGATGGTGATAATTGCACTGCTTGATTCATCACAACTGATCCAGATCGTGAGTTCAGAATTACTCTAGCAGGACCACTCACCATCTGTACATCTAAATCTTGTAGGGCGGCCATAAATGCCGTTCTGCGTAATGGCTCCACAGGAACGCGGACATTCAATGATCTTGCATCTACTGGCAGCGCAGTACCTAACCCAAATCTTCTGCCAATGGCCTCGGTAGTCTTTTGCATTAGCGCAAAGTCAGCGCGATGTAAGTCAATTTGTAGAAATTCATCTGCAAGTAGTGAAGGTACGGCTTTTTCAATCAATCCACCTGATGGAATACGACCTGCGTTCAGGTGATTTATTGATGTTGCAGCTCCGCCAGTTGCAGCTCTGGCACCACCAATCACAATATTTCCCTGGCCTTGGGCGTAAACCTGACCGTCCGCTGCCTTTAATGGGGTCATAACTAAGGTACCGCCCTTAAGGCTAGTTGCATTACCTAAGGATGACACTGTCACATCAATTTGCTGACCTGGACGTGCCAGTGCCGGAAAATCTGCAGTGACCATGACGGCAGCGGTATTACGTAATTGAGTTTGACCACCACCCTGAGGGATGGTTACACCCAACACACCAATCATCTGTAAAACACTTTGCAAGGTAAATGGAGTTTGTGTTGTTTGGTCACCGGTACCATCTAGACCAACCACCAAACCATAACCCACCAATTGGTTGGAACGTTGTCCAGCAATATCGGCAAAATCTTTAATGCGATCAGCAAAGCAGTTTGTAGACATTGCACCAATACACAGCAATGCAAGCGCTTGCTTTTTAAGATTGGTTAGTAACTTTGTTTTCTTTTTCATCAGAATGGCGCTAGCTTTAACATCAACCTTGTAAACCAACCAGTACCTTGAGTATCGTCAGTTGCACCGCGTCCACGATATTCAATCCGCGCATCAGCAACTTGTTGTGAAGAAACTTGATTAAAGACCAATGTATTTGGGTTGACTACACCACCAAAACGAATAATTTCTTCTTCGTTACTCACGGCAACTTGCTTCTCACCAGCAACTACCAAATTACCATTGGACAGGATCTCAACAACTGTCACTGTAATCGTGCCTGCAAATGTATTACTTGCTGCACTTGCGCCAGTACCTTCACTCTTAATGTCTCCAGCACCTCCAAAGTTGGCGATATTAGCAATACTTGTGTAGGGACCAAATGGGGTTGTGCTAGTGTTTCCAAACTCCGAACTTGCATTTGCTTTACGTGCAGCAGACATTCCAGAATTCTTTGCTGCACTGGTTGTCTCGTTTAATACAACAGTCAGCGTGTCGCCCACATTACGCGCACGACGATCTTCAAATAGAGGGCGATGGCTTACCGCATTCACATAAGGCCCACCAGAGTTTGCTGGATACAAGCTCCCCATATTTGCTGAGGTTTCTTGAATTGGTCTTGGTCTTGCAGAAGATGGTGTTGTCAGCAGTGATGGACGATCGGCACTGGCACAACCTCCCAAAATAATGGCGCTCAGCACTGACACTGAAAGTCCGCGATAGGCTCTAAATAATTTCATCATTACTGACCCATATTGCTTACGCGCTGCAAAATCTGATCAGACGCCGTTACTGCACGTGTATTGATTTCATATGCGCGTTGTGCCGCGATCAAATTTACCAATTCTTCGGCAACGTTTACGTTCGATTGCTCGATATAGTATTGGTTTGTTGTGCCCATACCATTTGATCCAGCAATATTATTTTGTGCGGTGCCCGATGCAGGTGTAGGAATAAAGTTACCACCACCTAAGGCTTGCAAGCCAGCTGGGTTAATAAAGTTAGCCATTGTCAGCTGACCAGCCTGAATCGCATTGGTATTACCCTGCAATGTGTACTGAACCAAACCAGCTTGGTTAATGGTGATTGATGTTGCATTGGCTGGTATGACTCCACCGCCCGCAACCACGTTACCCTGCATCGTCACAATCTGACCAGTTGCACTCTTACTAAACTGACCGTTTCGGGTGTAGGCCAAGGTACCATCCGCCAACTGAATTTGAAAGAAGCCATTACCTTGAATTGCCACATCAAGCTGATTACCTGTTTGGACTAGGCCACCTTGAATATTGTTTCGTTCAGTTGATGTAACTGCAGCTCCAGCACCGATCTGCAGACCGGTTGGCAAGAGGTTTTGTGCATTTGCTGCAGAACCTGCAGAGCGCAATGTTGTGTAGAGCAAATCTTGAAACATCGGCTGTACACGCTTAAAAGCAGTAGTCGATGAGTTTGCTAAGTTATTGGTAATAACGTCCAGGTTGAACTGCTGGGAGTCCATGCCTGTTTTTGCTATCCATAAGGAACGTAACATTGTTTTTTCTCTTGTTATTTAATGTTGGTTAAGCTCTTGAAAGCGATAGCAAGGTAGTTGCTGATCTTGCATTTTGGTCTGCAAAGGTAATTGAACGACTATTTAAATCAAACAGTCGACTCTGATCAATCATTTGCACCATTGCCAAAGTTGGATTGTTATTACTCATTTCGAATGCGCCCTGCACAACCCTAACTAATGGATCTGCTGCGGCCTGTTGGCCAGGCAGATCAAATAATCCATCAGCTGCACGAACCAGGTCGTTAGTATTTGGATTAACGAGTTTGAGCTTCCCAGCTTGATTCAAGAACTGCGTTCCAGGCAACTGGGTATATACAGCACCATCTTCAGCAATTTGAACTGTGGCTCCAATCGGAATCGTGATGGTTCCACCAGCACCTACTACCGGTATATCTTTACCAATCATCAACATACCCGTCTCATTGACCATGAACTTACCAGCTCTGGTATAGGCCTCTTGACCATCTGGACGACGGACCGTAAACATACCGTCGCCCTTAATTGCCACGTCCAAAGCATTTCCAGTCGTTTGCAATTGGCCTTGTGTGAAATTGCTACCTGGTGTTGTCTCAACCGAAAATACTCGCGTATCAGCGCCGTTGCCTGTAAAAGGAACACCATCACCCTTTAGCGGCACCGCGCGGAATGCACTAATCACCTCTCGAAAACCTGGCGTTAAAGAATTTGCCAAGTTATTCGAAGTCACCGCCAACTGCTGTGTAGAAGCAGTTGCTCCAGTCATGGAGGTGTATGCGTAGCGATTGATCATGAGATTGGCCGATTACTTTCTATTAACGACCGATATTGATAGCATCATCAATCAAAGTAGCCGCCATCACTTTAGTTGCTTGTGATACAGCAGAATATTGACGCTGCAAGACCATCAATTTCACCAATTCTTCTGTGAGGTCAACGTTCGATTGCTCAACTGCTTTAGAGCGAATCGCACCCAAAGTACCATCGCCTGGGAAGCTCAATAGCGGCTCACCTGAAGCTGAAGAAGCTTCATAAGTGTTATTACCATTCGGAATCAATCCTTCAAGATTATTGAAGTAGGCCAAAATCAATTGGCCCTTAACAACAGAGCTTCCGTTATCATACTGAGCCACTAGCTTACCGCTGGAATCTATGTTGTAAGACGCTAATTGCGATGTCGCAGAACCATCTTGTGTATTTGTATATGTTTGTGCTGCAGATGAATATGCAGTAGTTCCATTACCTTCAATGGTAAGCTGAATTGAGCCACCGTTTAATGTCTGACCATAGACAGAACCCTCACCCCGTGAGGCATCAATATTAAATCTAGTTGCGAACTGTGGTGTTCCAAAGGAATCGCGAGAAAGAGAATCAATATTTTTACCAGCAATAAAGCCCATTACGCCCAAAGATAGCTGCTCCTCTCGCTCCTCACCTTCAATTAGAATTGTTCTATCAGTAGCTCCACCAACCAATACATCAGGAGTTAGCGTACATGTTAGGTTAGACACATCTGCTGTTGCTGTAACGCTTGTGAACGTTACCACGCCAGAGGCTACTGCACTTGTATCCCACCCTGTTAGTGTGCCTGACCAAGTACCGCCAGTAACTGAATTCCCAGCAGTAGCGCCACTTGTCTTGCTTGCAAAGCCTGCTGCTACTGCTGAAGCCGAGATTGCTGCCGTAGCTGTAAGCGTTAAACCACCTATTGTTAGCGTTTCTCCAGCTGCTAACGCTCGAAACGTCACTGCAGCACTTTCTGTCGTTGTTGAATCTACGCCGTTCGTAATTACTATATTTGGTTTCGTAGGCTGAGTAACACTTGCATCTGGTGTAACAGGATTTCCATCTATCGTAGCAAAGACCTCAAAACGATCTACATTCACAGTGTATTGAGCTTTTACGCTCGATGTACCTGCTACAGTTTGCGTCAATGTAACGTTGGTACCATCGCGTAAACGCAAGTTATATACAGTCCCAACAGTATTTTCTTGACCACTCTGCGCCGTTAGTGTTGACTCATAGATCGTTT
This sequence comes from Polynucleobacter sp. AP-Jannik-300A-C4, assembly GCF_018688335.1. Lineage (NCBI taxonomy): Bacteria > Pseudomonadati > Pseudomonadota > Betaproteobacteria > Burkholderiales > Burkholderiaceae > Polynucleobacter > Polynucleobacter sp. AP-Jannik-300A-C4. The sequence continues at coordinate 453,127 of NZ_CP061316.1, read as the reverse complement.
CTAATGTTGCCGAACCAGTACCAAGTGCTACAGCTGTCGTAGCGATTCTGTTAAATTGCTCGCCCGCAGGCCTATTAAACGGGTCAACATCTGATAGCGCATTGAATGCAGTATCTTCATAATTATTTATTGTCGATGTAGGACTAAATGTAAAACTACTACTAGCTGCCGTTCCAACATCCGCCGCAGTAACCGTCATTAATTGAGAACTTACTTTCTTGTAATAAGTTGCCAATGTATGCGCAAAACCTTTGTCATCATAAACAGTTTGTGATGTTGCTTGACTGTAACTATTCGGATCTGTTGGCGAGAATATGCTTCCCGTTTTTGGATCGACACGATTATCGAGATTCAATTCAAGACTTGAATTTCTAGTTGGCTGTTGCGCTAATGGTGTGCGGTCGAGAATCAATACTGACTTTGCGCTTGAAATAATGGTTCCAGATGAGTCAGCAGGATATCCCACCAAGTACATACCGTTTTCATTAACAATACGATTTTGATTGTCCACTGCGAATTGGCCATTGCGTGAATACTGGAACTTGGTTGGATTCTCTGTTGGCACTGTTCCATCAACAGTTTTCGCCATCATGAACATACCTGGACCTGTAATAGCCATATCTAGAGGATTTTGGGAATTCACAACCGTACCGTAACTACCAGTGCGGCGGATTGCCATACGATATGCACCCATACCAGCACGATCTACAGATTGCGGATCTTGCGCTCTGAAGAACTGATCTGAAAACACATATTCACCAGATTTATATCCAACTGTCTGTGCGTTGGAAATATTGTTACTGGTAACGTCAATTGCTTCGGAGGCTGACTTTAATCCTGATAATCCGATTCCGTATCCCATTTTTCTTCCTTTTATCTCTGCTTTACTTTGTTTATCTTGCTTACTTTTGTTTGTTGTCTACTATTTATTTTTTCTTACGTTTTTCTTAACTGATCCACTGCTGCACTTCGGAAGAATTAATTACTCTTCCGTCTAATAAATTCAGAATGGCATCGCCATTTGCACCCTTAGTTACCGATGCAACTGCTGATGCAACATAAGCCGTTGGGTTCTCACTTGCATCAGCTGAATTTGTTCCAGCCAAGCTGAGGTAGTACATTCCAGCATCGACTGTGTTGCCATCAGCATCCTGACCATTCCAAATAAAATTGGCCATACCAGCATTGAGGTTGCCTAAATCAACACTATTAACCACATTTCCAGCTGCATCAGTAATGGTTGCAACGACTGACTTCAATGGATTTTCTGCATTTGCGCCCAACATAACTTGATTCTCTCCATCAAATGCAATGCCATTACCAGCAACTGCTGGGCTATGGCCAATCAATGCGGCTTGGTTCATGAAATTCACACTTTGCATTTGTGCAAGCATGGCGGTCATGGACGTATTCATATTGCCCATACTGCTCACCATATTGAGTTGTGACATTTGCGCAGTCATCGTGGATGCATCCATTGGAGCCATTGGATCTTGATTCTGAATCTGGGCAATCAAGAGTTTTAAGAAATTTTGCGTTTGCTCTGCAGCAGTCCCGCCGCTTGTGGATGTAGCTGATGCCTCAGCGGGTTTATTCGCTGTAGTTGGGTCATAAGTACGAATGCCACTCATTGGATTGGTGATTGCCATAATTTCCTCTTACGCTTTACGCATGCTCTCTATTAATTACTTACCTAAATCTAGGGTCTTCAACATCAATTGCCTAGATACATTCATTGCTTCCACATTCATTTGATATGAACGTGATGCAGAAATCATATTCACCATCTCTTCTACTGGGTTGACGTTTGGCATCTCCACATAGCCAGCAGCATTTGCCTTTGGATGACCTGGGCGATACTCCATTCTTAGTGGGGCATCGCTCTCCAACACTTTGCTAACCTCAACTCCAGATCCAGGAGACCCTGGCTTAGTGATCGCTGTAAATTCCACTTGTCTTGCTCGGTATGGGCGACCATCCGGTCCAGAGACACTTTCAGCATTGGCAATATTGGATGCAGTCACATTCAAGCGCATTGCTTGAGCTGTGAGGCCAGTCGAGCCGATATTAAATGCGCCTAATAAACTCATGAAGGTTGACCTGTAATTGCAGACATACGACCACGAATTGTGCTACCCAACATATTGAGTGCTGACTCAGTAAATACTGAGTTCTTAGTAAATTCAGTGAGCTCAACGTCAGCATCAACCGTATTGCCATCCATCGAAGGCTGATTTGGGATGCGGTAGAGCAAGCGAGGATCTTCTTGGGGCACCTTGCCAGGAATGTGGGCTGAATGCGTTGTTGCCATTCCAATAGCACTAGAGGATGTTTTGCCATCTAGCTGCGCCTTCAATACGTCAGCAAAGCGGATATCTCTAGCTTTGTAGCCAGGAGTATCGGAGTTTGCCAAATTGTTCCCAAGCACTTGCTGGCGATACGTACGCAGTTTTAGTGCGTTTTCGCCGAAAGTTAAAGGGTCGTATTGCGGTACAGCGTTCATTTACTCTCCACCCGTTAAGGGAATACAAATCCTGAGGGGAAAATCCTCACATATGAATATGCAAGGACCGTGCCAGTTTTATATGGAGATTTAAATTAGTAAGCGCTAACTTTTTAAGCTAAGCACCTTATCGCTGACTTCGTTGACGAAGTGAGCCCTAGAATTAAGAAAACCCCAAAATATGGGGTTTTCTTAATATCGGCAAAAATTGCCGCTTTATTACAATGCCATGCAATCCTATTGGCAGCTTTTGCCAATAGGCCAAGATTTAGTTAGCTTTGGTTTCTTTTACTAAACGATCACCCTTTGGCTGCAATGGGCGGGCATTCATTGGATAAATGCGATCAAAGTTTTTGACCTGCTCTTCGCTGACATAAATTGGGTTTTTCATCACAAACCACAGTACATTCTCGCTGCAAGGTGGGGTTGTAAGCGAACCCATATAGGTGAAATAACTCTTATCAGCCGGCAGAATCTGGTTTACATCGATCACCACTCCAGGCGCTTCTGACTTACCTTTAATCAGTGGGACATTATTCCAAAGCGTCTGAATGAGTCCATTTTCCTTAACCTCGTCACTTCCCCACCAGTACTTTTTGCTTGCTGCGGGTGGTTTTGTAGTCATTAATACGCCAACTACTGCCAAACTTCCATCATGGTGCTGGTGGACTAAATGGGCCACCATATCAGTACGCTCGCCATTGATCGCCTCTTCACTGGGCTTATGGAAGTGGAATTGAACTAATCTGTACTGACGACCATCAGCAATCAAATTACTGCCTTCACCGTAATTCACCTGAATCGTATGGCCGTTATCGACGATGGCGAGTTGAGAAGGTCTATAAAGAAACTCTAAAGGTGTGAGCTCTGCTTTCACCGCTCTATCAACATTGATATTGATAGGTGATTGAGTCTTACCTTTTAAGCAAGCTAAATTGTCTTTACTTAAATTACCCCAGTTTTCTGGGCCGCCAGGACCATCAACATAGGACCAATGCACGTCGTGATGATCCTTTTCAACCGCCTTAGCCGCTGCCTTAGTTGCCTTTGGCTTACTTTCAGGCTTAGATTGCGCAGTGGTATTGCTAGCTGGAAGATCGCCAGTTCGTATAACAATATCGCCAGAACCCTTATTAATCTTATTTAAGAGCGCCTTGCTCATATCGTCATCACTAGATGATGAAGCTGCTGTGGCCGTGGTTGAAGCTTTAGGCTTATCAGCACTTGCGGCAGGAGCCGGTGCATCACTAGCAATGGCACTTGAACTGATTGCATATGACAACGCAAGTGCAAACAATGAAATAGATAGTTTGATTTTTTTATTCATAGATTTTCTAACGGATATTTTCGGCTTCGTGTTTATATTGCTTTATAAATCATGGCTTTGTAGCGCTCTTAGCGGGGCGCTTGGTCACTGGCTTCTTGCTAGGCGCCACAGGAGGGGCACCATCACCATCCGCAAGACTTCCGCCTGGTAAAACGTCAATTGCAGGAGATCTGCTCCGCGAGAACATCCACTCACATTTCATGAGACCGGCAGCATCTTGATGATTCTCTAGCGGTGTGGATTGTTTTAATGCCACTTCAATCGCAGCATCAGTTGGAGGCGGGGTTAGATCATTACTTGTAGCCCACCTGAGAAAACGTTGATACCAACCTAATTTAGGCATCTTACCTGGGTCAGCATAAAAATTGGCGCTACAGATTTGCAGGCGACGCTCAATTTCACTAGCCGGCAAGTAATAACCCTCAATTAACAGCGATGCTACCTTGATGTTACAACGAGCCCAAGCAGCCATTTCAATTTTCGAGCCAGTAGTTGAGCTGGTCGGTTTTTCCAATAAAAGCGAATCCACCTCACATTGCATTCTTTGTCCACGAATCTGCAATTTCTTGCAGACCTCTGGACCATTTTCGGCATAAGGATCGCGTTTGGCTGAGGAAGGAAAAGGAAACTTTGACTCACAATCATCCGGACCAACAGGAGCTTGGTCTAAGGAGTTCTGAGAAATAGTCACCCTATCTTCAGCAGACATAACTTGACTGGTGTCACCCTCTGGTGAGCTTGGACCCTCAGGCCATGGCTGAGCAAAACTAGTAGAGCCAAGAAGTAATAGTGACAGCGTCAAGAAAAACTGGATTAAATATTTATCTTGCATTGGGTGTCTCCACGCCTTGGCGAATAAGTTGCAGTGGGTTTTCAAGAGAGCGCTCCAAAACAATTTTTAAATCAGGAAGAATCATAAATATAACTAGGAATGCTAAAGGAATGCTGACAGCAAAACCAACCGAAAATAAATTCATCTGTGGACTGGTTCTACCCAAAAAGGCCTGCGTCAAATTAAACATCATATACACGAGTAGTACGGGCATGGATAAGATTAATCCCAAACGAAATGAAGCAGCAACTAACTCCATCACCCCTTTAGATGACCACGCATCTGGCCACACCCCAACCGGGATTGTTTTAAAGCTACTCAAGATAATTTCAACTAATACCAAATGAATGTTAAGAGAAAAGGCCAGAGCAATCGCGGTAAGACCCAAAAATTGACCCACCAAGCCAGAATCTAAAGCCGGATCTCGAAATGCCGTTGAGGCAAAACTAAAACCAGCCTGAAACGATAAGATTTCTGCGGCAATATCAATCACCATAAAACCCAATCGAATCACAAACCCCATAAATGCCCCGATACATAACTCAATCACTGAGGCAAAGAAAGTAATGCTGCCCGGATTAGGAATTAACTCAGAGGAAATCACAGGCATCATGTAGGCGGCAAAGGAGATTGCTACCAGTAAACGGAATTGCATTGGGAGGGCACGAAACGCAAATAGCGGCGTGGTGAGAAAAAGTCCAAACACTCGCATTGAGGCAAACATAAAGATTGCCATGTACTGCTCAATCTGAAGACCTGAGATGGTCAACATAAATTAGTTCACCAAACCAGGTATGCGAGCAAAGAGCTCTTTAATATAGTCAGTAAATAAAACTAAGGTGATCGGGCCAATCATCACGATCACAACGCCGAACACAATGAGCTTGGGAACAAAGGCAACAGTCGATTCATTAATCGAAGTAGCGGCCTGCAAAATACCAATCACCAATCCTACTACTAGCAAGGACATCAAGATTGGACCAGCCAATACCGCTGCCATTCTTAAGGCTTGATACACCAAATCGATAATGACTCCGCTTTCCATAGGCGCTAATTAATGTAACTTTGCACAAGTGAAGTAGACAGGAGCGCCCAGCCATCAGCCAATGCAAACACAATTAGCTTTAGTGGCAATGAAAACATCATTGGCGAGACCATCACCATACCAAGCGATGTCAAGATACTGGCAACCGCAAAGTCAATCACCAAGAATGGCAAATAAATTACGAAGCCAATCAGAAAACCTGTCTTGATTTCGGAGATAGCAAAAGCTGGAATTAAAACAGTAAATGGAACATCCTCACGCGTGGCAATTTCTTGGCCATACATTTTTGCAAAGAGATTGAGATCGTCTCGACGGGTTTGCTTGAGCATGAATTCTTTTAAAGGTTTAGCGCCTACCTCTACTGCCTGCGGAAAGCCCATCTTGCCAGTAGAGTAAGGCTGATAAGCATTCTTATAGATCGAATCAAAGACGGGATTCATGATGAATAGCGTCAAGAAAAATGAAAGGCCGATCAAAACAATATTTGGCGGCATGGTCGTCAAACCTAGCGCCTGACGCAATAAGGAAAAGACAATCAGGATACGCGTGAAGCTGGTCATGAGAACCAAAGCGGCCGGCAAGAAACTGAGCGCTGTAAGCGCAATGATGGTTTCTACCGGCACTGCGTACATCGTACCTCCGCCACCCGCCTTAGCGGTCACAAGAGGTAAAGATTGACTCCAGGCAACTAATGGAAACAGCCCAATCAGGGCTGTAATTCCAAATGAGTACCAGAATATTTTTCGTTTCATCCTAATTTTCTTTTCACAAACTGGCGCAAATTATTTGCAAAATCTGCGCTTGCTGCTTGCGGCTTCAAATTAGCAACATCTTCGGGATCAAGCTCAGCTATCAGAGTAATTTGACTGGGGGTATGACCCACAACCAAAATTCGATTTAAGACATTAAGAACAATCACTCGCTCACGTGGACCTAAGGCTTGCTGAGCCAAGATCATCACATGCGGATTACTGGCGCGGGTAGCTGAGTCGCGCTTTACCAAGAATGCAACAACCCAAATGAGAGCGGCTGCAAGTGCAAGCCAAAAAAATGAGAATAGCAACATACCTCCGACCGAGGAGTCCATGTCAATTAACGATTAATTTTGCGCAGACGCTCTGCCGGAGTAACGATATCAGTCAAGCGAATACCGTAACGGTCATTCACAATCACTACCTCACCCTGAGCAACCAAGCATCCATTAACTACCACTTCGAGCGGCTCTCCTGCCAGAATATCCAATTCAATCACGGAACCATAAGTTAAGTTCAGTAGATTACGAATTTGCATTTTGGCGCGACCCAACTCCACTGTGACTTGAACTGGTACATCCATCACCAAATCAATTTCGTTAAAGTCTGGGTTAGTTCTAGCACCTTCCTCTAGATTGTTAAAGGTGGCTTTTCTCAATGAACCAGATACATCAGCACTAGTCATTGATTTTGCTAAATCGTTATCGTTTTCAGCCATGGTGATTCCCTATTCTCTACTTTCTTTGTGCTTCATTGACCATCAGGCACTAGGCCATCAGTCACTGCGCTAATTGTATCGCTTGCGTCTGGATTTTCAGGCACTTCAACATGACTTTTGGCGACTTCTGGAAGTTGCTCATAAAGCTCGCCCTTTTCAGCACTGCGCATCATGCTTGGGCCAAGACGAGCACTTTCAAGAGGACTCTTCAGGAATTCTGCAGGATGTTGAATCGTGCCAACTTTTACAGAATAACGGCCATCTTTCGTGCCATATTGACCCTTGATTACCGGCAAACCATCTACATACACGGTCACAGGATCATTAATCTCAATAGGAATGATGTCCCCAACTGAAAGTGAGGTAATTTCACGGAGCAGCATTTGCTTACGAGCTAAAACTGCTACTGCAGTAACAGGGGCTTCATGAACTTGATCATTTAATAAATCAGTCCAATGCTGGTCAGGCTCGGTCGCGAAGCCTTGCATATTGTTGTACAGAATGCTTTTAACCGGCTCCAACACCCAAAAAGGGATACACAGATCAATATCGCCTGGTCGGCCATTAATCTCAATAGTGAATTTAGAGTGCAACACCATCTCACCAGGAGAGGTAATCTTGGCAAAACCGAAGTTGGTTTCCTGTCTCATGAAGTCAAACTTAATTTCATAGACAGATTTCCACGCTTTCTCGTACTCACTGAGAAAGGCGTCAACTAAGCGGCGAATGATACGTAATTCTGTTGCAGTGTATTCACGCAAATTCAGGCGCGGAGCTAAACGCCCTTCGCCACCAAACATATTGTCAATCGCAATGTAAACCACGCCTGGATCCACAATCCAGCAACCCACACCGCGCAATGGGCGAATACCAACAATGTTGATGTTGGTACGCTCAGGAAACTCATCTACGAATTTTTGATAACTCTTGACTACCGGAAGATGCATCTGCACTTCAATCGGTGCACGAATCATGTTGAAAAGAGTGAGTCGAACTGCACGACTGAAGCGCTCGTGAATCAACTCCAAAGTCGGCATGCGGCGCCGAGCAATGATCTTCGATTTATCAAACATTGCACGCTGATCTTCAGCGTCAATGTTCATCTCGACATTGATTTCCTCTGCCGCCATGTTTTCCTAAGTGGACTTTCTAAGGTGGTCGATTACTGCATCACAAAAGAACTGAACAACACAGCTTGCACTGGCAAATCCATTTCAGTGACATTCCAGAATTCAGCAGCTGCTCTTGCTGCTTCCCCAGTAATTTTTTGACCAGAGGATGTCTCTTTGGGAACTGCACCAATACGCTCTAAATTTTGCATATCAGCGGTGCCCGGCTGTTGTTGCAAAATATAAATCGCAGTTAGCTGTGGGGCAATAATGGAATTGATCACCAAGGCAATTTCTCGTGCCATCATGACCTTACCTTCAACCGTAGCTAACTCTTGCATTTGACGTGATGACAAAACAGTAATGATCTTGTCCCGAATGACTGGCATGAAATTCTTGATTTTGCCTTCAGTAGCAGAATCATTGGTTCTTAAAACAATCTTTGCCTGAAGATAGTGCTCACCACCTCGACCAGGAAGATTAACAATCATTTCTTCAAGCGGGATGTAGATTGGTGGCGCATTTTCTTTGCGCTCCATCAACTGCTTCTTCAGGATATTTTCTGGGCGCTTTGCTTCAGCCTCTTGCAAACGCTTTGCTTCGGCTGAGTGCTGCATATACATATATCCGCCAACTGCAGCAACAATCACAACTACCAAACCAATAATGATAAAAAGTGTTTTTTTGCTTTTAGGCTTTTCGGCTTCTTCGGAACCATCGCCATGTGCGGGAGGGCCTGAAGCAGCCGCAGCAGGCGCTGCTGCATTTGGATCTAAAGTCGGTTCAATACGCTCTTCTTCAGCCATCGCTGTCTTCCTCTTTACTCAATAATATCAAGCATACAGGTGGACTGTATCGCTATTTCCCCTATTATCACCTGATCCGGCAGAACCGATGGCTAATGTTGTATTTGAGCTTTGAGAAATCGTAGATTGGCTGTTGTAAAAACCTTGTCGAGAACTGCCAAAACCTTGCTCTCGAGCCTGCTGAGATTGACCACCCTGCCTTAAATCGAGGGATAAATTCAGGCCCATTTGAGCAAATTCATTTTTCAGGTTTTGACCGCCCTGATCGAGACGGGACTTGGTGGCATCACTAGCACCCTCAACAATGAGGTGTGCACGTCCGGCCTGGTCAATTCTAAGGTCAATTCGGATGGTTCCCTGCTCTGGAGGGGTTAATTCCAACATAATCCGACCGCCACCAGACTTCGCTGCACTCATGACCTGCTCATGCAAGGGTCCTGAGGCCAAGGAAACTTCTGATGCTTTCAATTCGATCTTCTGTTGATTGCCTAAATTTTGAGCATCAGCCCTAGCTAAACTGCCATTACTTGCAGTAATCTCACTTAAATTTAAAGCATCTTTAAATTCTTGCTTTTCAGCATGGGACAAGTTTTGTGCTTCTACTGCGCCCTTGGCATCTACAGCACTCGCACTCATCAATGGTGCGCCACCTTTAGCAAACTGGCCTTTATCAGCTACATTGCCTGGTGTTAAGTTGACATCCAAGGTCTTAGATTTGGCCAATTTGTCGCCAGCACTAGTTAAAACGTTAGGAGTTTTAGGATCAATTACGTTTTGAATAGTAGTGGCCTTGTTAGGATCAACTACACCAGCCTGCTCCACAACTACTGCGGATGTTTGCTGTCCAGCTCCCTCAATTCCCAAAAGCTTAATTGAGCCAGTTTCCGAGCCCTTATTGATCAGATTGGTTAACTGAGTCTGAATTTCTGGCGGCAAAGTAATGCCATTTTTCTGCGCCAGACTCTGAATAGTGCTAGCAATTTGTGCTGGGGTTTGGGTATTTTGCTGACCCAAGGACTGTTGCTGCAATGCTTGCAGTAAAGAAGCTGCCTGACCTTGCATAGCAACTTCCGCGCCCTGACCAGAGGCTTTCATTGCTTTGGAGAGCGCTTGACTGATTAAGGCTGTTTGTTTTGCGTCGAGCTGTTGTCCATTTGCCAATCCCAATAAGGATTGATTTTGTTGTGTATCTAAACTACTCAGCAAGCTCTGGATATTAGCGTTGGCATCAGCATTACTTACACCATTCGTCTGATTAACCTGACTTGGATTTTGGAAGGCAACGTTCAGCAAGCCCTGTGCGGCTATTTCTGCCATCAACATTTCAACTGGATCGGAATTTTTTGCAGCCCCAGCCTGTTTGCTACCCATAGTAGGCAAATTTTGCATAGCAAAAGCGCCTTGTGTACTAGTTTGACTAGAATTTAACTGGGCATCACGACGAGAAGCTGTAGAGCGGTCTAGCGCTGACAAGAAGGCCTCAAATCCCACAGGCATAGCCGAGCCGCCGGGCATTGAGCCCGACTTGCTACCTGCGGCATTTACGCCACTGGCTGCTGCTTGCATTCGAATTTGACCTACTGTTGGCATAGCTTCTCCAAAAGGAACACTACTTACTATGCATCTTTCGTGCCAGAATTGGCACTAGCCCTCGCGGCGTAGTTATCTTCAAAGAGGTTCATTTCCGCCTTAGCCTTCTTCTTCCTGGCTTCCAGCTTCTTTTTATTGACTAATTTAGTCAATCCAAGGGTGCGCATTCTGGCTTCTGTGGCGGTCTTGAGGGTATCTTCTGAGGCTCTGGATAGACCCTGAATCTGCCCATCCATCTCAATAGAGCTCTGAATCAGCTTTTCCCTAAAGGCATTGGCATCTTGAATAAATGCTACAGAAACACTTTGATTGCCACCGGCAATCATCTGTACCTCATAGTCCTTAGCATACTCAAGTACTTGATTTTTAAAGGCTTTTGTTTGATTAACCTGTCCAGCAGCCCTTTTTGCACGAGCCATTGCTTGATCCTCGCGGATTTTAGCTAGGCGCAGAAGTAGCTCAATAGCAGACATAAGGAATTAAACCACCGGTGGAGCGATCTCGAAAAGGAGTTTTTCAGTTTGATCGATTGGAATGGTTTGCTCGGCATCTTGCTGTAAAAATGCCTGAATTTTTGGCCAAGCCTGGAGCGCTGCATCTAAATCTGGGTCAGTTCCGGCAATATAGGCGCCCATAGAAACTAAATCGCGCCCCCTCATATACCGACTGTAGAGTTGCTTTAGGCGCCTTGCGGATAAGAGATGCTCTTTGGAAACCACTTTAGGCATCACACGAGAAATTGACTTTTCAACATCAATAGCTGGGTAGTGACCACTATCTGCTAATTCACGAGATAAGAAGAAGTGACCGTCCAAAATTCCGCGGGCAGTATCCGCAACTGGATCATTCGTATCGTCACCTTCTAGCAACACGGTATAAAACGCCGTAATCGATCCATCGGGATTAGCGCCATTACCAACGCGCTCAACCAGTTCAGGCATACGTGCAAACACACTAGGCGGGTATCCACGTGCTACTGGCGCTTCACCTAAGCTCAAACCAATCTCGCGCAATGCCATCGCATAACGCGTCAGAGAATCCACAATGAGAACAACATGTTTACCTTGATCTCTAAACCAGATAGCTACATCAGTTGCATACGAGGCACCCTTAGAGCGCGCTAAGGGTGAAGCATCTGCTGGAGCAGCAACTACAACAGCGCGCTTAAATGATTCAGGGCCGAGTGTGTCTTCACAAAACTCACGCACCTCACGACCACGCTCACCCACCAAACCAATCACGATCACATCAGCTACGCAGTTGCGCGCGAGCATACCTAATAAAACGCTTTTACCAACCCCAGAACCAGCAAAGATTCCAACCCGCTGTCCTCGACCCACTGTGAGCAAACCATTGACTGCTTGAATCCCAACATCTAATGGCTCATGAATTGGGGTGCGATCCAATGGATTCAAAGTTCTTTGAATAAATGGAGAGAATTGCTTTTCCCCATAACCTTTGCCATCAATCGGACGACCTAAGCCATCGACTACACGACCAAGCAGACTCTCGCCGATGGGCAATGGCTCACCGATGCTATTGGAGGTATATCCCGATCCAGAATTAAAGGGGGTATCTGCTGGATAAACCAAAGCTCCAGGAGAAATACCTTCCATCGTGTCGATCGGCATTAAATAGGTAATGGCACCGTTAAAGCCGATGCATTCAGCATCGTATGTTTTGCCACCGAGTTCAGACAGTATGGTTGCACCAGTACCAATGCTCATTGGCAAACCTTCTACCTCAAGCACAATTCCAGAAACCCGCTTGAGCTTACCCTCACGAATCGAGCGAGGCGCTTGCGCCAGATGCTGCCTGCGCATCTCCAGTTGATCTGCTAATTGAGTCGGCTGCAAGTGACTCACTCTTTCTCCACCTCACCAGAGTCAGGGAGATCTAGGTTCCGCTCTTCATCCAGGTGAGAGTCATCACTAGATTCATCTTCAAGCATATTGATGCTGCTATCGATCAAGGCTTCTGTGTTCACCGTTGCGAGCTCTTCAGCAGTGCCATCCAAACCTAAGGCGTTTCTGACGAGAGCTAAGCGTGCCTCAAGGCCCACATCAATACGTGCACCACTCACCTCAACATAAGCATGTCCTGGGCGTACATCCGCGTCAACCAAAATAGTGCAGGCAAATGGGAGACCGGGATCATCAACAATTTTTTTCCAAGTCTCAACCTCTTCTGCTCGCAGACGCAGGTAAAGATTTTCACCGGGGCGTGGAAGACGCATCAAGGCTTCTTGAACAGCCGCTACGAACGGAGCACGCTCCATTGAAATATTGGCAGCAAGGCGAGAGGCAATCTCAAAACTCAGTTGTGTGAGGGGCTCAGCAATGGCCTCAGGCATTCCAGTGATTGATTCAAGCAATTGACCCAGAGCATCTTGTAAACGTTTAGTTTCTTCGTCTGCCTCGACATAGCCCTGCTTATAACCCTCGCGATAGCCTGATTCCTTGCCTTCTTTGTAACCGGCATCCCTACCTTCTACAAAACCTTGATTTGAGCCTAACTCATAAGCTTCTTTATAGGCGTTGTCGCGAATCGCCTCAACCTCTTCAACCGTTGGGTATTGAATAGGCGCAACCTTAGGAGGTTTAGGGGGCTTTGGAGGATCAAAGGAGGGAGGCTCCCACCTCGTCAGCAGGGAGTCCTCATCAGAGGAAGGCATCGGCTGACTTGCCCCTTTCCATGATCATGCGGCCTTCATCAGCCAAGACACGTGCAACACGAATAACTTCTTTTTGCATCTCTTCGACTTCTTGTACCTTGACTGGTGGGCGAGTCTCGAGATCTTCGCGCACGCCATCGGCAGCACGCTTGGCCATATTTTTGAAGAGCTTTTCGCGCAACTTTGGACTTGCGCCTTTCAGAGCAACGATCAAAGTTTCTTGCGGAACCTCTAACAAGAGGGTCTGTAGTGAACGATCCTCGATGTCGTTGAAATCCTCGAACACGAACATCTTCTCTTGAATTGCATCAGCCAATTCGCCATTAAAGTTACGAATCGTATTGAGCGCTTCTTTGTCCAAGCCACCGGACAGCATATTGAGAATTTCTGCAGTAGGCACAACACCACCTACGGTGCTTCTGCGGAAGTCGGCATCTGGACCTGCGGATCGTGACATGACTTCGTTCAATTCTTTCAAGGCAGCTGGTTGGACTTTCTCTAATAAGGCAATACGCAAGATCAATTCGTTACGCAAATCATCAGCAAACAACTTGAGAACAGAGGCTGCTTGCGATGGTTCCAAGAACACCATCACTGTAGCAATAATTTGCGGATGCTCATTCTTAATCATCTCGTACAGAACATCAGATTCCATACGCTTCAGAGTTTCAATACCCGACATGTCGAGCGTGGACTCTAGACGACCGAGCAAATCAGAAGCACCTTCAGCGCCCATCGCTTTAGTCAGCATGTTTTGCATGAAGGAATCGGTATCGAAAGCCACTTGTGAGTTATTCGCAGTGACATCCTTAAACTGACGCAACACTTGCAATACAAGATCGCGACTTAAGGAGCGAACAACCGCCATCTTTCCGGATAGGCGCTGCACTTCAAATGGCGTCATTTGACGCAAAACATTTGCAGCAGATTCAGCACCTACTGCCAACAACACCACGGCAGCGCGCGAAGCACCATCCAGCTCCTCGAAAGTCAAACTTCCAGATTGAGTTGCGCCCTTGACGCCCTCTTTCAGAGCTTCAGCGATCGAGAGCTGTTTGGGGGCGCCGGTTTCTTCGTCAGCCATGTCTATCTACTCTTTATCTCAACCAGCGTTTGCCGCAGCGGCATTAGCAGTATTTGTTTTTTCGGCATCATCGGCCAGCCACTCTTTAAAGATAGAGGAGACCACTTTAGGGTTCTCCTCCACAAATTCTTGCGCGTACTTGAGTAACTCGTCGTACTCTTGCTTCTTCTCTTCATCAGCACGTTTACGATCTTCTTCAAGCTTGGCACGCTCTTCCTCAAGACGTGCGCGCTCTTCTTCCTCAGCAATTCGCTGACGCTCTTTGAGCAATTCCATTTCCATGCGACGCTTGTCGCGAGCTTTCGGATCCATTTGGGCCATCTCAGCCTTCATCTTCTCATCAAACTCTTCTTCTATACGCTGCTCTTCCAAGGCCTCATCCATCTTCTTAGGAAAGAGTAAAGGCTTCACAACGCCAAAGAAAATAATACCTAGAGATCCCAAAATAATCGCAAACTTAAAGAACTCTTTGCTGAGCTCAATTACACCCGCCTGCTTGTAAAAAGGAGGTTCAACGTCAGCTTCAACCTTAAACGGAATATTGGCAACACTGACGCTATCACCACGACGCTCATTAAAGCCAACAGCATCACGAGCTAGGTTATTAATCTGGTCCAACTCTTTGGCGTTATAAGGCACAGGCTTGAGTGGCTTACCATCTTTATCAACCCCGGTGGGCTGCTTGTAGTTCACTACTACACCAGCAGACACTCTTCTGACTTGACCTTTTTCAGATTTAATTCTCTGAATCGCACGATCTAACTCGTAGTTGATTGTTGAGTCTTTTTTGATGTTGCTAGCAGTAGAGCTTGAACTTGATGGCGGTGCATTGAGATTCTGCGGCCCAGCAGCAGCTCCGCCTGCCGCATTAATAGGCGCCTGACCGCCACCAGGAGGTTGGTTGGTGAGCGCACCAGGGACGCCTGCCGCTGCAGATCCAGGTGTTGCTGCTTCGTTTGTTTGCTGACTTCTAATGGAGGACTGATTTGGTGGTGAGTTGCGACCGAACGTTTCTTCGGTTCGCTCAAGCTCACCAAAATCCATATCAACCGTTACTTGAGCACGTACATTTTCTTTACCAGTGACGGGCTCTAAGATGGCCTGAACCCGCTTAGATAATGCGCCTTCAAGTTCCGCTACATATTTCAACTGATTGCTATCCAAGCCCATTAAACGTTGGGCATTGGGGGCTAGGAGACTACCTTCAGCGTCAACAATAGTGACATTGGCTGGGCCTAGATTAGGCACTGAAGAACCTACTAAATTCGTGATGGCAGCAACTTGCTGAGCATCCAAGAATCGACCAGGATGCATTGTGACGACAACAGATGCAGTGGGTTTTTCTTGCTCACGCATAAATGCGGTTTGCTTAGGAATGGCTAACATCACACGAGCAGATTTAACCTGCGCCAATGAGCTAATGCTACGAGCCAACTCACCCTCAAGACCACGCTGATAGTTCACCTGCTCTACAAACTGGCTGGTACCCATTTTTTGGTTTTCAAGCAACTCAAAACCAACGTTGCCCGCCTTGGGAAGCCCTTGTCCAGCAAGGCGCAAACGGGTTTCATAAACAGATGACTCTGGCACCAAAATAGCAGCACCACCTTCTGTGAACTTGTAAGGAACATTCATCTGCTGCAAGGCAGCTACGATCGCAGCGCCGTCACGCTCGTTAATACTGGAGAAAAGTACGCGGTAGTCATCCCTACTTCGGCCGGAAATCGAAACAAAGACCAAGACTGCAATAAAGAGGAAGAGTGCAGCAAGTACGATCAGGCGCTGTTGTAGACCAAGAGCACCAAAACGCTGTTGGAGTTCGCCTAATTTTGAGGGGAGTTTGACCTTGCCCTTAGATGGGGCCATCGCTGGAATAGCTGCGGAGGCGGCTTTAGAGCCAATGCTGACTACTGCTGCATCCTTTTCGCTTTCCTGTATTCCGGGCTTTGCCTCTTCGCTCAATGGGTCGATTCCGTCAAATCAGGTAAAAATTCTGTAAACATAATATCACTAAATATAGAACCTTTTTGCCTTTTTTCCCTAAATATTGATATTCTATGGGAATAAAGAGGCAAAATTTGCCGCCCTAGTTATTACAAAACCAAAGTCATTTAATACGCATTTAGCCATAGATAAATACATTGACCAAGTCAGCCCCCAATATAACCGCTGAGAAAGATCCCACTCTAGCTGCTAAGCACCTAGAGGAAGCATTTGCCATTTTTTATGCGGAATCTCAAAAACTCGAGACTCAGCAAGCAGCTCTTCAAGAGAAGATCAATCAACTCAGCTCCGAGTTGCAAAAGTCCAATCAGCGCTTAGGGATCCTATTAAATGCCATTCCAGCTGGAGTAATACTGCTCGAGAACAATATTGTTCTGCTTCATAACCCAGCAGTCCTTCAGTTCTTACCTAGCTTAAGCACAGGCAATCATTTTCAGTTGCCACATGATTGGCAAGCCTCTATTGCCCCTGGAGAGTACCTGATTGGTAATGCCGAGGATCGCAACTCCCCGCAAAAAATGGTTCAGGTCATTCGCATTGACGAGGGCATACGTAGCTTTGTGCAGATTCAAGACATTACCGCCAACATTGCTCTTCACCAAGAAACCCAGCGCGAAAATCGCCTCACTGCCATGGGCAAGATGGCTGCCGGTATTGCACACCAATTTCGCACACCACTTGCTACCGCCCTTCTGTATTCATCCCATCTTTGTGATGATGAAGTGCAGCCAGAGATGGCTAAAGAGTTTGCCTTGCGCTTACGCAAGCAATTACTTGATCTAGAAAAACTTTCACAAGACATGTTGCGATTTATTTCTAATCGCCCCACCAAAACTGTTCTTACATCTGCCAAACAACTAATTGATGAAGCGCAAGCTAGCATTCAGGCCCTGTTTGAAACAAAGCAAGTAAAGCTCAATGTTCAGTGCAATATTTCTGAGACAGCCATGTTGCTAGTAGAACCAAAATCTATTCCGAATGCATTAGTGGCTATTCTTGAAAACGCACTAGCAGTCTCACAGCCTCAAGATACTGTCTTACTGACTGCAAATATTGATTCAAAGAAATTGATCATCACCATTGAAGATCAAGGCCCCGGTATTGCGAGCACCATCATTGACTCCTTGTTTGAGCCCTTCTCTACTACCAGCGCTAATGGCACTGGTCTTGGTCTATCGATCGCCAAAAATACTTTAGATGCCCACCGTGGAACGATTGCCGTTCACAACACCAAGCACGGTGCAGTCTTCAAGATTACCTTACCCATCACGCAACAATAAATACTGAGAAACGAACTATTGAAATGAATGACGCTATTGATCAACGTTTCCCTGTGATTCTGGTTGAGGATGATGAAGACCTCAGAGAGGCTATTGCAGTCACGCTGCGCATGAAAAATATTGACTTTGTGACCCACCAAAGAGCTGAGACAGTAGTGCCCCTCTTACGCCCTGGGCTCAAGACTGTATTGGTTACAGACTACAAGCTGCCTGGCATGACCGGCTTAGATCTGCTCAAGATTGCACAAACAGAATGCCCCGATTTACCAGTGGTCATCATGACTGCCTTTGCCGATACCAAGCTTGCTGTCGAGGCACTGAAAGCAGGTGCAAGAGACTTTCTGATTAAGCCTTTTGTGCCACAACAACTCATTGAAATTATTTCTCGCTATTACCCACCAGAAACGAATTCTGCAAGCACACCTGAAGCATCTGCTCTAGTAGAAGCCACGCCAAAAACTAAAGAAGTGGGCTCACAGATTCGACCTGCTGAACACAACGTGATTGCCGTAGATCCACAAAGTATTGCTACCTTCACAAGATGTGAACGAGTAGCTGCAACCGATACGAGCGTTTTAGTGACAGGTGAATCTGGTGCAGGTAAAGAAGTAATTGCGCATCACATTCATAAAACATCTAAGCGCGCAAAAGGTCCTTACGTAGCGATTAACTGTGCTGCCATTCCAGAGACTTTGCTGGAATCGATTTTGTTCGGTCATGAAAAAGGTTCATTTACTGGCGCTACCAAATCACAAGCAGGTAAATTTGAGCAAGCTCATAAAGGCACTCTCTTCTTAGATGAAATTGGAGAAATGCCAGCACCGCTTCAAGCCAAACTATTGCGCGTATTGCAAGACAAAATGATTGAACGCATTGGATCTACGGATTCGATTCAGGCAGATGTGCGAATCATTGCAGCTACTAACCTCAATCTTCAGGAGCAAGTCAAGGCAGGCAAGTTCAGGGAGGATTTGTACTTCCGCCTAAACGTATTCCCGATTCATGTTCTGGAATTGCGTAACCGTCCGCTGGATATCATTCCCCTAGCGGAGTTCTTTCTCAAACGCTATAGCGTAAATATTGGTCGTGATTCGCTTACCCTGAGTGTGGCAGCCAGAGCTCTTTTACAAAAGTACCCTTGGCCTGGCAATGTCCGCGAACTTGAGAACATTATCCAAAGAGCGGTTTTATTGGCAGACGGGGATCAAATCTATGCGGAAGACTTGGAGCTGGATGACTCCCAACTGACCCACACAGCCACAGTCGATCACTCCCCAAAAGCAGCAATAAATCCAGCTCCAGATAGCAATATGCCCCAAAATGGCACAGAAATTGCATTATTTAAGGGTGAAGTGAGTCAGGATATTGAGTCGGTTGAGCGTGAGCACATTCTCAAGGTTTTGGCAGAAGTAAATGGAAATAGAACGAAAGCCGTAGAAGTATTAGGTATCTCAGCAAGGGCATTACGCTACAAGCTGAAAGCCTATAAAGAAGCTGGCTTTCTAAATGAATGAGTATTTTGATTGTTTTTGTTAGATAATTAGGCGCATGAGCACAACAACCAGCGTAGATTCGATGATTACCCGGATGCAGGCATTAGCCGCTGCAGCCAGTGGTCAGCCTGTCGCTACTGATAACCAAGCTGGCAATGGTGTTGATTTCTCTGCAGTTCTCAAAAACGCCATTGAAAATGTTAATACCGCCCAAAATAGTGCTCAAGCTAAAGCCCAGTCTTTCGCAACTGGTGCATCAGATACCTCACTGGAAGACGTGATCGTCTCCCTCCAAAAAGCCAACCTTTCCTTGCAAGGGATGATTGCCGTTCGTAACAGATTGGTGGATGCTTACAAAGAAGTGACTAACTTACAAGTTTAAGTAGTCCAAGCCCCCAGACAAGCAAAAGCCCAGTTCAACTGGGCTTTTTTATTACCAAGATCTCTTATCGAGAATCTATCGGAATGTTATTTGGATTGGGTACGGTTTTGCCATCCACCTCATAGGCCCAAGCCAGCACTTCAGCCACTGCAGCATAGAGTTTAGGGGGCACTAATTCATTCAGTTTGAGTTGCATTAAAAACTCCACTAGCTCTGGCTCTGTTTTGGTTGGAATACCAAATTCTTTTGCCCTGGCCAAAATGGCTTCGGCCACAAAGCCCTCACCTTGTCCGGTAATGCGTGGTGCAGCGCTATTGACCTCATAGGCAAGCGCAACTGCTTTACGGATCTTTTTCTCATCCATTGGATGATCCCCCACCCTTTAGGCTGACTTTGGTATCAGGATCAACTTGCGCGCGTATTTGTTCTAGCAAATCTGAAAAAGCATTTGTCAGGGTGCTTTGCGCCTCAGGAGTACCTTCTACTGCTACGTGCACACTTTCGCCAAACTGAGTGCCGACAACTTTAAATGGGCCCAAGTTTGGCAAAGTAACTTCCATCGTGATGCGGCTACCTTTTTGTAATTGCCCAGGCTGATCTGGATCTGCTTCCCATGCATCCTCGCGATATAAGCGCCCTTGGACGTTTGGCATCAGTTGCCCTTGCCAGAGAATATCTCCGCGCAAAAGTAATTTGACTGAGTCTCGTACTGCCGGTGAGTCTGTTGAAAGCTGGTTAACTAAATTTGCGGTTTCAGTCTCAACACTGTTACTGGTGGCTAATGGTGCTCCGTCTTCCTCACTTGCAGGAAACAATAAGCGCTTGAGCTGATCAGCTGCAAATATTCCTGAGCTCTGCAGATTTTGATACAAAGTCGCCATTGCCAATTTAGGATCCGCGACATTAACAAGTGGGGTTTGAGTACTAGCTCCAGGCCAATTAACCACAGCATTTTGAGCTATAGCAGCCTTTGCATCTGTAGTAATGGACTTGCCAAGCTGAGGCACATCAACCGCCAAGATATCTGAGAGCAGCTGCCCAAGTGCAGCACCACCCAGGGTATCCATGCGCGCCAGGCTCTGGGATAACAAACTCGTTACTCGAGCTTGAGACGGATTACCTGAGGCCTCTGCCAGATCACCGGTCATAGATGAAAGCTCTAAGAAGACTGCCTGATCAACATTGGGCTCAGATGCAACAGCGGCACCCGCTCTAGCAGCGGCATTCTGCAATGCATCGTGCATAGCGGCGCTAGCAGATGAATCCCCAACTGGTAAGGGCATCTTTAATGCTACCCGGGGGTCGATTGCACCAAGACTCTCGACAACCGCTGGTGCAGATGGAGGGGTAATTAAATCATTGCGGTGGTAATCCACCACAGGATTGATGGGTAAATTCGAGGGAATTGGTATGGCCATACTCAATCCTCGCTAATGTTAATGATGCTAGCCATCATATCTCTGATAGCACGACAGCACCAAATTAATTCTAGTAATGTGTGGCCTGAGAAATATTGACTTCAACACTTGAAGTTGAAACCAAATGTACTATTTCATCTTTTGGAGCCAAAACCAACCATGCTTCATATAGCGGCCACAATACATCCAAAATCTCTTGAACTTTCTCAGGGGATTTATTTAATCGTGCACTTAAAATCTCACGTAAAGTCCATTCATATACAGCACCGAGACTTAAAGCAACTTCACCTCCACCTTCGTAATCAAGGCATGCCAACAAACCCTGCTGAATAAGGTCATGAGCTTTAGTAAAAGATTCAATTCCATACTCGCCATTATCCAGAGCATTCTTGGCTAATTTCAAATGATCAAAGACTCGTTCATAAACTAGAACAATCAGTTGACCTGCGTCTGAGCCATTAACCCCAGTAAGCACTTCATTTGCAGCATAGGCGCGAGCAGATTTATTCATCACTAATAATTCCCCGTAGATAGCACGCCAATCATTAATTACTGCTTTGACTGTTGGTCAAAGCAGTAAATGCGCTTGATAAGGCAGTACTTGTTGAGCTTAGCTGATATAAAAGTGCATTTAAAGCTGAGTATTGGGCAGTTAGATTATTTTGAATTGTTAGCAGTCGCGCTTGCAAATCAGCCTGATGCTTCGTTAAGTTACTAGATGCAGTTGTTTTGGCCAGTATCTCCAAGGACAAAACGCCATTTGTGCCAACTTGCGAGTTAATAAATGCCAGTAGATCTGTAGTTCCAGCAGTTTGTGTCGAGGTTAAATCAGCAACATCAGCATTTGAAGTTGTGCTTGTGAAAACAACGGAGGTGCCAATCGCTCCTGCACTAGACCATCCCGTTAAAACTCCAGATGTAAAGGTTCCACCAGTTAATGCACTAAGAGATTTGCTGCTGTTAAAGCTGTCTGCTGTGGTACCTGCTGGCGAGAGTGACGAAAATGCAGATGCCACTTGCGCTGCGCTCGCTCCACTGGATCCAGCCTTAAAAGTTAATCCAGCAAAAGATAGGGTTTCGTTTGGCGACATTGAACTAAATGCAACACTAGCAGACTCATTACTTGAAGCGGTGCCTTGCGTTGTTGTAACTCTGGGGTTGGAAGATAGCGTACCTGTAACCCCTCCAATTTTGACCCCTGCCGATAAAATACTTTGCAACCCTTTGTTGCTAGCCAAAGCATAAGCTGCATCATTAAACTTTATTGTTCCATCAAGCTGCAAATCCATTCCCATGGCGCTCAAACTAATAGTGCTTAATTTACCAGTTACAGGATCAGGACTGCCATAAGTTGCCCCACTCGAAAGTTTAGACTTTATATCACCAATAAAAGATAAAACTGTTGGTGAGTTAGCAAATGTCCCTAGCTTGTTTGCACTGGAATTGCTTGGGTTTGCAGTCATGGACTTATAAGTGCTTACAAGATCATTGTATGCACTAATTAGGTTCGCAATGGTTTGCTTTGAATTATCTGCGCCCCTAGCAATATTTAAGACCTGCGTCGTGCCAGAGGAAGAAACCAAATTTAAAGCAACCCCGTCAATAACATCCCCGACAGCATTAGACGATCTAACAAAATCCGTTCCATTGATTGTAAAGGCCGCATCTTGTGCCGTGCTTACAGTAGTTGCAGTAAGACCACCAGCCGAGCCTGAGCTCACAAGATTATCAACATTAGAATTCGATATATCACTAGTAAATACAATGTTGGCACCGGTGGCAGACCCACTGGACCAAGCGCTTAAGCTTCCGGCCGTAAAAGCGCCTCCACTCGCATCCCCCAATCCCTTGTCAGTATTAATACTAGTATAGGTTTCCTCATTTGCGATGCCAGCAAACGCTGCAGCAACTTGATCTGCTGTCGCGCCACTGGTGCCAGCTGTAAAGGTCAAGCCGCCAATAACCAGGGTTTGTCCTGCCGTCAAAGCATTAAAAGTTACGCTTGCAGATTCAGTGATGGTTGGCACATCCGCAGAACCTGAAGTAATTACGATTGAGGGGCCTGAAACCATGTCTAGACCAGCATAACTAAGAGCATTAGCAACTCCAGTTTGCGTTCCTTGAATCATCAATGCATAGTGCGAAGAATCAGTGGTTTGAACAAGACTAGCATTTACGTTCACGCCAAGTCCATTGATCCAATTACGTAAATCACCAATAGTTGCACTTGCGGCAAGAGAGGGCGTTCCAGCAGGCGTCCCCAAGGTGTTGTAAGTCGTGGACCCAACTGTAATAGAAAATCCCGCTACAGAGTTGATACCCGCCAAATCCGTCATCGAAGAATACCCGGAGATAGTGAATTTTGATGCGGATGCGGTAGAGCCAACGGTTACGTTGTAACTGCCTGGTATAGCTCCATTTGCGGCATTAGCCTGCAAGATCGTTGAATCGGTTGTGCTGGCAACAGCACTATTGTAAGAGGCGGGATTTTGGAAAGCTTTAAGCATATCCCCTAATGCCGAAACTTTGCTCTTAATTGTCCCTAAATCACTAATAACTACCTGTTGCTGGGAAATTTTGGCGGCAAGCGCATCTAGTGGCTTATTCTCAACTGTCATTAATTGAGCAACAATACTAGCCACATCTATGGAGGCAGCTCCCGCACTAGAAGTGCTTGCACTAGATGAAGAAACCGCCATTTCTTAAATTCCCACCCTTATCAATACAACGCTGTTAAAGAAATTAGTTCCCAGAAAAGCATGCTGAGGTAGATAAATTTATGCAATTTTCGTGCCAAGACTAGACTTGGCACGAAAATATTATGCTTTTTGATGCACTAAAGTTGCGTTTAATTGCTCAAAACTTTGGGCAATACGAATTAATTCTTCAGTTGGCAATTGCCGAACGACATCTCCAGTTTCCGGATTTGTTACGCGAACAATGTGATAACCAGTTGTGCTGTCAACAGAAAAGCTTAAATTGCGGCCCATAGACTGAACAAAACTTTGAATCTGCTCAGCAGCTTTGGCAACTACTTCGCGCGTTGGCTGCGTTACCTCATTTACTGCAGATGGCTTAATTTCAGTGCTGGCAGCTTTTGACACAACCTCCGCATCACTGCGAATTGGCTGAGCTACTCGCTCAGGTACTGAACCAGCCGTTTGCATTACTCCAACTGCCATTGGCTGTGGCACAGAATTCAATGCGGCGACTTGACTCATATATTACCTCCCATTAACTACATAATGCGTATTCCTAAGGCACAAAAATCAGGTCACCCTGATTTTTGTGTATTGCTTTGCAAATTACTTATTTCAATAAAGACAAGATTACGTTTGGCATTTGATTGGCCTGCGCCAACATTGCTGTTGCAGCCTGCTGCATGATCTGTCCTTTAGTCAATTTTGCAGTTTCAGCTGCAAAATCTGTATCAATAATTGCAGAACGTGAATTTTGCAAGTTAGTGCTTTGAGCTTGTAAGTTTGTAGACACAAAGCTCAAACGATTCATTTGGGAGCCGAAAGTTGCACGCTTAGTAGATATATATTCGAGAGCATTATCTACCGCAGCGGCAGCATTTTTAAATGCGGTCTGCCATGTATCGATCGTATCACCAGCTCCGAGGGTTCCTAAATTACCGGCTGATGATGAAGTAATACGAGTGCCTAGCGTCATCATCTCAATTGCTTGACCAGCTGTTGATCCACTACTTCCAGTTTGCACATTCAAAGTGTCGATTTGAATAAACTGATCAGAAGTTGGACCGCTTTGGAACTTCAATGCACTGTTATTTCCAGAGCCGACAATAATTGCCCCAGTTGTTGAGCCCGCGCCGCTTGTTCTTGTTGTCAAGGCGGTTACCAACTGTGCGCCCGTCTGTTGCTGGTAACTCTTAATATCAAACTGAATACCAAAACTACTAAAGTTAACAGTTTCTGTTGCGTTTGCAGCATTAGTTGATAGTTGAATTTCTTGTACTGTAGATACACCGTTAATAGTGCCAGACAATTTCAAATAATCAGCACCAGTTGCAGTTGTTGCCATTGTGTAAGTTCCAGGTGCAACGCCAGATAAACGAACATCAGTAACATCACCGTTAACACCATTAATGACTAATGTAGAGCCCTTAGTAACAATTGCGGCAGCTAAAACTGCACCAGTTTCAGACGCAGCTGCGGCGTTAGTAGTATTTAAGGTGAAGGCAACCCCAAACTTATCAAAATTCAATACCTGACTTGTTGTTCTTGCGGCCAAGTTGTCTGAAGGTGCATCAGCAACAGTAACAGTCTGAGACTGGGAAAGGCCATTAAAGGTGCCAGTCATTGTCAACTGGTTATTAAGGCTTGTGAATGTATAGGTACCAGGTGTGCGAGTAGCAAGACTTGGGTCAATTGCAATTGAATAAGTAGATGTTGCAGCATCACCGAGGTTTTTGGTAGCTACACCCAAAGTACCTGCAGTAGTTGCCACAGCAACCGCAGTGGTTGTTAAGGTTTGGCCGGCCACTAAATCTGAGTTTACAGAGTCAATCGAAGAGCCAGAAGTCAATAAATTAATTCCATTAAATGCTGTGCGTTGAGCGGTAGCATTGATTTCAGTATTGAGGTCTTTCATCTCCTGAACAATATCTAGTTTTTGATTAGCCGAAAGTGATCCATCATAGCCCTGGACTGATAATTGCTTTAGACGCAAGAGCATATCCTGAATTGATGAAAGTGATGTGTCTGCGGTTTGCAATAAGTTGGTTGCATCAGATAAATTACGTACTGATTGATTTGTACCATTAATCTGACTCTGCATATTTTGGGAAATCGCCAAACCTGCTGCATCATCTTTTGCGCTGTTTATTCTCAAACCAGAAGATAGTCTTTGGACAGATGTTGCCAAATTGTTCTGAGCATTGGACAGGCTATTTTGCGCAAAAAGCGAAGCTAGGTTTGTGTTAATTACTGTTGACATTTTTTTCTCCTAATGGGATCGACATCCCGATATCTGAATTAACGGCAAGTTTTAAGTTTTCGTTTAGACTTTCACTAACTTATTTAAATTGCCTCGTACTTTTCAAACGGATAAATACATGTTTGTGGTTAGTTAATTTTGCAAGTGCTTGTATTAATTGATTTTTTTCAAATAGAATGGCATTTTTTGCCCTCTTCTACACCCACAAATAGCATCCATACATAATTCATCAATGAATCAATCTATCGAGCAAAAACTCAACGAACTCATTCACAATGGCCTCAACCATCAAAAATCTGGGGATCTGGCAAAGGCTTCAAATATCTACCAGGAAATATTGAGGATATGTCCAAATCACTTTGATGCTCTTCATTTGCAAGGCGTCATTCACTCCCAAAACAAGGAATTCGAGCTGGCTGTCAAACTACTTAGAAAAGCAAAGAAACTCAATCCGAAATATGCTGCGGTGCACAATAATCTTGGGATTGCCCTTCAAAATCTAAACAGCCCATTGGAGGCAGCTAACAACTTCAAACTAGCAATAAGCCTTGACCCCAACTATGCTTCCGCATACTTTAACCTTGGGAATGCCCTTCAGGATCTCAAAAGATTTCCTCAGTCAATTGATGCCTATAACAAATGTATTGATCTTGATCCACAAAATGTACACGCCTATTACAACAAAGCTCACGCACTTTATCTAACGGGCAAATTTGACAGTGCAATAGAGGGGTACAACAATGCACTTTGTTGGGATCCACAATTTGCGCTGGCACTAAATAATCGAGGGCTTGCCAAAGCTGCACTGTATAAATATGCAGAAGCTATTGATGATTACAACTCAGCTATTACCTTGGATCCTAAGGCTGCACTTTTCTACAATAATAAAGGGAGCGCACTTTCCAAATACGGGGAAAAGGAAGATGCTCTCAATTGTTTTAGAAGGGCTATAGAATTGGATGGGGACTTCATCGATCCCATTTGTAATTATGCGGATTTACTACGCGAGCTTAAAAGGTATGATGAAGCTAAAAACGCATATGAATATGCTCTAGCCAAGAATCCAAATTTAGATTATCTGCTTGGCATGCTATTACACGTGAAAATGATCGCATGGGACTGGGGAAATTTTGACCAGCTCTTGAGCGAGGTTTTAGAAGGTGTTAAAAAAAATAAAAAGGTCTCGCTGCCATTTCCGCTTATTGGGATTCAAAATGAACCCAAAATTGAGCAAAAATGTGCAAGAATTTATGCTCAAGATAAAAATTTAATTTCAGTTGAAAAAATTAAATTTAAGGGCAATGAAGTTTCTCGAAAAATTAAAATTGGATACTTTTCTGCCGATTTCCATAATCATCCAGTAGCCCATTTAATTTCAGGGATGTTTGAATTCCATGATAAAAGCCAATTTGAGATAATAGGATTCTCGCATGGTCCAATAATTAATGATGAATCAAGAGTAAGAATAGATAACTCGCTAGATAAAGTAATTAATACCCTAGACCTATCAGATGATGAAGTTGTAAATCTGTGTCGCCATATGGAAATTGATATTGCAATTGATTTAGGTGGATACACAGCAGGAGCAAGATTTGAGATATTCTCAAAAAGATGCGCGCCAATCCAAATAAATTATCTTGGATTCCCAGGAACAATGGCTAACACTGCTTATGACTACATTATTGCAGATGAATTTTTAATTCCCGAGGATGCTAGAAGTTTCTATACCGAAAAAATAATTTATCTTCCTAGTTACCAAGTAAACGACTCGACGAAAAAAATTGCTGACTCAATCCCAGCCAGAAAAGAGTTCGGCCTAGAAGAAGGCAAATTTGTATTTGCATGCTTTAATAATTCATACAAAATAAATCCAAGGGTAATGAAATGTTGGATGAATATCCTTAATGCTACCCCAAACAGCATTCTATGGCTTGCAAATAACTTTAGCGCAGCTAATGATAGATTACTGGCGGAATTCTCAAAATATGGTGTCGATAAAAAAAGAATCGTTTTTGCACAAAGATTGCCGGAGATGAAAGACCATTTAGCAAGACTTAAACTAGCTGATTTATTTCTTGATACCTTTTTTTACAATGCTCATACCACTGCTAGTGATGCACTTTGGTCAGGCCTTCCTGTTGTGACATTAGCAGGAAGAACATTTTCTAGTAGAGTTGCGGGAAGCATTCTCAAATCACTCAATACACCTGAATTAATAGCGTACTCAGAGGATGAGTATGAGCGTATCGCAATTAATCTCGCTAATAACAGAGATAAATTAGATTTAGTCCGAGAAAACATTGCTAAAAATAGATTAACCTCCAAATTATTCGATACTGAGTCTTATACACGCAGCATCGAGCGTGGATATTCAGAGGTAGTAACTATGTGGCGCAAAGGCATTTCACCAGCCAATTTATTTATTTATTAAATTCATAAATGCTACTTTCTCGCAATAATATTTAAGCTAACTGGAAATCCAAAGGGCATATAGTTACTCGTATCCTCAAAAAGATCAAAAGATTCGACTTTTTGTGCGTGAGTAAATCCAACATCCCGCAAAAAATCAATCATAAATTGCTGATTCCAGCCGAAGTAATGAAAGTCGTGCTCATCCATTTGCCCCCCAAACATCATGCGCATAGTAAGCATTTTCTGATTAGGGTTTAATTTTGGGTCAATGAAGGTGCGACACAAGATATCTAAATCAGGAACCGAAATATAAAAAAGACCGCCAGGGGATAAGACCCTAAATATTCCCTGAAACGTTGCCAGCATTTTTTTTTGAGGCACATGCTCCAAAACATGGCTTGCATAAATCTCGTCAAATTGACAATCCTCAAATTGCTCAAGGTCTGATATGTCGCCCAAATAATCTACATTCGTAAATTTTTGCACATTCAGAATCTTCCAGCCATCTTTGGCCTGCAAGCCGCCTATATGTAACTTCATCCCCACCCTTTATTTCAATACTTAAAACTTTAAGTCTACTCCAGTGTTTTGATTAACCGCTAAAAGCATGTTGCTTTTCGCTTGAATTTGTATCACATCGTAAATGTACGACTCCTCTCTTTAGCCTCTATTTATGGAGAGCTAGCGAATACTTTAGTTCACCTCAATGATGGAATTGAGAATTAAATCTTAGAGTTCGATTAAGCACAAGAATTGTGGATGAGTAAAGCTACAACCTATACCTGATAAGCCCTCTAGCCGGAAGCCAAATCCTTTAATCAGGCTTTAGTTTTAAGCTTTTTGATTTACCAGGCCGCTCTTATATTGCGGTAAGCTTTGTGCAATTTTTAGCAATTCCGGGGATGGCATTTGACGCACCACTTCTCCAGTTTGGGGGTTGGTAACTGTTACAATATGATATCCAGTTGCACTATCGATTGAAAACCTCAGATCTCTCCCCATAGATTGAACAAAGCTTTGGATTTGTTCAGCTGCTCTATCAATTGCAACTCTGGATGCTTGGGCTGTTTCAGCAACATTAGAAGGTTTTATTTCAGTGCTAGCTACCTTGGAAACTATTTCCGCATCGCTTGGAACAGCAGGAGTAGCAATCTTTATTGGAGCAGCATCTACAGGCGTGCTTGTACCCTGCGACACATTTGCATACTGTGTGCTCGCCACATTTCCTGTTGAAAAAACTACACCTGACATGATTTTTCTAACTCATCCTCTTGCGAAATTAACATCTTTAGAAAGCATTGACCATAAATCACTCAATCTTTTTAGATAAAGAAGGGGTGACTCCCTATCGTCTTATACGGCAATTATTCCGAGAGTGTTTAGCTCTTTTTATCAATTATTCTGAAATAAAAAATATTCCCATATAAATCAAATACTTATATATTTATAATGTCGAAATATGAGCCTTAATTGATTAAAATTCAACTTATAAGCTCTAGCCCACCAACGCTATTTTTTGAGAGGCAATTTTTGTCTAAAAAATGCGGCAATTATTGCCATTTTTAATGTTTTTTCCCCTGAAATACAGTATATTTAGGGTCTATTGGGGTGCTAAACACTATATATAGGTTAGCGCCTACTGATTTAGTGCAGTTTTTTGGCAATTTTTAATCATTTATCAGGCAATAGACCTATCGCATGAAAATATTGGGTTTTGACACCTCAAAGTTGCCGAGCCCATCGGCACAAGGCGCCATCCCGATTTTGGTACTTTTAGTACTGATCATGATGCTGGTGCCCTTGCCAGCCATCATTCTCGATGTGCTCTTTACCTTCAATATTGCGCTGTCCATCATCGTTCTATTTACAGCGATCAATATCAAGAGTTTTAAAGATTTCGTTGCCTTCCCAACGGTATTACTGTTAACCACCCTACTTCGCCTGTCCCTTAACGTCGCTTCGACTCGTATTGTGTTGATGGACGGTTACAAAGGAACGGATGCTGCCGGTAAGGTGATTGAGGCCTTTGGTGTTTTCTTGATTGGCGGTAACTTTGCGGTGGGTATCGTGATCTTTATTGTGATCACGATCATTAACTTTGTGGTGATCACCAAAGGTTCCGGCCGCGTAGCGGAAGTCTCTGCTCGCTTTGCTTTGGACTCCATGCCTGGTAAACAGATGGCGATTGACGCTGATCTCAATGCTGGTCTTATTCAGCAAGAAGAAGCAAAATCACGACGCGCTGATGTAGCGCAAGAAGCAGACTTCTTTGGTTCCATGGACGGTGCGTCCAAGTTCGTGCGTGGCGATGCGATGGCCGGCATCATGATTTTGGTAATCAATCTCATCGGTGGTGTGATGATTGGCGTCCTGCAACATGGCATGGATTTTGGCAAGGCGCTTTCCACTTTTGCATCACTGACAATTGGTGATGGCTTAGTTGCGCAGATTCCAGCGCTCGTTATTTCTACTGCGGCCGGTATCTTGGTAACCCGCGTTGCCACCGAGGATGATTTTTCCGGTCAGGTCTCCAAGCAGTTTGAAGCGAACAGTAATGCACTGGGCGTTGTAGCTGGAGTGCTCGGCATCTTGGGCATCTTGCCTGGTATGCCCCATGTCATCTTCTTAGGCTTTGCTGCCCTTTTTGGTGGTCTTGCTTATTTAACCCACCAACGCATTAAGAGAGAGGCTGCAGCAACTAAAGTAGCTTTGGCTCAGCCAGTTGTTAATGAGGAGCTAGAGTGGAAAGATGTTCCAATCGTTGAGCCACTCTGCCTTGAATTAGCGTATCGCCTCATTCCATTGGTAGACAAAGGTGATGAGAGTGATCTCATTAAACGCATTAAAGCGATTCGCCGAAAATTCGTTACTCAAGTAGGATTTTTAATTCCGTCTGTACATATTAGGGACAACTTGCAACTGAGTGCTGAGACTTATCGTATTTTGCTTTACGGTGCTGAGATTGGACGAGGACAGTGCTTGCCAGATCGCCTATTAGCGATTCAACAAAGTGGTACCGATAAAATTCCGGGCATCGAAGTGAAAGATCCAACCTTTGGTATGCCTGCTGTTTGGATTGAGCGCACCATGCGCGATGAAGCCATTGCTAAAGGCTATACCGTCGTTGAACCTGCAGTAGTCATCACTACGCATTTAGATCACCTCATTCATCAGCATGCTGCCGAGCTATTAGGTCGACAAGAAACCCAAGACCTGCTTGATCACTTCAAGATGAGTTACCCGAAATTGGTTGAGGATGTCATACCGAAAATTGTTACCGTGGCGCAGCTGCAGCGCATCTTGCAATTACTGCTGGAAGAAAATGTTCCCATCAAAGATCTGCGCACCATTTTGGAAATCTCTAGTGAATATGCGGGCAAACTCAATGATCCTTTAGAGATCTTGCCGCATATTCGTTATGCACTGCGTCGCACGATCGTTCAAGATGTTTTAGGTGATGGCAATAACTATCAAGTATTGGGAATTCAGCCAGAGTTTGAGCGCCTCATTGAGCAATCGATTGGTGCTGGAGCCATTGCTCCGGATGGGCTGATTGAGCCCTCTTTAGCCCGCATGTTTGGGGAAGAGGTTATCAGGGGTGTTCAGGAGATGGAAAACCAAAACCTGCCGCCAGTCATTGTCAGTGGCACACGGACTAGAACCACCATCTCCAGAATTGCTCGCAGGGTCTGCCCTCAGGCGGTGGTATTGGCATTAAGTGAGCTACCACCAACCTCCAATCTGGCTTTCTTCAAGGTTCTTTGTTCCCAAACGGGCAAAAACCCCTAAAATCACTATTAAAGAGATCTACTCCGGAGTTTAAGCATGGGCCCCCAAAAATTTATTGCAGCCAATACCGCTGATGCGTTAAAGCTGATTCGTACAGAATTGGGTTCTGACGCTATGGTGCTCTCCACTAAAGACACCGACCAAGGCGTAGAAATTATTGCCATTACTTCACAAGATTTAGCCAATCTATCCACACGCTCCGAATCGCTCGATGCCCTTAGCAGTGAAGCCAGCCCTTTTTCAGAAAGATCGATGGCTCAATCTGGTCTGTCAGACAAGTTTGAAAACGCTATTGCGCGTCGCGCCCAAGCCCCCGCGCCAAA
The DNA here is from genome assembly GCF_018688335.1 of Polynucleobacter sp. AP-Jannik-300A-C4. NCBI lineage: Bacteria > Pseudomonadati > Pseudomonadota > Betaproteobacteria > Burkholderiales > Burkholderiaceae > Polynucleobacter > Polynucleobacter sp. AP-Jannik-300A-C4. The sequence continues at coordinate 420,627 of NZ_CP061316.1, read as the reverse complement.
ACCATATGGCGAAATTCCTGCGGGTAGCTTAAGACGCAACCCAGCTAGAGCGGGTCGCTCTGTCAGAGCTCCTGGTGCAGAAGCATTTTTACCAACTTCCTTTAACAATGCTGAACGTATTCAGCGCAGTGATAGCAGCGTAATCAATCCGTCCAATAATGACGCGATATTTAATGCCTCTGCTGCTGCCAATGCAAAAGCAGCGCAAGATGTTGCAGCTCTCAATGCAGCTAGAGTTTCAGCTCTCAATGCGGCTCAGGCGCATCGCATCTCGGAAGCCGGATTACAAAAAGCAAATGCGCCTGCTGCGGCCGCTGCACCTGCAGTAAATGCCGCCCCAGCAGTCTCCAATATATTTGAATCAGGTAGTTCACCTAAAGTAGAAAAGCTGCTTTCTGAGATCAGTGAAGTTAAATATTTACTGCAATCGCATGTTGCCGGTAATTTCTGGGGAAATATCCAACAGGAAAATACCCACGTTACCGAGATCGTGAAACACCTTCTCAATAGCGGATTCTCTCCCAAGCTATGCGCCGAGATTGCACGTAACTTGCCTCAGGACTTGAGTTTGCCAGCATTGCTAAAAAATGCTCGTGAGCAAGTGAAATGCATGATCAAGACATCGCATGCCTTTGACATCTTTGATCGTGGCGGCGTCTTTGCCTTTATTGGACCTACCGGGGTTGGCAAAACAACAACTGTTGCCAAAATTGCTGCACGCTGTGTATTGCGCTATGGCCGCAACCAAGTTGCTCTTCTTACCACCGACACCTATCGTATCGGCGCTCAAGAGCAACTCAAAACATTTGCAAAAATCCTGGGGCTTTCAGTCACAGCTGTACGAGATAGCGAAGATTTAGCTGCAAAGATTAAGGACTTCTCTAATCGCAAGATTGTCCTGCTAGATACCGCCGGTGTGAGCCAACGCGATACGCTCATGGTTGAGCAATCTCAATTACTAGAGCATGGCTCTAACAAGGCACGTCGCATTTTAGTCATGAGCTCTACTACCGATCTACGCACCCAAGAAGAAGTGATCAGCTTGCACAACCAGGCTATGCAAAATGCCAATGGTGAAAAACTGGATTCTGTCATCATCACCAAGATTGATGAGGCAGCCCATCTTGCACCAGTGATTGATAGCGTGATTCGTCATGATTTATCAGTCATGTTTGTCTCTAATGGTCAACGCGTTCCCGAAGATCTCAGTCAGCCCGATATTAATTACTTGAGTCACCGTGCGATGGCAATGCGTGCTTTCTCAGAAACCTTCTCGATTACTGATGAACAGGTACCCGCTCTTCTTTCAGACCACCTGGGTGACTGGATTCGCAAAGTCAATCAATGAGTACAACAACTACAGGTAGCGTGGATCAAGCTGCGGGTTTACGCAATATCTTTGGCGCTGAGTTATCGAGGGTCATTTGTATTGCCAGTACGCTCGATCCAGACTCCACTATTCACTTGGGTCATGGCACAGCGCATAGTATTAAGCAGTTGGGTCACAGGGTACTTCTGATTGATGAGATTGCTTTATCAGATCGCAAAACAATGTCCGGGTTTTTATACCCAGTCCGCTATGACTTAGGACAAGTGTTTACTAGCTCCATCAATTTGGCAAGAAGCATTAAAGCCATTGAAGAGAATTTTTGGTATGCCACGAGCGTTAAATTGCGCCCAGAGATCGCCCATCGTTTTGCTAAATATCCTCAGCTGGATCAACGCTTAGTTAATCATGAAATTGATATCGACTACATCGTTTTTCCGACAATTGATCCTCAGGCAAATATCGTTGCCTACTACGGCAGTAATATCAAACGCATATTAGTAACCGCAAGCGATCAAGATTCCCTCAAAAAGGCCATGGTGATGATTCGTCAAATGGCAATTTTGCAAATTGATGAGCCGCTCTCAGTATTGATTGTGGGCGGTGAAGATGAAGCTGCTGGTGCTCAGGCCTTTGAAAAACTCCACAACGCATCCGTTTCTGCACTCGAGCAGCCCTTAGATTTCATTGGATGGATCAAAGCTTTAACTGCCGAACGCGTTGAGCTAGACCCTGATGATTTGACTTGGAACCCAGTCAGCAAAGGCGAGACACATGAATTTGTGATGCCTATGGGATTCTTCAAGGCGATTTCCGCAAAGATTACGAGCTAAGTCGCATAAAATTAAGCATTCCCAATAAACGAGTTGTGATTGAAGCCATCCACTTATTCCCAGTCAATTGATATCAATCAAGCCATTGAAGAGCACTTACCGCTAGTCAAGCGGATTGCTCATCAAATTTGCTCAAGACTGCCGCCTAATGTGGAAGTAGATGATCTTATCCAAGAAGGTCTAACTGGTCTCCTCGATGCCCTAACCCGCTACGAGCCTCAGGCTAACTTAGCTTTTGAAGCTTATGCAAGAACTCGTATTCGAGGTGCTATCTATGATTCTTGCCGTAAAAATGACATTCTTCCGCGTAATCAGCGCGATGAGCTCGTAGGGCTTGAAAAAGTCACCCGCAAGCTGGAGCAAAACTTAGGGCGTCACCCATCTGAAAAAGAAATTGCCAGTAGCGCAGAAATCACCATTGAGGCCTACCATGCCATCATGGCCAATATGGTGCACTTGATGCCACTTGATGATTTATCAGATGATTTACTACCTTCTGATGCCGATGATTCAGACCCGATGAGAGCAGTTGCGATGAGTCAGTTGGCAGATCGCATAGCAACTATTCTTGAGGGATTACCTGAAAATGAAAAACTGGTATTTGCACTGCATTACCAGGAAGACTTGTCTTATCGAGAAATTGCCCAAGTGATGAACATCACCCCAGGCCGTATTAGCCAAATTCATACTCAGGGAATGATTCGGATTAGAGCCAAACTGAAAGTCTAATCACTAGCACCGTACGACTACTGCTCTCAGTTACAGAGACCTATATAGCGTGCGCATGTTCTGAATTTTTCCAAACTGCGCTTCCGCAGCATCAAATTCTTTATCGTAATTACCTTTGTTGGCATGCTGAAACATAATGAGCACTCGATGGGCTTGATCATGTTTTTGAAGAGTTGCTAGCACCAAGTAATAGCAAGCCTTTTTATGATCCTGAGGAATATATTCCCCTTTTTCATATAAACAGCCCAAGGTATAGGCAGACTGACGGCTCCCCTCTTCAGCGCCCTTGGCTAAATATGCAATACCCTTGCGAACATCCCTAGGAACACCTTGCTCTTCACCTAGGCCTAAAGCATAGATATTTCCAAGATTACAGTAGGCATCATGCACCTCTTCCTTGATAGCCTTCTCGTAATACTCAATGGCAGTCTTATAGTCTTGCTTGATTTCTCCCATACCGCGCTCATGCATGAGGCCCACATTGAAGTGGGCATAACCATTACCTAAACTGCTATTGGAATTTACCCAAGTAAAAAGTTTATTAATTTGCTCTGGGTCAAGATGACCATCAAAACACATCTTGGTTAGGGCAAACTGCGCTTCTTGATCTAAATCGATTGTCGCTAAGTCATAAAAAATCTCGAACGCAGCATCATACCTACCTTTTCTGAGATTTAAGGTGGCGATATCTAAACGAGAATTATCAAACTGCATAAAACACCAATCGATTAAGTGATGAGTCTATTTTAGAACATGAAGCTTGATTTCAGTTTGAGCACAAAAAAGAAAAAACCTCAAAGGCACTAGGCATTTGAGGTTTTATTTTCAAAGCCAAATTAGCTTATAGGCATTTATATAGCTGCCGCATATTCTCAATCTTACCGAACTGTAACTCAGCAGCCGACATCTCTGCATCGTAGTCTTCTTTGTGGCTATGAACAAAAATATGCAGCACCCGCTTTGCTTGATCATGACCTTGAAGCGCTGCTAAGGAAAGGTAGTAAAAGGCTTTTTTAAGATCCTGCGGAATAAATTCACCTTTGCCATAGAGCGAGCCCAAGGTATAAGCACATTGACGACTACCCTCTTCAGCGCCCCTTGCTAAAAACTTGATTCCATTATTTATATCTCGCGGCACACCTTGATCCATTCCCAGGCCCAGCGCCAGGATATTGCCCAAATTACAGTAAGCATCCTTAACATCCTCTTTGATGGCTTTTTGATAGTAATCAACTGCAATTTTATAGTTCTGAGCAACTTTTCCAAGACCACGTTCGTGCATCAGCCCCACATTAAACAGGGCATAACCATTACCTAGACTGGTGTGACCATTTTGGAGTTCGTAGAATTTCTCAATATGCTCCGGCGAGAGATTGCCATCAAACACCATTTTGGTCATTAAGAAAACAGCGTCATCGTTCTGATCATTGACCGCACAGTCGTACAAAATATCAAAGGCAACATCAAACTTGCCTTTTTGCATATTCAATTGACCTAGTTCAATTGCTCCGTAACCCATGATTTCTAACTCCTAGTAAGGCATTAATTTTATTGAATAAGTAATTATCGATGAATTCTTCTTGCGCCACATTGGGGCATCAACATTAGCACCAGGAAGCTTCCTGATACCAGTAATTAATGCGCCTGTTTACCCTAGAGCTCTGAATGGCCGTCCTGGTGCTCACAAATTCATTTTCATTTAAGCGGGTTGGCTCGTAAAGCTCACAACCCACTCGGACTCGTGACTCCTCCAGAAGGCTTGGTCTAATGCTCCGAATAATGAGATCGAACTTAGCAGTGCGAGCTTGCAATCTCTCCAAGGTGCAGCCACTCCAAACTTTTCCGACCTCTAGTTCCGTAGCCCCAAGACGAATATCAAATTGAATACCCTTATCGGAAATATCCACAATATCGGCAATCATTTCCTTGCCAACACTGAAATAAATTAAGGCCTTAAATGCCCTATCAGGTGGGGCCGGAACCCTAAAATCTTCTCGACGCTGAATCAGAGCTACTTCCCTGGGAATGTCACATGCTAGCAACCCGCTATCTAAGAATCGCAATCCTTGCATTGAAAATTGCAACTTACCAACATCCAAGCCAGCAACAAAAATGCATGGATCCATCAGGAAGGAATGCACCCCATTTTTGGGCGCTTCCTCTACCTTGAATTTGAAACCCGTCTTGGCTTCTAGGCTATCTACACTGACAGGCAGCAATTGTGATGACTTGGTATTGAAGATCGCAGAAACCGGTCCCGGAGAGAAAAATTTCTCGAGATTTTTATACAAAAATCGACTGTCCAAATTATATTTAGGATCAATCTGACCGGCATCGGGTTGGTAAATGTTGAATGGCATCGCTGGAATTTGTAATTGCCCGTTCCCGCCATGAGTGCATTCTTCAATTTAAAAAAGAGAAAAGCTGACTCAAACTTGAAGCTTGGGTAAGCTTCAATTATACAAATATCTGTAGTCCTGATATTCCCCCAGAGGGGCTAAATGGGAGCAGAAAAGCTTAAACCTTGCGGGACAGAACTCCACCCACAGATCCAGGAACACCGCCATCGCTGCCATAGGTGGCACCCGGGGCTTGTTGAGCAATAAAAGATTGCATTGCCGCACTACGCTGCATTGCGAGGCGTATTAAATCGCCATTAATTTGATGATTGGTAGAGGTTTCATTGAGTAAGCTTAATAAACGCTCTTTTTGCCCCTCAGGGAACTCATTGATATCCCCACGAAGTTTTTCTACTCCACCAGGATAGCCATTAATGGACTCTAAGGCTGCATTAGTCAATTCAAGAGCATTGGGCAGTCGATCCATATCGTTTGCCTCTAAGGCGGTGCGCAGATCTCTTACAGCGGTATCAATTTTCTGAAGAAAAGAATGCAGCCCATCAAATGACATTGATGGGGCTGTAACGGACATGGTTTTTTGGGGGTGTTACGAAAACTAGCTAGAAGTCAGTTATGCGCGATTGGGCTTTTGACCAATTGCTGCAACGACATCTTTGAGCATCGCTTGAGAGATTTTCTTGTAATCAATCTCAAATTCACCAGCAGCAACTTTAGCGCGCAACTTTTCAATCAAAGCTTCGTCGCTTGCTTTACTTGCCTTGGAATCATTTTGAACTTCAGCCAACTTTGCAGTCAGGCTGATATCTAAATTAACAGCTGGACCAGAAACTACATCAGCATTGGCTTTAGCAGCAGTGTTATTTACAGCAGCCGAGTTTGAGCCTGGTGTGGGTTTAGCCACTCCTGAATTTGGTGGAATCAGTGGTGCATTCTCATTAATCTTCATCTCATTCTCCTAAGTACTGCGTTACAGCGAAATTTTACTGCTAATTACCACTAAAAAACTGCCTTGTTTCACAACTTTACCGCATAAAGTGAAGCAACGCTCACTCTACATTAACCCCGATCACGCCCGGCCTTAAAACCTTGCCTTGCAAGACCTGACCGTCCATCAGGCGCACACGCACCATATCACCTATCATTCCGGCGGTTTGGGCAGTTCCTTCTCCCGATACCTGAAATCCCTTACCCACTAATTGGATCAAAACAGGATCTCCTACCTTTATTACGGATGATTCCTTTAAATCGTTTAGCCCAATTGGTGACCCCATTTGTAGCGAGCGACTCAATACCTTTTCGTAGGCAGCTCGAGGGGTCCTCAAGACATCATCGGGCAAGGTAGTTAAATCCCCCTCAATCACCCGAATATCGCCATTTTCGATTTTTTGCCCAAAAGCAAGGTAGCGGCTAGCCACTACATAATCCCCATAAGCGTGGATATTGACAGGCACATTGACCATCCAAGAGGCCTTGGCACAGCGCAATTGCAAAGTACTTCTACCCCAGAGCCGCACACCGGGAGGGGTCAATATCTCAATAGAACCCCCTAAGCAGGCCGGAATCACCTGATTTGGCTCCACCAGTTGCACCTCAACACGCAGACCATTCACACTAGGGCTTTTTTGAATGAAGCGCTTCATGGACGCCTCCACATCGGGAGGCAAGGCAGCCTGAACACTAAATGCCGCAAGAAATTGAACTAGGTATGCGAATAGAGCAAAGCCGAGCAAGCGCATTATCTGACGTACCGATCCAAGGCAACCCAAGAATAGACAGTATTTGCACCATCCAAAGCTACACCAGCCAACCAATGAGGCCGCTCTAATGCCGCGGGAATGTTTTGGTGGATATTCATATTCTCAACCCCCATAAACTCGTGGGCATAGATCCAATAAGTTTCCAAACCTGCCCGAATAGCAATCTTCCTAGCGGGATGGATGATTTCACCCAAAGAGTCTACTTTTGAACTAGCAAGCTTATCTAACTGTTCTTCGCCTAAATACTGGATCGCGGATACCGCAAAATACTCTCCATGACGCGAGAAATAGGCCATCGGCATTCTTAAAAGACTAGATGGGCAGGAGAGACGAACGCCCTCGTGATGAACCTCCAAAGAGCCGCCGATTTCAGCCATCATGCTGCCAACCGCCAACAAATGCTCTTGAGATAAAGAAATGTGGTCCAAATCGATAAAAATCATGAGCTCTTGCTGCACAGCAAAAATGCTTGGGCATGGCGGCAAAATACTCAGGATGGTTAATAACTGCTGCGCAACGTCTGCGTCTGCATAGACTTCATCAATCAACAACTCATCAGTTAAGTTGTCAAAAATATGTCGCAAAGATTGTTGTCCTACGCGAATCAATTCATCTTGCTCTTTGCTTAATACAAAATCGAGTTCGACTCCACTCCAACCATTCCCTTTACCAGCTAAGCTACGGGCTTTTTGTAATCGATTTAAATTCGTCGATCGATCCAAAACATAGTGCTTGTCCAATAAACGTGAGTTACTCGAATACTCAAAAGCACTTGCCCGATCGATCGGCTGAGATAAGCCTTCAGGGATCGAAAACGCTTTTGGCTTTGGCTCTGGCACAAGCACTGGCGGGGACTCTTGCCTAGGTGCAAAGAGATTCTTCAACTCACTAATCGTGCGATCTAGCGTACGGTTTAGTTCAATCTCTCGATCACTAGGTGCATCAGACTCAACTCGAGCTTGCGGGCTCTGAGTTTGAGCTTGAGACTCAGGACTTTTTTCAGGAGCGCGCAAACCCTCTTTAAGATCGGAAGCAAACTCTTGATTTGGAAACTCATCTACATACTCATCTTCGGGGATGGGTGCTATTGGCTGGGCTGTAGGCTGAGCTTCTAACTCAATCACTGGTTCAATAGTTTCGGCGACAGACACTAGTAGTGAGATAGGTTCTTTAGAAACTGGAGCGCCCGCTTTTAGTTGAGCCAGCTTCTGCTCGAATGCAGTCTTAGCCTGGTTTAGTTGCTCGACACTCACCAAGGCGCCGGACTCACCGGAACTGTGAATATGCGAAGCTTCTGCGTTGACCAGCGCGATTAAATCTGGGATCAATAAAAATGCTTGGGAGCTATTAGCCGTAAAGCTCTCAGATAACTCACTTGCAAATCCACTTAATGCATCTAGGCCAGCGCCATCAAGGGCATTGGCTAAATCAACGCAATACATTACAGAAGACTCAAGCCTAGCTGAACCAGTACCGCCATTGGCAGGCACAGAGGATACTAAGCCCTCAATTGCCCGATCAACGTCAATTAAAAATAGCGGTTTTTCTTCAGACATGGGATGTGTGCTTTATCTCTAGTTAACCGTATTAAGTTTTTGCTTGACGCTTCAAATCTGAGAATTCTTGACCCAAGCCATCAAACTCTTCTTCCCAACTATCGAGATCACGTATCACTTGTTTGGCGTCCATGCCCAAAAGCTCAATTGCCTCAAGAGAAATTTCTGGAGCAAATTGCTCAGTAGCGGCCGCCTGTTCTAAAGCTATAGCAAGAGAACCTCTCATTTTTGAGACAGTTGCCTCAACACGATCAACCAATAGATTGAGTTGCTCAGTCTCTACTGCCAACTGTTTACTAGAGTGGTTATCTAAGATAGCTAAGTACAATCTGACGCCCTGCTGTTTCAAGGCGAAGAATGCATCTTGCAGCTGATCTAAAGGCCCAACTCTGCTTGCTCTCTCAGTAGAGCCTGAATAGGCTTGCTCATTGCCACCAGAGTCGGCAGGGCGTATTTGCGCAGCCTTATCTTGCAAGGTGTTAACAGAATGTCGTAGCTTATTACTTAACTGGCTAAGTAACTTGAAGCGACGCTCAATATCACTGATCTTCTGCTTCAAATCGCCACTCAGCTCAGAAATCACATTCACCACTGTTTTCAATTCAGGCGAAGTCGCATCTGTAGCGGGTTGCGGCGCGCGCTGAGGAGCAGCAGGCTGAGGCTCACTCTTAGGCGGATCCATCGCTTTCATACTTGGTGCATTAGCAAAGCCCAAGTCAATTGAGCTTAAGAGTTGATCGGCAGCAGAAGCCACTTTTGATGTGCGCTGTAAATCAAGGGCATTTAAGTTGGTGTTTCGGGAGAACATGAAGCCACCAATAGCAAAACCCAATATGCCAACAACGGAAACAATAGTCAGCCCCAAAAATCCACCGGCAGTTTTAAAGTCAAAGAATCCTAAATCTTGAGAGTTTTGTTGAGCCACTACTCTTAATGCTTCATGACTAGAAGCAAAATCACGAATCGTTGTCATGCCCGTTGAATAAAGCTTGATTGCTAAAGCACTTTCTTGAGGCAATTTTGTATGCCAAGGAGTTTGATGAACCTTGGTCATCACCTCATTCAACTTAGGAGGTGATTTTCCAGAGACTTTTTTACCCAACTCAATTTCAAGCAATACTTTTTGATCGATTACCGTACCTAAAGCTTTTTGAAGCTCGGAGGTGCTAGCCGCGTCAGTGATGTTTTTCTGCCAAGCATCATTTGCCCTAAGAAAGGCATTCAGACTTTCTGCATATTTTTTTGCTGGAGAATCACTGGAAATCTTATCTAAATCTAAAACGCCTTTTGGCGACAATAAGACTTCTGCTGATTTTGCAAGAATCCCCAATCCAGCCAGACTTTTTTCTTGCACTAAAACCGTGCCCATTGCTTGTTCTGCCCTCTTTGCTCCCAGCAGCACATCCTGAACGCTAGCAACTTTAGATGACTTCGCTTCAGCCGGTTGAACTTCGGATGCATCTAGCTTTTCTTCAGCAAGATGAGCGTATTTATCTGGCTTACCGAAGACCACCTTCATAATTTTGGCATCTAACTTTTGGAAAAAGGCCAGCGCAGGATTATCAGAGAGAGTAGCCAACTTAGCAGTGTCCGCACTCTGAGCTGGACTTGCCGAATTCATAGCAGGACTTTTCGCTGGCCCAGAGTCAGTTGCTGGAGCATCTACAGGCAGCTTAACGTCATCTGTAATGGATTTAAAGAGGCCGTCTGATTTTTTAAGATTATTAAAAAAGCTGGGCTCTAGACCAACAGTACTGCTCGTTTGAGATTGCAACACTTTTAATGCTGGGATAAGACGGAGTACCTCAATCTGCTCAATATCAATCGACTGTAAATACTTCCCATCAGATACCCAATCACGCGCCGTAATAAATGCACTAACGCTAGTGACTAGCGCAATCACAAACGAGACAATTGCTAACCAACGCCAAGGCATCGTCGCTCGCTGAAAGATATGGTTTTTATATTTTTTGCTCATATATTTTTTCTAGCTAATGAATGAGACCAGTCACCCAGCTCTAGGAAGCCTCCACCAAAAGATGATCGATCCCATTGTGATGCACAAATAATGAATCACTTAAAACTGATCCATGAAAGGGGCCGGAGATATTATTCACCCTAAAACCAAGGCCCTTATTAAGGCCATCCTTTAATACGACGATCCAAGGCGCAGCCCCTGGCTTAAGCACTTGCTGCCAATCGGCAATATTTTCTGATCGACGATTAAACCGCAGCACCTGAAAATGGTTACGCAGATAAACCGGTGCACCCTCATGAACCACTACACCACTGATTCTTAAATCCTTTAAGGATTGCTCTGCCTCAGGGTATAAAAAAACAGACTGTACTGAGCTCGCTGGGAGCACATATCGCTCGCCATTGATGCGCATCCCAAGCCAGTATTCTGGATTTTCAAGATTGGTCATGATTTTTTACCAGTTACTCGACGCTGATACAAGAATAATCCCAATGCGATCGCAAAAATAAACAGGCTAGAAACAAAGCCAACTACTGCGTCGCCCATACCCATGAGGTGGGAGCTACTTCTACTCTCAATTTTTCTTCTGAGAGAAAAATACGTATCCACATTTTCTAGAAACTTTTTGTGCTGCCAAACCAATACATCCTTAGACTGAATTTTTGCAGGATTGGCACCAGAGGGGTCAATCACACTTTTAGCAATGAGATTGAGGCGCTTAGCAGTTTGCATGAGATTGTTTGCAGCTTCAGGGCGCCAATCTACTGGAATACTAGGAAGCATATCGCGACGATATTGATCGGCCTGGCGCTTGGTTTCCTGTTCAGTTAAATACACAGCATCTGGCGGAGTTAAAAATTTAAGCCCGCAATTACTATCATTGATTGGGCCTTTGCCAATCAGACGCAACACCACCGAAACATTATCTTTTTTATGCCTTAAAAGTTTGAGCGCTACCTCTGCGGATGGCTTCTCATTTAAGGCAAGATAAAAACCCATAACCGACTCAATTTTGACTGAATTCACATTCAACACAAGGTCCCCAGCTTTAATACCAGCCAAATCGGCGGGAGAGCCAGGCTCGACAGATTCAATCACCGGAAGAGTGACCGTCAAAATTGGCTTGAAACGCTTATTTTCAAACTCAGCAAAGAATTGGAAGGCCCTCGTAACAGCCTCGTCCATACCCACGGGTATAATCGCATCATCCACAAGCTTTGGGATGTCCGCAGGCTTTAATCTACGTTGGGTATTTTTAGCATTTAATCTAAAGTCAATATTTTGCGTATTAACAAAGTCCTCAAGATTCGGGCCCACCACTTTCAGGTTTTTTAACTCAATCGAAGCGTTTGATAATTCACTGGCAGCACCTAATAGCGTCAATAAAGAGACGACGACTAAAAAGCCTGAGAAGGCCAAAAACCAGAAATACAGATTGCGCTGTGAGCGAGGGATTTGAGGTGAAAACAAGATAGTCTCTAGCCTTTCTTACGACCAGAGTCAGTCTTGCTTGCGCTCAATTTATTACCCGAATGATTTAAAACAAAACGTTGTTTGAGCATCTCCACTTCACGATGCTCTGCCATTAACTGCACCTCAGTCTTACGCTTATCCATTAACAAACGGCAACTGGCGATGTCATCAATCCAATCTCCCGACTTCATCTCAATGATGGCAGTCTCTAAAATATCGCGCCCTGTTGCTTCATTTGCCTTCACGCGCACCACAAACAATCTGACATCATCCACATCACGCAGTGTCAACTCCACGTAGTAAGTTCTAGCGAATCGATGATTAATGGCAGTGAGCGTATAAGGGTAGTTATGTAAGGTGAAATGAATGACAGTGCCATCATCCAAAGGCAAGGGGTCCACTTTGAGATCTGTAATGCCAGCCTGCGCATGCCACTCTAGATCGGTTTGTTGAGCCTCTAGACTCTTTTTCGGAAATGCCCGAGTCTCAAAATAGATCTGATACAAAGTCTCTGGAAGATGTCGCTCAACAGCAAGGTTTTTTAAGACTTCAGCTGTTGATGTAATACGTAAACGCTCCGCCATGAGGTCTAACTTCATGTTGGCAATTTTTTGATTAATGACTTCTTCAAGCTGATGCGTTTTTTGAAGGCTTGCGACCACTACCGGTTCAATTGGTTCAGGACCAATTCCATTTGTCTTGACGTCCTCAACGACCTTGCCGTAAAAATCTTTGATAAAGAAATACAGCAACACAATGAACATCAGCGCACTGATGATCATGATGAGTTTTCCGGTGGTGAAGTTGGCAAATAGGCTCATAGTCAATTCATTCGGATATTTGATAATCACATGGAGCGAAATTATTCATGCCACGATGCCCCTAGATACCATCGATTAAGGCGACCTTGAACTCTAGCATTCTCGATAGCACTGCGCGTACTTTCAAACTCTTTTAGAACCATCCTATTAGGCTCATATAGTTCGCAGCCCGCACGAATGCGATCCATCGCCGCTCCCGGACGAACATTCTTGATTACAAGATCAATCGTAGTAGAGCGTGATTTCAAGCGCTCAAAATAGCCAGAATGCCAATACCGGCCAACCTCTACTTCAGTTGCACCCAAACGAATATCTAACAACATTCCATGATCAGAAATATCAATCACCTTCGTTAGTAATTCCTGGCCCGCACCCAAGCAAAGGACAAAGCTCAAGTCCTCATCACCGGGACCTAAGGTACGGAATTCTTTTCTACGCTGAATCAAAATTAAATCGGCTGGCAAAGGGCATGTGAGATTGCCGTCTTCAGTTAGCTTGAGATTGTTCGCTAAAAATTGCATCTTGCCAGTGTCGCCACACAGCACAACCAGTCTTTGACCGCCGACTAAACCAGTCAGGCCACCTTCAGGCTTGATTAGAGGCTTCATCACCAATAAGCCTTGCGCAATATCCAACAACGATACAGGCAATTCTCTTGCTGATCCATCAAGTGTAAATAAACCGGCAAGCGGCTTTTTGTGAAGCTCGCGCTCGATTGTTTTCGCAATCGCACGAGGCTCTACATGAAACTTAGGTTCAATGCTTTTCAGTGCTTCAGGAGGGAATATATTAAATTTCATGAGATTGAATTAAGGCGCACAAACTTGACTCTGCACAATTGCTAAAGGACTTTCCTCGGGAACTGGCTCATCATTTAACTCGAAACCAGAACCGGTTTGCAGCATTGGCTTGCCCCCTGCCATAGGCTCTGCATAATTGACGGTTGCTAAAGTGGAGTAGGTATTGCGCGCGCAGTTAAAAAGAATATTGCGACGAACTGACGCCACTCGAGACTGTCCATCACTCGATTTTCGATTTGTAATGATCCAAACCTTTTTCCAGTCAGGCGGCAATAACTTGATAGAACTTTTGTAGTAAGCAATGGTGTAGTGCTTACCGTCAAGCACCGTAACCAAATCGTCGTTTGCCTGCGCATACGCCAAGCTCACCCCAAAAAAACTGGAGAGAACTAATACAACGAGATTGATCGAAAAAGGCTTGCCCATGGTGAAAACCATCTAAATTGGCAATTATACGGATATCTAGGGGGTAAAAGCACCCCAACTTAGAACAAGTTCTGGTGATCAGTTGTTGGGCAAGGCCAACTCTGTCAATACTAAAACCCTAATTAGGATTGAGGAGTCTCCAGACCACCCTCTTCAGCCGGCAAGGGGATGGACTCCCCATCAATGACATGCTTTACCCAGTAGCGTGCAGCAGCGATATTGGTCGTATAAAACGCAATTTTGCTACTCTTTTCAATCGTATAGAAACGCTCGCCACGAATGCGATGCTCGGTAATGACTGGATTTTCCATAATGTGAAATGTCTCTTTTATTCTCTGGTGATTTTAATACGGCTAAATAGACTGCTTTGATTAGACAATTTTTATCCCATCAATTGGAATCAAGCAAGATATAACGCTTAAGCCTTTAATTTATATAGGTATTTACACAAAATTTATGGTTAGAATGGTGTTATGCACTCGGAACTGTATTCACTGCAATTGAGGATTGGCACCACCCAATCCCAGGGCGCGCCCGGATTACCTCACCTACTGGACTTCGGTAGGTAGCAATATGGCCATCTCACTAAATAACCGCCTGAGTACTCAGGTAAGCCTTACCCCGCAACTACAGCAGGCCATCAAACTACTTCAGTTGTCCAATAATGAGCTGGAGCAAGAATTAGCCAAGGCCGCAGAAGACAATCCGCTCCTAGAATTTGAGCCCAATCCTGAAATTGAGTCCAATCTCAGTCAATCAAACGAACGAATCGAAGCTCCACAGAACAATTGGTCCAATACCAGCCAGTCAAGCCAAGATGATGAAGACTGGGTAGAGCGCTATGAAAGGGTTGCCCATCAACAAACCCTGCTTGAACACCTAGAAGAGCAAATTCATTTGCTGCATATCCCCCCTCAAGAACAGTCGATTCTGACGTACTTAGCTGGATGCCTTGATGAGAGGGGTTATTTGATAGACGATATAGAGACCATCAATACAGAGATTGGAGCTCTACTCCAAGATCAAGACCTGAACTCTGCCGAACTTTTAGAGCGTGGACTAAGTCAACTCAAGCTCCTTGACCCCCCAGGAGTTGGTGCGCGCAATCTTGCAGAGTGCCTTTCTTTACAAATTGATCGCATTCTAGATGAGCAACAGGGCAATGCAGATGACTGGCAACTTGCCAAACTGATTGTCAACACCCATTTGAATAAAGTAGGGTCTAAAGACTGGCTCAAAATAAAACAGGCTTGCGGCAAATCCCAAGCAGAAGTTCTCAAAGCAGTTGAATGCATTCGTAGCTTGCAACATAATCCTGGTGCCCAATTTGAGCGTGAACATGATCAATGGGTTTTGCCTGATGTCGCCGTCAAAGCAAAGAATGGGCAATGGGTAGTCGAATCCAATCCCAATGCGAAACCTCGCATTTCACTCAATAGTGAATACGCCAGAATCCTGAAAGAAAATGGTCAAAAGAAAGCCAACGGTGCTTTAAAGCAAAAGATGCTCGAGGCTAGTTGGATGGTAAAAAACATTGCACAGCGCGAGGAAACAATTCTCAAGGTTGCTCAAGAGATCGTTGCGCGCCAGCAAAAATTCTTTTCCATGGGTGCGGTTGGTATGAGGCCACTTGTGCTGCGAGAAATTGCTGAAAGCCTCAATATGCATGAGTCGACTATTTCTCGCGTGACGACTCAAAAGTATCTTTCATGTCCACTCGGAATTTATGAATTCAAATACTTTTTTAGCAGTCAGCTCAGCTCAGAAAAAGGCGGGGCAATTTCTTCAACAGCAGTTCAAGCTTTGATCAAGCAAATTGTTGAAAACGAGCCATCAACCAAACCGATTTCGGACACTAATATCGCTAAACTGCTGAGTGACCAGGGCTACGTTATTGCCAGAAGAACTGTTGCGAAATACCGTGAGGCTCTACGCATACCAGCAGTGCACCTTCGCAAAGCTTAGTACTCAAGAAAAAATCTGTATACCGTTTTGCCCAGACTTTTTAGCTTGATACATTGCCTGATCAGCCCGGTTCACTAAATCGCTCATCGATAGTTTTTCATCGGTTCGGATCGCAACGCCGATACTGGCACCCAAAAATAATCTCATCGGATTATCCAAATCTAATTGCAGTGGCTCGCCAATAATTCCCAATAGTCGGGTGGCCAGTTGCATCACCACATCAGGCGTGCTCACACCCTCAAATACAACAATAAATTCATCCCCACCCCAGCGAACAGCCATGTCAGTCGGTCGGATCGCTGCCTGTATGCGCTGGCTGATCGCTAGCAATACTTGATCTCCGATCACATGCCCGTGCTGATCATTGATTACCTTAAAGCCATCTAGATCAATAAAGCAGATGGCTAAGTTCGTCTTGGTGCCAACTCCATGGGATTCTTGGGAGAATAAATCCAATAGATTTGATCGAGTCAATAAGCCAGTTAACTCATCCCGATTACCAGGGATAGCTTTCCCACCCTCACCTAGTAAGTCAGAAAGTAGGTGGCGTTGAAAAGTGGATAAGCTGGGATCCTGAGCTAGATAAGCGATCGCCGCCTCTCGATTTGTTGCCTGCAAAACTTGTTGTAAGTTCGCCAAGATACTCTTGAGTTGCTCGGCAGCGAATTCTGGGTTAGCAGCGATGAGGTCCAGCCTTAAATCCAAATTTAGGTCGGCAACGGTTTCTGGGTCCTTAGGCATCGATGCTGCGGTAGTTTTGAAGAAAGCCATCTCAAACTTCTCTAAGTCGAGAAATTATTTACAGACGATGTTTTTAACATCAGCTTCAATACTCCCTAAATCAATTCGTAATGGATTTGATTTACTTTTCTCAAAAAATACTTCATTGAGCGCCCCCGCCTTAGCATCAAAGAACATGTAAGAAGTACGGTAATAAAAGGAATTGTTTTCCTTACAATCTAGGGCGCCGCTAGCGCTAAATAAATTAAATGTTTTCCCATCGGGAGCAAGCTGATCTTTATTGAAGTGCGCAGAGACTGTGTACCAAATATAAGGTCCCTCTGCTTTGCCCCAACCTGCTAGCAAATACAGCGTGCTCTCAGAATTCTTTCCCAGGACGATATCTTTATCGTTGGCAGATTTAGTTGCCCCCTTAGACTCTGAAGTTTTGGCATGACCAGTATCTGCAGGCGCTTTTGCAGATACACCGCCAACAAAAGAAATCAATGTGCAGGCAAGTGCAAGGTAGATGAGTGGCTTCATACGGCAGAAGAATTGGTTCACTTTGCAAGCTCCACGATCTGAGTGCTAGCCCATTTCTCAAATGCAGGTGGCACCGCCTGTCCCTCAGTTAAACCAAAGTAGCTTACTTTGCCACCTTCAATCAGGGCAGCATAAATACGGCCCTTACTTGGATCAATCACTAATGCTGCTTGCGCTACAGCGCAGCCCAATTTTTGACATCCTGTACCCAGGATTTGTGGTCCCACATAAACCAGGGATGCGCTATCTTCAAGCGCAGTAATGAAATTTGGATAACTAGCCCCTAACAAATACTTAAAAAGGGGCTCATTGTTAGGGCGCTGAACGAAGCTTAGTGATGAGCCGCCCACTAGCAAAGGAGAATAGGTTGCGACATATTGACTGCCGTTAGCAAACTTCTCGCTGTGCTGAGTTTGCGACACTTTATCAGCCTGCTTCTGCTCAGACTCAGCCTGGTATTCCCAAGCCTTAAAGGCAACATAAAGCAGTACTAAAGCAATAAATGCATAAATCAAAACTTTGGCAATTTTTTTGGCTATTAGCCCAATTTGATTTACGATCATTTGCGGTTTGATATCCATACTGCGTGTCATATTGAAGTGGCAAAGCATTCGATTTAATGTGCAATGTCGACCTAGCATCACTATAAAGCAAATCCCTGGGATTTCCACCAAATGGCAAGACCTAGTCAAGATTTGCAATAATCTATGTTTATCAGCTAAATATCTCTAAGACTTACAGATTGACGAGCTATTAGCTTAAACATTATTTCGGGGTATCTATGGGCAATTTAGATGACGCAATTAAAGAGCTGCAGGCAATCAATACTCACTTAGCCGAGATTAGCGCCAATCTTCAGCAAAGAGATCGTAAGTCCGATGAAAGCCTCAATGTCATCAGAAAAGATCTTTGGAACATCAAAAATATTGTGGCAGATGAAGGTATTCAGAATCGCATTGTTCAAAAGGGCGTAGAAAAGGCCCTCGCAAAAGGCTTCGGATATCTATTGATTTCCGGGCTGATGCTTTACATTGTTGGCAAATTTTTACTCTGAATTCAGCAATTACTGTTTTATCGCGTTTACAGACTCAAGTGATATTGAGTAATCGACTGGAGCAAATAGGCGCTGAAAGAAGGATTGCTCGCCAGAGTCATTTATGACTTTGTACAAAATCAAATAAGTCCCAGCATTTGTCAAAAGCTCTGCACTGCAATCTCTCTGAACTGCATTGTGAGATTTTTCCAGGAATTGCCCAAACGCTAAAGTTTGTGAATTATTCAGAAGCTGCTCATTATTTCGCAACTTATTATTAAGCAAGATTTGGATATTCTCATCACGGCACTTAGGCAAGTCTCTAAAGTAGTAGGTGTGAACTATGGCGCTGACAACCACCAGGACGATAAAAATTAGCAATCCATACCAAGGAGCTTTATCTCTAAACTCTGTCATTTAAATCATGACTACTTAGTAGCCATCAGCCTTAGTCATCGGCAACACATTATTGAGAGACTCGTCACTACCATGCTCATCGGTCAAATGATCCGTCAGATCTGACAATAGGCACTTTAAATTACCATTCACCTTAGCGTCTGGATGAACGTTAATTTGCGAGTAAGTCACATCACCATTGACGATTGCACCAGGATAAATTTCAACACGACCCTTTGCGTAAACTGAACCCTCAATGCGGCCGATAATAATCGCGTGGGCACTGTGAATATTGCCCTCTAGAAACCCCGATTTACCAACTACAGCGGTGTAGCCATCCGTGGATCCTGAGGACTCCTCATCTTGATGGATGTCCCCAACAAGGTGCCCGGAGAGCAGCATATTCCCACGGTGTGTGAAATTACCCTTTACAGTAGATCCACTGCCAACCATGCTGGCATAAGTCAACTGTGTATCGGCCATCGGGCCTTTTTTTGAAAATTCGAACATTTCTCAATACCTCAAAAAATTAGCGCACAGGATAGTGGGCCATTAATTCACTTCGAGCAACTGCACTTGCTTAGTCCCAGCGGCAGGAAAGCGAACCCTCCAACCCTGAAAATACATTTCAACATCATCCAAATCTTGAGCCAAAACGGTGAATGGTGCAATACCTTTAAAAGCAAGGGCAGTATTTGCCTCCATTGCCATCACCAACTGCTTGCCGGCCCCATCAACAAAGCAAACAGTCTGCTTAATTAAGGTTTTGAGATTCACGGTATCGCCAGGCTTTGACGGATTGGGCGATTGATAGCTCAATAGTTGACCATTTTGCTTGTATGGGCACTGGCCTGTCGCTGCCACCGCTTCGGCGGGCTTCACTTCCTGGCTCAATGCTGGGTCAGGCTGCACTTGCGCTTTACCTTCATCAGCAGTCTCTTTAGACGCTTCCTCTACTGGAACAGCAGGTGGGGGCGTAGGCTTAGTCTCCATGAGGGCTGCAACTTGATATACCAAGTCATATTTCGTATTTAGGCCAAACAACAGCCCACCAATAGCTAGCCCCAGAGACAGAAAAAGTGCTGGCCTGAGGGAAAAGCTAAAGCGACCACCAGCCTCTGGCCCAGAAACATCTCCGCCCACTTTTTCCGTTAACAACTCCTGCCACTCTAGTCGCTCGGTGATGGCTGGATCGCGTGATCCAGCAAGAACCTCATCTTGCGCAGATGTAGGATTTAACTCTGCGGGAGCCACTTCAGTTCTAGCCACGTCCTCCGCTTCAGGCGCCACACCCTCAAGACCCTCAACAGGATCAGCAGGGGGCTGCGGAAATGACAAATAATCAGACTCAGTGAGATTCAGAAAACTACCCACCCGTTTTGCTGCACTGATCTTCAAGGGGAAGCTGTAGAAAGAGCTCATGCCACCCTCCTCCAGCTCCAAAATCATTTTGGCAGACAAGCAACATAAGTTCGCCAACTCCACGCGCTCGAGCTTGCGAGCCTCCCTGGCTGCTTTTAGCCTGGCTCCAATCACATCTGGCAAGGGGTTGTTTTTTACTGGCGACATGCCATTTTCCTCAATTTACTTCGCCGCAAAAATACAAGCAGGAGTAAAGATTGGGGGATCCTATCTCCATATTGTTTTATTTATGTTTAGATATTAGCAAATTGGCCTATTGATAGTAAGCAATTTAGGCTCAAAAAACCCTTCAAAATTGATCCAAAATGTTAAAATCACCCTCAATTAAGGGTAATACCCCAAGAAAATAGAGGATTAATAGCAAAAAATGCAGCTCATCTGGATTTCTGGGTCTACATCGACCATGAAGCAAGTCAAGATAACCGGTAGAACGGCGATCAAGATCGCCTTTTTATCCTTTAGCGCATTTATTCTTTTTGGCATTGGCATCCACTTCTTAGGGTTTAGGGTGGCCATTCGATTTAGCCCTGAAATGACCAAGGAAATGGGGGGCGTCATTACGCGCAAGGAAATGGATGAGGTTGAAGCCCACTATCGCGAGAATCTCCAGGCACTTCAAAAACAAATCCCCCATATAGAAAGCAAAATTAACTCACTTAAAGAGTTAAAAGAGCAGTTTTCAGAGCTATCCACCCCTACCACCGGAAAAAAACCGGCCCCAATGTAGGGCAAGCCAGTAGCACGGAAGTCCAAAAATTTCATTAATTACTATATGATAAAACCATATTTATTACCTCAGGAAACTTACTATGACCGATAACAATCCAAAAGGCTCCCTTTTTGTTGGTGAGGGCGTTATTGTCAAGGGCACCTTTGAAGTACCAGAAATGGCAGTTGTTGCAGGTCTAGTTGAAGGCGAACTCAATACCAAAGAAGTACTAGTTGATACTTCCGGAATTGTGAATGGTCGCATCAATGCTGAAGTGGTTGAGATTCGCGGCGAAGTGACTCAAGGCCTCCATGTGACCAATCACCTGAATGTTCGCTCTAGCGCAAAAATTACTGGACTCACCCAATATGCTGAAATGAGCGTAGAAAAAGGCGCCAAGCTCAGTGGTGAATTGAGAGTAATTGATGCGACTCCACCCTCTACAAGCTACTCAAGCTCTTCTACTCAAGACTATTCAAGCTCAAACTCGAGTGATGATGAGTAAGTCTTAGTCGCTTAAAAAAATACCCCTTTATTGGGGTATTTTTTTATCTAGACGTTGCTGCCGGGTTTATCGCCAATGACATCCATCATCGACAGCATTTGGAAATACGGCGGTGGCGGATCATTAAATTCAGAATTATCAAAAGCAGTAATACGTGTCTTATCTATTGCCTTAAAAATTTCTAGATCATATTGAATTCCCCTGGGGGATTCATCTAAGCTGTAGGCATCTGCATCTACCTTAGAAATCATTTTTACTACCTCAGCTTTTCCAGACTCGATGCGCACAATCCAAATATCGGTATAGCCAGTAGCGTCTCTAAACAGAGTCCATCGCCCCCAGCTAACATCATCATCCTGCATATAAGAGTCCTGCTCCAAAACCTTTAAAACACTACCGCTGTATTTAAATGGGGCTGATAGGGTTTCATTCATATCCACCATAAAGTAGTGAATCTTTGTTAAATCATCAAACTTGGGTATACCCATTTGAGCCAGATTTTGCTCATACGTGTTCAGAGATTTTTGACAGCCATCAACCCTCACTTCAGGATCAATCTCAATAGGCTGAACGGCTTCAGAACTTAATTGTTCCTCAAGAGCCTGTTGTGCCTGGGTGCAGATATTTGAAAAAATACTTAAGGACTCTGGACTAATACCGTAGGTATTGAACCAATGTTTTTCAATGATCAAAGAGGCTTCTGCTAACTGCGCATGTAAAAGACTATCTTTTGGAAAGCCATCCTCACATGCATAAAGGCGATCAACTAAGCGCCCAACGCTACCGTCCGGATTTGAAACAGTTGCATGCCAGAAACTTTGAAAACTATCGTAGTTAAATCGTTCGCGATAGTGATTAAAAACGCACTGATCGAACTGTCTTTGACTCATCTGCAAAGACCCGCCTTTAATCAAGTCAAATAATCCCATGAGCTACTATCCTTGTTAATGCGTTAATAGGTAAAAATGGTGTGCGCCAAAAAATTATTGGCTTTTAATTTTGCTCCAATTGGCTTGAAAAATTGCAGCAGAATCAGTAGCGCCCTCTGGCTCCTCACCATTTCTGGAGATCATCAGGCCATTTAATTTTGCACCATGCTCAATTCCGAGTTGACCATAAGTAATATCGCCTCGAACTTCCGCACCTTCATGCAACTCAACGCGCTCAGTAGCGTAGATATTTCCTTCTACCTTGCCGGCAACTAGAACCCTAAAGGCGAAAATATCACCCAGCACCACCCCCGTACGACCCAAAGCTATGCTGACACTCTTACCTTGGCGCGCCTCGATATTGCCGATAACTCGACCATCAATTCGTAGACTCTCATTAGCAACTAGCCTGCCATGAACCTCCGTAGCAGGTCCAATGATGGTCTCAAAGGACTCCATCGTTGGCTGTAAGAACTTAATGGACTGTGAACTTTTCTTGAACAAACTCATTGGGTTTCCTTTGGGCATCCACACCGTAGTGCTTTATCCCCCTCATCTGTTTGGGCGGGGATCCATTCTAGCTTTATTTGGGGACAAGCTACTAGGACGTACTCATTTGTAGCGAGGGTCGATAAATAAGTTAGTTAATACTAACTTATTTATCGTGAATCCACGAGCTCTGAGCGAGGCTCAAACTAAATCAGAGGGTACCGCTATCAACCTGAGAGATTTAGAGCAACTTTGTATTTCGAATATATGCGCTGATTTGTCGATCAGCACTCATCGGGATCAATTTAAGGGGATCGGGGGTATTACCGCTAATTTCAATAGTAACTGCTGGTCCAGACTGCTCAACTTTTAGCGCGGAGGGGATAGGATGGGCTCGAGTAGAGGCTGTACTAGGGGCTATTTTTCGATCATGCAAAGTAGCATCCCCTCTATGGGTAGAGCTACTTAAATAAGAGGCTTGCAGATTTAACTTATCCAATTGATTACTCCCAATCTAAATAGGGCTTTAGTAGCATTATGAACCTTTCTTACTGCAAGGGAATTGGTATTACACGCTTTCTACTTGAGCTTGATGCGCCATTTGTAGCAACTCAGCTAGATGCTTTACCTTGCGACCGGTCTCTTGCTCAATCTGCTCTCGACAACTAAAGCCATTGGTCAGAATGATAGTTTCTAGATCAGTAGCTCGAATAGCGGGCAGCAATACCAGCTCACCTACTGCTTTGGATATTTCAACATGCTCTGGATTGAATCCAAATGAACCTGCCATGCCACAGCAACCGCTATCAATGTAATTAGCCTTGGCACCCAAAGCAGCCAATAGAGCTATATCGCCTTTGGTACCAAATAAAGACTTCTGGTGACAATGCGAGTGAACCAAGATGTTGCAGTCTAAGGGTGGTGGCGTGTAGCCCTGCTCGTGCAGAAAATCTCCCAGCAGGTAGGTGCTCGATGCCAAGAGTTTCGCCCTTGGATCGTTCGGGAAGAACTTTAATAGCTCATCCTTAAATACCGACATACAGCCTGGCTCAAGACCTACCACTGCAATCGGCGCACTTGGATTGGATTGAATTTCACTGCCGATCGCATCCAAAATCTTTTCGAGCTTTTGCTTAGCGAGATCTAGATAACCAAAGTCGTACAAAGGTCGGCCGCAGCATAGAGGCGTCTTTGGTAGCGTTGCCTCAAAGCCCGCATGTGCCAGCACCTCAACCGCAGCATTTGCAACCTCAGGATGAAAGTGCTCGCAGAAAGTATCCACCCAGAGAATGACTTTCTTCTGTCCCAGACCTGCATGCTTTATTGGCTTGAATTGCTTTCTGAAGGATTGGTTTGCAAACTTCGGCAGGCTACGCTCTTGCGCTACGCCACCAAGCCACTTAGCAATACTAGAAAGTAGTGGCGTTTGCATAACACCATTCATCAACCAGGAGAACTTGCTGGCAAGGGGCGCCCAATCACCAATACGACCCATGGTCAAAGCCTGACGAGGTCTGCTATTGGTCTCATGATAATGGGATAAGAACTCGGCTTTATATGAAGCCATATCCACGTGCGCTGGGCAATCGCTCTTGCAACCCTTGCATGAGAGGCAAGTATCCAAAGCTTCTTTGAGCTCTTCACTCTTCCAGCCATCCTTAATTACTTCACCCTGGAGCATTTCCCAGAATAGGCGTGAGCGTCCACGAGTAGAAAAGCGTTCTTCCTTAGTGGCGCGGTAGCTTGGACACATCGTGCCGATTTTTTCGCTACGGCATTTACCCATACCAACACAACGCTCAACTGCTCTCTGGAATCCATTGCCTTCTTGGCTCAAGAAATTTAAACGCGTTTTGATATTGACCACTTTGTACTCTGGGCCCATGCGCAGGTTTTCATCTACGCGATAGGGATGAACCACTTTTCCTGGATTGAGTTTGTTTTGCGGATCCCAGATGCGTTTGAACTCATGCATTGCGCCCATTAATTCTTCGCCAAACATGATGGGGAGAAATTCTGCCCTAGCTTGGCCATCACCATGCTCACCAGTGAGTGAGCCACCAAACTCCACAACTAAGGTTGCCGCATCCCGAATGAACGATCTAAATTTAGCAACGCCTTCTGCAGAGCGTAAATTAAAAGTAATGCGCGCATGAATACATCCATCGCCAAAGTGTCCATAGAGCGAAGTTTCGTATTCATAGGAGTCCACTAATGCTTGGAAGGCGCGAAGATACTCACCCAGACGCGCTGGATCAACTGCGGCATCTTCCCAGCCAACAACTGGATCAGGCGAGTTAGGGTCGATCGATAAGTGAGTGGCTGAGGCACCATTTTCACGAATTGACCAAATACGTTTCTGCACTAGTGGGTCAGGCTCTAACCATGTAGATGGCTTTGGACCCTTCGTTCTTGCCTTGAAATATTCTTCCGCTTTTTGAGCCTGAGCAATAGCACCCTCGATAGTGTCATCACCGAACTCCACAACTACCCAAGCGTTGCCAGGGGGAAGCAAATCAATCTCCGCTTTAGCTAAATTGCGCTCTTGTAAGCCACGGATAATTTTGTAATCTAAACCTTCAATCGCAATAGGGTGGAAGGATTGGTATTCAGGTACGGCATCACCTGCCACATAAATATCATCAAAACCCAAAACGAGAACCACCCTTTTTGCTGGGCTCTTTACCAAGCGCACTTTTGCGGCCAGAGTGAGTGCGCAAGTCCCTTCCGTACCAACCAAAGCACGTGCAACGTTAAACCCATTCTCGGGTAGCAATTGATCTAAGTTATAACCAGAAACACGTCGCTTAATATTTGGGAAGCGCGCCCGAATCAAATCTGCATAGCGCTCACGCAAAGCTAGCAAGTCTCGATAGATTTGGCCTTTACGTCCACCGGCAGCAATAATGTCTTGCAACTCTTGATCAGAAGTTGGGCCAACCCAAAAGCGTTCACCGTCATAGGTCAGAATCTCTAATGCTTCGGTATTTTCAAGCGTCTTACCCGCCATTACGGAGTGGGCTCCGCAAGAGTTGTTGGCAACCATACCCCCCAAAGTGCAACGACTGTGCGTCGAAGGATCTGGCGCAAAAGTAAGGCCATGTAGCTCAGCAGCATCACGCAGCGAGTCGCAGATGACACCCGGCTCAACAATGGCATTGCCAGCACTTGGATCTAAGCTAAGAATATGGTTGCAGTACTTAGAAATATCAAATACGACCGCATTATTCACAGTCTGACCATTCATGGAGGTACCAGCACCGC
The DNA here is from genome assembly GCF_018688335.1 of Polynucleobacter sp. AP-Jannik-300A-C4. NCBI lineage: Bacteria > Pseudomonadati > Pseudomonadota > Betaproteobacteria > Burkholderiales > Burkholderiaceae > Polynucleobacter > Polynucleobacter sp. AP-Jannik-300A-C4. The sequence continues at coordinate 394,592 of NZ_CP061316.1, read as the reverse complement.
GCATCAGTACCGGCGCTTTATTGCGATGGCAGATCTCAATACCTTTTATAAATTCTTCAGTATTTTTAGGGGTAACAACCCCGATCGGAATTTGGCGGTAGTTGGATGCTTCTGAGGCATATACCGCCTGATGGGCTGTATCAAAATGAACAGAGCTACCTAAGGCAGCCGTTAATTCAATATTCAATTGCTCCCACTGAGAAATACCGCCCATGACTATGTCCTTATTTGATCTGGCGCCCTTTTAGGGTCTTTGTCATTCTAGCAATTCTTTGCAATGTATGACTTGTATGACTTCACATCACATACAGGACTCTGAAGAAGAATTCAGCAGAATAATCTCCAGCAATTTTTTTCAAGCTAATGAATAATCTCCATATGAAAACAAAACCAAAAGTTCTTGCATTTGATGTGTTTGGCACAGTAGTTGACTGGCATGGATCCATCGCAGCCGAGGTCACTCGACTCGGGCTGCCAGTTGATCCAGATGCCTTTGCAACAGCTTGGCGGCAAGGTTATAGGCCAGCTATGGCTCGTGTTCGCTCCGGAGAACTTCCTTGGACCAAGATTGATGATCTGCACCGCATGATCCTAGATGATGTTCTCAAGACCTTCAAAATCAATTCTTTATCTGAAGCGCAAATACAAGACCTCAATCTAGTCTGGCACCGCCTTACTCCTTGGCCAGAGGCTGTCGAAGGTCTACACAAGCTGAAAAGTCAGTTCACAATCGTGACTCTTTCCAACGGAAATCTGGGCTTATTAGCCAACATGGCTAAAAACGCCGGGCTACCCTGGGACCTCATTCTTTCCGCCGAGGTATTCCGCCACTACAAGCCGGATCCAGAAACTTATCTAGGGGTGGCAGAAACTTTTAATATTTCACCAGAAGAGGTCATGCTGGTTGCAGCACATAAAGATGATTTAGAAGCCGCCCATGCCTGTGGACTACAAACGGCCTTTATTGAACGTCCAATGGAGTTTGGCAAAAATCATCTTCGAAATGATCTCCATGTGGAGCAATTTACTAACTATCACGCAAAAGACTTTCTAGATCTTGCACGCCAGCTAAACGCATAAGATCTAGTTTGGCATTAAACGTATTCAGCAACCTCTACGAGGTTATTGTCTGGGTCACGCAAGTAGACAGAACGAATCGGTCCAAGAGCGCCACGTCTAGGAACTGGACCAACATCAATGGCAACGCCATTGCTCTGAAGATGAAAAATGAAGTCATCCAAGGGGATCGCTGAAATCAGGCAAAAGTCACCAGAGCCAATCGTAGGAACTTTGGCTTTTGTAGGTGTTTCTGTATCTTTATCTTGAAGATTAATTTTTAATTGCCCAAAGCGCAATGAATAACGGGGCTGACCTTCTGGTCCAGTAAAAAACTCTCGCTCGAAACCTAAGGCTTTTTCATACCACTGTGTAGTGCGCTCAATATCTGTAACAGTCAGGACAATATGATCAATGCGATCGATAATATTTTTCAAAGCAGTCTCCAAGATGATTGGCAATCATTAATAAAATTGCTCGATTCATCATACCGAAGAATTTACAGATTTGCCTAGACTGAGGTCTTAGAGATAAAGAATGCCTTGGGTACTTCTGTACACCACACTACACCATCGCCCACCTGACCCGTTTGGCAAATAGTCACGATGCGGTCCATGAAAACTGGAGCAATCTCGTCATTACAAACGATTTCAATTTTTACCTTGGCAGAATAATCGGTTAACTCTTCTTTAATATTAAATTTACTGGTACGGTTCGGGGCACTGCAACCTTCAACCTTCGATACAGTCATACCCGGAAATCCCGGGGTCTCCAGCAATGCTGTTCTGAGGGCTGCTAATTTATTGGGGCGAATAACCGCCTTCACTTCCATCATGCTTCCACCTCTTTATCTTCAAACCATCTATATAAGACGGGGAGTACTAATAATGTTAATGCAGTTGATGTAATCAGACCAGCGATGACTACTGCAGCTAGCGGTCTTGTAACCTCAGAGCCGGGGCCGCCTGAAAACAGCATTGGTACCAAAGCCAGCATCGCGACTGAAGCAGTCATCATGACTGGCCTAAAGCGATGGCCACATCCATGCAGCAAGGCATCCTCCATAGAGTAGCCATCTTCACGCAATTGCTTAATAAATGAGATCAACACCACGCCATTTAGAACGGCGATACCCCATAAATTAATAAATCCTACTGCCGCAGGCACGGATAAATACTCACCAGCTATAAATAGACCGACTACACCGCCGATTGACGCAAAAGGCAAGACCAAAATAATCAAAGCTGCTAATCGTATGGATTTAAATAGCATGAAGAGTAAGAAAAAGATCGCCAAAATAGTCAGCGGAATAATGATCATCAAACGAGCCATAGCGCGTTCCATATTTTCAAACTGGCCACCCCACTCCAGGGTATAACCTTCTGGCAACTCAACCTGCTTAGCAATTAAGCTTTGAGCTTCCTTCACAAATCCACCCAGATCTCGACCATCGACGTTCACGCCAACGACCAAACGACGTTTGCCTGCCTCGCGCGAGATTTGCGCTGGGCCATCCACCAAGGAAATTTCCGCTAAGTCACGCAATAGCACTTGAGCACCATCAGGTGAGTGCAGAATGATGTTTTCGATAGCATCTACATTATCTCGATAGGGGGCAGGATATCGCAACATGAGTGGGAAACGTCTCTCACCTTCATAGACAATGCTGGCTTGCTTACCACCAATCGCTGTTTCAATCACTTCATTTACGTCCGACACATTGATCCCGTAGCGAGCAATGGCATCTCGATCAATTTTGATATTGAGGTAATTTTGTCCAGAGACTTGCTCTATTCGCAAGTCATTGCTGCCCTTCATCTTAGTGAGGATTTGGCTGATTTGCGCTCCTAGCTTTTGCAAGGTCAATAAATCATCACCAAAAATCTTAATCGCTACTTGCGATCTCACACCTGAAACCATTTCATCGACACGTGCAGCAATCGGCTGTGAAATGGCTAATTCAATACCAGGTAGTGTTTTTAACTTATCGCGAATTTGCTGGGCAATTTCTTCTTGACTTAGACTGCGCTCACTCAAAGGTTTTAAGGTCACAATTGGGTCAGATTCATTGGGTTGACCCGGATCTGCGGGGGACTCCCCTCTACCAAGACGAGACACCACCATCTTGACGTCGGGTATGGTCATAATTCTTTTAAGCGCTTCAAACTCCAACTTCACAGACTCATCCAAAGAGATATTTGGTGCGCGCACAATCACTGGGGTAATTGAACCCTCTTGCATCACTGGAATAAATGCTTTACCTAAAAGTACAAAACCAACCAAACTTGCCGCTAAAGCCATCAAGGATCTCTTAACAACTAACTTCGGATTGGCAAGACTCCAATGCAGCCAGCGATCATATGGCGCACGAAGACGGGCAACCAGCTTAGTGTCGTCCTCACTACCACCCTTCAAAATATACGAACAGAGTGCTGGAGATAAGGTAAATGACAAGATCAAAGAAATCGCTAGTGCTATTGCAATAGTGATAGCCATTGGGGCAAACATCTTGCCCTCCATCCCCTCCAAAGAGAGTAGTGGCATAAAGACCAAAATAATGATGCCGACACCAAACAAGACTGGGGTGCCTACTTCAGAGGCAGCCTCCAAAATAATACGATTTTTAGATTCTCCAGCCTTTAGTCGCTCACCTAACTTTGCAAAAGTATTTTCTACAACCACTACCGAACCATCCACCATGATGCCAATCGCAATTGCGAGACCACCTAATGACATCAGATTAGCAGAGATGCCATAACGATTCATAACCAAGAATGTCAGTAGCGGCGTCAAAATCAATGTAGCCACCACAATCAAGGAAGATCGCACATCACCCAGAAATAAGAAGAGCAAAATAATGACCAGGACAACTCCCTCGACCAATACTTTCGCCACATTAAACATGGCCGCATTTACCAAGTCTGTACGATCATAAAATGGCACGATCTGTAGGCCATCGGGGAGTAACTTACCCTCGTTAATTTCTGCTACTTTTAACTTAATCCGATTTACTACTTCTCGAGCATTGCCACCGCGAATCATCTGAATAATGCCTGCCACACTCTCGGTGTAACCATTTTTAATCGCTGCGCCTTGACGAATCTCACTACCGATGGTGACCTCAGCTACGTTCTTCACGTATACCGGAATACCTTTGACTTCCTTCAGAATAATTTTGCCAATATCTTCTGGCTTGGTAATTAATCCAACGCCACGAATGAGGTAGCGCTCTGCATAGGTCGGTAGCTGCCCACCACCTGAATTAGCATTATTTCTGGCGAGTGCTTCATATACTTCGCGCAAGCTCACTTGGTAGTGACGCAAGCGCTCTGGATTAACCAATACCTGATACTCACGCGCATATCCGCCTTGAGTATTAATTTCAGCCACCCCAGGTATTGAACGTAGCATGGGGCGCACTATCCAATCTTGAATAGTCCGGCGTTCTTCTAGCTCATCTACTGTGAGCTCTCGGTCACCATCAGAAGGATGATCTAAGGTGTATTGATAGATTTCACCTAAACCTGTTGAAGGTGGTGCTAACACAGGCGTAATACCAACAGGCATTCTGGAGGCTACCTCAATCAAGCGCTCAGTAACCAACTGTCTTGCAAAATAGAGTTCGGTCTTATCCGTAAATACCAAGGTAATGACAGAGATTCCATTGCGATTCAGGGAGCGCATTTCGGTAAGGCCCGGCAAGCCAGTCATCGCCAATTCAATAGGAACTGTGACGAAACGCTCTACCTCTTCGGGAGAGCGGCCTGGAGCTTCAGAGGCAATCTGTACTTGTACATTAGTGACATCTGGAAATGCATCAACCGACAGACGCTTGGTTGCCAGCAAGCCTGCCACCATTAATACCAAAGCAATAATTGCGACTAAGAGTCTCTGCTGCAGGGAGAGGCGGACAATTTTCTCAATCATGCAGCTTAACCACCGCTCAACTGTTTTTTACGTTCAGAATTTAAATGGAAGGCACCATTGACTGCGATATTTTGCCCCTCTTTTAGACCCGAGATCACCGGACGATATCCCCTGCCTTCAGGACCAAGCTTCACAGCTATCATCCTAAATATTTCATCATCCTCTTTAACAAATACATAATCTTTATTATCTTCACGAATGATTGCACTAGTAGGTACTAGCAATTTTTTAGTCGGCTGACTTTCAATCATCATGGTTGCTAACATTCCAGGCTTAATCAAACCATCTTTGTTAGGCACTTCCATTCGCACTACTACTGTACGAGTTTGGGTGTTGACAACGGAATCGACGTGAGCAACAACACCCTCAATCTCTGCATTACGCAAAGCTGGAATGATCAATCTAATCTTCTGACCCTTGTGAATTAAATAAGAGTTACTTTCTGGGATTTCAGAGACTGCCCATAAGGTATTTAAATCAGCCACTGTAAATAAAGCATCAGCAGGCTGCACCACCTGACCCTTATTGATCTTTCTCTCCACAATCTCACCAGGAATACTGGCGATCACGTTATTCGTAGATTCAATCACGCCGGACCTTGCCAAGCGATCGATACTAGGCTGATCCATACCTTGAACACGCAATTGATCATTTGCTGCACGATATTCAGCCTTGGCGCTACTTGCCTCAGCCTCTCGCTTTTGCAACTCAGCCAAAGCGATCACATCTTCTTTATATAAAATCCTAGCTCGATTAGCTGCCTGATCAGCCAATTGACTTGCGCTCTTTGCTTTCAGAAAAGATAGTTGGGATTGCGTTAATTCAGTAGAGGTGATTTTGGCCAAAATATCGCCCTGCTTCACCTTTTGACCTGGAATAGCTAGTATCTCCGATACTCGGCCTGTCACATTCGCACCGATACGGGATAAAAACATCTCATTAAAATCCACTCGACCAGAAGCGCGTAACTCTTCAACAAACGAACCGGTGTAAACCTCTCCCTCAGTAATCATATTATGTAGATCTTCATTCACGATCACTACATTGGGATCTTGAACAGACTTGACGGTCGGACTGCGATCAAACACATTGAAGTAATTTAGGATAATCAGAAATAGACAAAACCAAGGAAAGTAATAGAGTCCTTTTTGCGTCCAGGGAGGGGCTTTATCGTACCGCTGAGCCACACGAGGCAAGTGAGTACTAAACCACTCATGGGTCAATAGATATAAATCATTTTGGGCTTTAATGACAACAGCAAGCCATTCATTTGCATAGACTTTTGCAATTGCCATATAGCGGGAGTAAAACTCCTTTAACTTAGCCGTGATTTCCGTGAACTCTTGCTTCATTGCATTCCACTCTCAATTTTTGCAATCCACTCCGGGGTTGCTCTTAAACGCTGAATCTCGGTAACGACTGAGGCCAAATCAAAGCGAGCCTTGATCAAATCATTACGAGCCACTCTAAATGTTCTTTGTGCATCTAAATACTCCAGCATGCCGCGCTCACCGTAACGATAAGAAACCTCAGCAATCCGCCGCGCGCTCGATGCTAGCTTAACGACATCTTCATCCAGAATTTTTACCTGATAACTGGTCATCTGGTAGAGCTTATATGCCGTCTCCAATTGCTGATCGAGGTTTTGGCTTTGGGCATTCAGTTGATTCTTAGCCTTAGATGCATTGGCTTCTGCTTCCGCAATCTGACCACCCTTGAAGTCCCAAATAGGAATGCTCACCACCAAGCCATACAGACGATCAGTAAAATTTGGGTCGTTATATTGCTGCGCCTTAATCGATAGTTTTGGCAAGCGAGAGTTCTGCTCAAAGCTCAACTTAGATTCAGTTGCTTCGACCTCAGCTTTTGCCCGCTGCAACTCGGGACTTTGCGCGTGCAACTCACTTAGCAAGATTGGCAAAGTAGGCAAAGGTTCTATCTTGAGACCTTGAGAAACAACCTCGAAGTCTGCTGGCAAGTTATGTCCAACTACTTGCCTCAATTGACCCTTAGCCTGCTCTACTCTCAACTTACTAGATTCAGTATTAATTTGCGCATTCAGAAATTCTGTTTGTGCACGAATTAATTCGAATCGGGCAGTCTCACCAACGTCATAACGAATTTGCATACGATCGCGAATTTGCTTAGTTAACCCCAAATCTTCTTCGGCTGCTTTTAACTCTGCTTCGCGACGCATCAACTCATAGAAACGTTGTTGCACCCTGGAAATCATTTCAATTTCAAAGGCAACACGAGTTGCCTCGGCAGCTCGCAAATTAGCCTCGGCTGTATTCACACGAGGATAGCGGGTATAAGGCATATCTAGCGGCTGGGTCACTGACCAGGATGACACATTGCCCGTAGTCAGCGGTCCAGTTACTGATCTTTGTTGTCCTGTATTTAGCTCGAACTCTGGATTTGGAATTGCGCGAGCGGAAGAGAGTTGCCCTCTGATTACCTTGGATTGATCGCGTGCCGCCAGCACTTGAGGGCTCGACTCTAGCGCGATACCAATCAATTCATTTAGAGAAAGTGGCTTTTGAGCTTGTGCACTCACTCCGCCTGCAAACAAGATACAGACTGCAAATATCAATGCAGTTACTAATCGATTCATTGCGACTATTTTAATGAATAAACAAGATCTCTCATTATCTCGCCTTATTAAATTGAAAATATGTGGAATTCCCCAAATAAGGGACTTGGGCACGATTTTGAGCGTATAAATCAACGATCGGGGTTGCGAATTCAAAAGATAACCATTTATGAAAATTAAAATGGTCTTGCCTTGATATTGATCCACCTTTATACCGGACCCTAAGGCCGAATTGACGATATATAGGACTCAGAGGACTGAGCAGGCTACTCCCCACATGTAAGTAGTCTATTAGATCATACTTGTGGGGAATCAATCGAATTGGGAGTGAATTACTCATATATAGAGGTGTTTTGAAAATCGTCCATATTGCTGGCTTTTATGAAGGGTTCTCTGAACCAGCTTATAGATTTTCTTAAGGCACATCTCCAGCGCGGTCCGCTGATCCTTGGCCGCCATGCTCACTTCGATTTGATGATGGTCAAATGTCTCCAAGCTAATCACGCAGTATTGATTGCAAGTGGTCTTTGACGATGCAACTGCGCTGTATTGAATCTTAATTTTTCGGACCATCCAATAAAGTCGCTTCAACGAGAATTTCACACGATTCTCTGTGAAAGTTTTTAATTCTGGCTCAAGGCCATCCCTAGTGTCTAAGATTACATTCATTAACATCCTCCTCTACTTAACACTGGGCCAGAATAGATCAGTCTTTATTCTTAATAAAGAAGAATTTAATTGATTTAAATTCAGTATTTATCTGAATATTTAAAGATAAAAAAATGCCCTCAAAACGAGGGCATAAAAGAGAACAGCCGGATTAAAACTAATCGATCACCACAGCCATTAGCGCGGTTGCAGCACCAGCACCAAGGGCAGGAATACCCCATCGCTCAAGCGCTGGTAATGAACTGCCAGTTACTACCTCTACCGGAATATCACTGATCTCTAGTAGTTTGGCGGTTGTAGAGTTCTCAAACAAACGGCTCAAAGAGTTTTTCTTTGAAGTACCAATCACAATACGACTACATTCAAGTCGCGTAGCCTCATCACGAATAGCGCTACCTTTATCACCACAGGCGTAGCTAAAGGAAAAATTCAGGCCATGCTTTTCAAGATAAGCTGATGCCGAGGCTGCAGCCAGAGTTGCACGCTCAGCATGCCACTCATTAATCGTTTGCTTACTCAAGTATTTGCCGATGTGACGATATAAGGTAGGCTGTACGTTGCACAAGTAAAAACGTGCATTCGAATCCTGGCCATAAGTCTTCACAGCATGCTTCACTGCCAAATCTGAATTTTTTGAACCATCCACAGGAATTAAAATTTTATTCATTTTGTTTTCTCCAAAATTAGGGGGCTGCTCTTGTAACACCATACTTGCAGACTCCGGAACTACAACCGAAGGAGCAATCACACCTTCAAGCGCACGTCTACTTCTAATAAAACCACTTGCTAATACACCTAGTACAACAGCAACTTGAATCACGTATTCCAAAGCCGAGCTTTGGGAAGCTAACCATTCCTTAGAGATTGGCTCAGAAATCATCATTTTTGCCGCCGTCCATGCGAGGACACCAGCACCCAAATAGGTCACAGAAGGGTAGCGCTCGACGAGTTTAAGTATTTGAGTCGATCCCCAGATCACTACAGGAATGCTAATCAACAAGCCAAGCACAACTAATACATAACTACCGTGAGACGCACCAGCCACAGCGAGAACGTTGTCTAACCCCATAATGGCATCCGCAACCACAATGGTTTTCATTGCGCCCCAAAAGGTTGTAGAGGCTTGGCCATGCTCATCACTCTCTTGCTCAGGATTGAGTAAACGATATGCAATCCATACCAGCAGTAATCCACCAATCAACATTAGTCCAGGGATCTTAAGTAGATATACGACCACTAGTGTCATAGCGCTTCTGACAGCAATGGCACCTACGGCACCCCAAATAATCGCCTTTTTCTGAAGATGTGCTGGCAAGTTTCTGGCAGCCATCGCAATAACAATAGCGTTATCACCTGCAAGCACCAGATCAATCACAATAATTGCCAGCAATGCCGAAAAAAATTCCGGGCTAAATAGTTCCAATTTCATCTCCTCATTTAATTACCCATGAATTCCATGGATTTCGATAGGGTTAATGTAGGCTGATTTGCCATTAGTAAAAAGCAGAGATATATTGACATTAATTTCGGAAAAAACTGACAATCAAATGCTCTATAACTACCGACACCTTTACTACTTCTGGGTAGTAGCCAAAGAAGGCAGCATGTCTAAGGCTGCCGAGCGTCTCAATATTGCAATTCAGACAATCAGCGCCCAGGTACATGAATTAGAAAAATCACTCGGTTATCTGCTCTTCAAACCAGCTGGACGGGGTATCACCTTAACTGAATCTGGATATGCAGCCCTGGAAATTGCTGATCAAATTTTTCTCCTTGGCGAGCGACTGCCGGAAGCAGTCAGAGAGGCTGCCACTTCACCTAAAACTAAAATAACGGTTGGCATATCCGATGGACTACCAAAGCTAGTAACCAGACAGCTACTTGAACCAATTCTGGAAAAAAACGATGTGCAGCTGATTGCGCATGAAGGAGAATTTGAAGACCTCTTAGCTGATCTTGCCCTACATAGGTTAGATATTGTGCTTGCGGATAGACCTGCACCGATTAATAAAAATCTGCATGTCTATAGCGAAGAGTTAATGAAGTCATCGATTGCCTGGTTTGGCCCCAAGAAGCTACTCAAGCAATCCAAAAAATCTTTTCCTGCATGTCTGAATGATCTGCCCATACTATTACCAACCTCGCATTCAAAGGTTAGGTACCTGATCGATCAATGGTTCGTACAAAATAGTATCAACCCAAATATTGCAGGCGAGTTTGAGGATAGCGCTCTACTAAAGACCTTTGCAGCGAGTGGCTTAGGAATCTTCCCAGCCGGCGAAAGCATCAAAAAGGATTTAAAAGAAACCTACCATATTGAAATGATTGGCAAGTGTGAAGATATCTACGAGTATTTTTACGCCATTCGCTCGGAGAAGAAAATTCAGCATCCGTTAGTAGAAGCAATTATTAGGCGCTAAGCAATGGCAAGTTTTTTAGATCCAGCAATCCTCTTTTTTATATTTGGCGCATTTGCTGGCGCCGTTAAATCGAACCTAGAAATTCCACAGCCGATTGCTCGATTTCTATCGCTCTACTTATTAATGGCACTGGGTCTCAAGGGCGGCTTTGCTCTACATAAGTCCGGATTTACGGTAGAGATTGCCCTGTCTCTTGGTCTTGCCGTGTTCCTGGCCGTCCTGATTCCTATCATCGGCTATCAGATTCTGAGAACTAAATTAAACGCATTTGATGCAGCAGCAGTTGCCGCAACTTATGGCTCTGTCAGTGCGGTTACCTTCATTACAGCCACTCAATACCTAGACCAATTCAATATTAGTTATGGGGGGCATATGGCAGCTGCGATGGCGCTCATGGAGTCTCCAGCTATTATTTTGGCAATTGTTTTAGCAAACAAAGCTCGGGTTGCGCATGCAGCTCAGCACCAAAACAAGCCTGAGCAAACTGGTATCTCAAAAATATTGCATGAATCCTTTACTGATGGCGCACAACTCCTCCTTTTAGGGTCGATGGTGGTTGGCTTAGTAAGCGGTGATGCCGGTCAAAAGTTAATGGCACCATTTTCAATTGATCTCTTTAAGGGAATGCTCGCATTTTTTCTGCTGGATATGGGCCTCATGGCGGCTCGGAGTATTAAAGGCCTCAAAGGCAAGCCACCTATTACCCTCCTTTACGCAATTGCCTCTCCACTCTCACATGCTCTCATTGCATTGGCATTCTGCAAACTGATTGGCCTGCCACTTGGTAATAGTATTTTGCTAATGGTTTTAGCATCCAGCGCTTCTTATATTGCCGTGCCCGCAGTTCTGCGTCATGCGTTACCTGAAGTCAATCCAGGCCTGTATATGGGAATGTCACTCGGCATCACATTCCCATTCAATATTATTTTGGGCATTCCTCTGTATGCCATGATTGCCAAACTAGTGATTTAGTTAGCACATGAGCTCTATTTAGAGATATTCCGATGAATATGTATTTCAATAGAACAGCTAGCGTTTTAACCAAGCATGGCAAAGAGCTTGTGCTTAATGAAATCCTCAAGCCCAGCACTGGACTTCAGATAAAACACACCGATGCTTACGATACAGATTTACTAGGGACATTTACCCTCGAAGCGCCTAGATACGGCAGCCAACTAGATGCTGCACGCAAGAAGGCTCAAATTGGTATGAAGCTAGTTGGCACTGATCTTGGTTTAGCAAATGAAGGGGCCTTTGTTGCCGACCCATATACCGGGATGCTGCCATGGAATCAGGAATTAATAATCCTCATCGACGAAGCACTCCAATTAGAAATTACTGGGTTCTACAGCGGTCCCGCTCAAAATGCTCATGCCTATGTCACTCGCTGGGAGGAATTAGAAAAGTTTTCTCACGCAGCACTTTTTCCATCCCATCATCTCGTGATAAAACCAACAGATGAATATCACCCTCAATCCATAAAAAATATTAGCGACATCAAGCAACTCAAGCATGCTTTTGAATGGGCCTCAGCACACTCATCAAAAGGAATTGTTTATGTTGAAAATGACCTTAGAGCCTTTGCCAACCCAACCCGAATGGAGGGTATTCGGCAAGCGGCGATAGATCTTGCAAAAAAGATGAATTCCTTATGCCCAGAATGCCAAACTCCAGGCTACTGGGTTAAGGAGATTCAGCGAGGATTGCCTTGCAATGCATGCGGCATGCCGACCAACCAGGAGATTGCAAAAATATGGGGATGCCTTAAGTGCGAATATCAAAACTCAGAAGGGATGAAAATAATTCAATTTGCCAACCCCTCTTTGTGCAAGCACTGCAACCCATAGTTCGCCCGTTAAAGCATATAGACTTATTTGTTTTTCGGCTTTTGTTTTGCAGCGCTACTCTGTGTAGCTGAAAACTGACTCATATTTTCCACGCTCTTCTCAAAACCCACAAAGGAGTCTGCCATTGCCGCGCGGATCAACTCAAAATTCTGAAGTGCATTGCTAAATGAGGTTTTGAATACAGAGGTGTATGGCTCAGTTCCTGCGGGAGCATTTTGAGTAGCTTCATTCACAAAATGAATTAAGTCATGCTGAGAGTCTTTAATCATTGACTCGGCAATTTTTGCTAGCTCTTTATTTCCACTAGCCAACGCTTGAAAAAGTTGAGCCTGATAGTCGGCCACTTCTTTTGCAGCATCTTGCAAGACTTCGGCATGGACATAATCAAATACCGCCTTTGGATCTTGTGTTTTCATCAGCTCAGCAACTTTGGTTTGTAATCGAGTAGAAAGCTCTTGCGCAGCCCTCTGATTTAACTGAGCAATTTCCTGAGCACTAGTCAGCGCTGCCTGTCCAACTGCTTGCGCAGCCTTCATGCCTTTAGCCTGACTTGCCATCGCGCCTAAATCAAATGGATTCTTACTCATTTATGACCCCTTATTTAATCGGTGATGATTTAATCTACTCCCGAATGACTGGTATGGAGATAGAGAAATACCACTAGAGGGGATGGTAGAAATACAAAAGAGCGCCCTGAGGCGCCCTTTTTAATAGCCAAGTTTATTTAGCGTACGACGATATTCGCTCCCTGACGCAATTGGGACAAGAACTCAAATTGCTTCTTCTGCGTTAAGCCGTTGCGAATAGCTGCTTTAGCCTGCTCAAAAGTTGGCGGCTTGCTGGATTTTTTATCTTCCAATTTAATTAAATACCAGCCTTGTGGCATCTGAATTGGCGCAGGTGAAACCTGACCTTTAGTGAGAGTTACGAGAACACTAGCAATTTGTGGCAAGGTCTGACCTGCTTGTACCCAGCCTACAGCCCCGCCTTGAACTTTATTAGGTGCGAGCGAAACACTCTTAGCCACTTTATCGAAAGACTCGCCTTTTTTAATTCTAACTAGGGCAGCTTGTGCATCAGCTTCAGTAGCAACAGCAATATCACTGACCTTATATTCAATGATCATGCCTTGAGGGCCTAGCGAGGCAATCTCACGGCTGTACTCTGCTTGCACATCAACATCAGTTACTGGATTTTTTGAAATATAAGTAGACAACTCTAAGTCGGCTAAGTAATTTTGACGAATGAGGGCCAGTTGACTATTGGCTCTATCAGAATTAGCAAGGCCATCTTTCTCAGCCTGCTGGGAAAGAAGAGAAATCTCAATCATCTTTCCCAAAACTGCCTTGCGAAGTTCTGGAGAATCCTTTTGACCTTGAGATAAGGAAGCTTGGATCCCTTGCTCAACAGCATCGTTAGAAATGATCACCCCGTTAACGGAGGCAGCGGCATTAATCGGCAATGCGTCTTGAGAACAGGCGACAGAAGCAAAACCTAATGCCATTACAGCACTAATAAAAAAACGGATGGAGTACGGTTTCATAAAGAACTCTTTTCTAAAATATTGAAGCAATCTTAACAGCTAGGATTGACTAGAAGGTAAAGGTAGCGGGGATTGGCTCAAACGGAGCGGCTGACTCGGCCCCCTGTGCTTCTGCCTGCTCTTCGCCATCTGGATTTTTAATATAGCGAGAATCAAATGGCACACTCGGCTTCTGATTGACCGGCGGCCTCTCCAGATACACTGGGCCAGCAGGAGTCTCCATCGGTGCTATGGCTTGATTATTAAACTCTTGTATTTGCGCAGGACTATAAGGTGAAAAAGTTTGTGCGATTGAAGTGATTGGGATAGCAAAAATGAAGGCAATTCTAATCGGCAGAATCGCTTTTACTTGTATAAAGTTATTCATAAACCTTTCTTGTTTTGACTTAGGCGAGTAAGCCATCTGCGATTAATTTAATACTTGCCACCAATAGAAAAAATTGGACGACGATGTAGTACCACTTAGCTGAAATCTTTTCGGCTAAATAAAATCCTAAATAGACACCTACTGGCACTAAAGGCAAGAGTAGGATTGAAGTAGCTAATTGATTGAAATTGAGTAAATCGAGATGAGCATACGGTAGTAACTTACCAAAATTAATCACCGTGAAAAAAATACCCAGGGTTGAGGTGTACACCATAGGTGCGACTTTCTCTCTCAGCATATAGATTGTGATGGGAGGGCCACCGATGTGGGCAATAAATGAAGTGAATCCGGAAACTCCCCCCATTAATCTTCCAAGCCATGGGAATGGTTTAGCTTCTTGCAATTTTAAACGTGACATCACTAAGCTCTGAATTAAAAATAGCAAGGTAAAGATACCAATCGAGAGCGAGAGAATTTTGGGGGTAATGACAGAGAAAAAGAGATAGCCCAACAGCATGCCAAATGCAGCAGGTAGAAGAACTAACTTTAAGATTCGCCAATCGGCATTTTTCAAAAATCTCCTCAAGCCCACCAAATCAATCGCAATTAACAGAGGCAATAAGATTGCCAAGGCTTCATGGATACTGGACTGACTCGCCATTAGCGGCAATGACAACACTCCCAAGCCCGCACCAAAGCCGCTTTTAGAGATGCCCACAATGATGACACTGATAGCAGCAAATACAAAAAAGGCTACAGAGTGGTCATTAAAGGCCTGAGCCAAAGAAATCATGAGGGAATTGCCATATGGGATAGGTGTGAGATTCTATTTTAGAGCTAAAAGACTGTAGTTTCTTGCATAAAAAGGTATCCTGAAGAATCAAGTCTCGACTACCTCCAGCTTATGAAGACAGCAATCTCATTCCCCAACAAGACTTATACGCTTGACAGCGGTGAACACTACCTGATTCGCCCCATCCATTCAGATGACCGGGACCGAATCATTGAGCTATTCAACCATCTCTCACCAGAGAGTCGTTACTTAAGATTTGCCCACGCAATCTCTAAGCTTCCAGATGCCTTTCTGGATGACATTTTGCGACTGGACTACGCAAAAGAAATGGCTCTAGTCGCAGTCATTCGAAATAAACAAGGTGATGAAGAAATTATTGGCATTTCACGTTATGTGACTCCACCCAATAACAATGTTTGCGAGTTCTCTCTGAGCGTAAGTGATCACTATGCGGCACATGGAATTGGTACGCATTTGATGCTTGACCTAATCGCATATGCAAAAGAAAATCAATTACAAGAAATGCTTGGATATGTCTTGAGTAAGAACTTAAAAATGTTGCACCTGGTTTCTGAGTTAGGTTTTGAAGTTACTAAGCTTGATGATGATCCCGACTTTAAAACTGTCAGCCTTCTACTGTGAGCCCAATAATCATGAGAACCTCCAATCAAATTCATTCAGAGTCATCCATCCTCATCCTGATTGATTTACAGGGTCGTCTCATGCCCGCAATTAATCAAGGTGAGTCGGTATTAAATCAATGCATCCGGATTGCCAAGATTGCTCAACTTCTCGGGATTCCAATCATTGGCACAGAGCAAAGCCCAAAGAGCCTTGGAAGCAATATTGAATCCATTAAGTCTTTTTGTAGCCAAACAATCAGCAAAGAGCATTTCAATGCCTGCGCAGATGGCCTCGCAGCAGCCATTCCCACCAATCGCCAGCAATGCATTCTGATGGGATGCGAGGCCCATGTGTGCTTAATGCAAACCGCACTGAAATTAATCGATGAGGGTTATGACGTATCCATAGTGGTGGATGGGGTTGGCTCACGCCGAGCACTCGATAAACAAATCGCTCTTGATCGACTGAGTGCTGCTGGAGCCAGACTGATTACTGGAGAGATGCTGGGATTTGAGTGGCTAAAGAGTGCTCAAAATCCAGCCTTCAAAGAAGCTCTTGCCCTATTGAAATAATAGCGCTGGGCTAGCGAGACTTTATTTGCTATTCTGCAGCATCACTTAAAGGATTCTTATGACGAACGACACTCAAACCCAAAACGACGAAGATTTTGACTATGGGTGCGAATGCGCCATGACACTCTTAAATGAGCCCACAGAAGATTGTCTAAACGACCTGATTGATGAGCTCGATGAAGATGGCATGATTGCCACTGAGGTTGTTTATGGTCTATTGGCAACCATCCTCATGAGTATTACTTCGGAAGATGAAGAGGATGAAGAAGTTCAGTAAGAGGAACTAAGCCTGAACTTGCAAAGCATATCGATCCATGGCACTTGCCATGGCGATATCGAGTTCAGTCAAAGCTTTCATCGAATGGGTGCTTAAGCGCACTGATACTCGGTTCCAAGAGTTAGACCAATCTGGATGATGATCTAACTCCTCCGCCTTATTAGCACTTAGAGTCATAAACTCAAATGCCGCCTTGAAATCCCGAAATACAAATACTCGCTCTAGCTCTTGAGTAGCTAAATTAAGCTGCCAATCGGGCACAACTTTTGCAAAGTCAAAATCATTTGCTAGGAGTTTAGGTTTAGACAATGGGAGCATCCACACTCTTAGATAGCATCTGTAAATCTTCTGGATAAAGCCAACGCCACTCACCTTCCTTCAAATCGGCAGGCATACGGTATTGCCCGATTTCAGTACGATGCAGCTTAGCAACATGATTACCTACAGCAGCCATCATTCTTTTGACTTGATGGTAGCGGCCCTCAACTATAGTCATAGCTAAAACATTTTCACTTAGCTGTTTGCAAGCCGTCGCAAAACAGGGTTTTGGGTCATCATCCAGCACAACGCCACTTAATAAGTGATCCATCTGTTTTTGAGTAATAGGCTCAGGGGTAGTAATCTCATAGACCTTACCAATATTTTTCTTTGGCGTAGTCATCTTATGAATAAACTGGCCGTCATCCGAAATCAAAATAAGGCCAGTAGTATCAAAGTCTAAGCGGCCGACACACTGTAATCCTCGCTCTACAAATGGCTTTGGTAACAAACTGTAGACGCTGGGGTGATGCGTAGTTTTATGAGAGCACTCATAGTTTGGGGGCTTATTAAAAGCGATATAGGCTTTTTCATGAAACTCCCAATCTTTGCCTTCCACGTTCAGCATCAAACCCTCAGTCGCAATGCGCTCCTCTGGATCTTCCGCCAATACACCATTAACTTTCACTAGCTCGGCATAGACTAAATCGCTGCAATAGCGCCTAGTGCCAAATCCTTGGCTAAATAATATTTTTTCGAGAGAAATTGGTTTTGCCATGTCATGCCGAGAATACTACAAAGTAGGCTGACTCTGCGACCATGATATGTAGCCATTATGATGGATGCATACCATCTCTTAGCCTCTTACTTATTGTCGCCATGCTATCAACTCCAGCAAGCAGAAATCCACTCCATACCCGTGAAATTACTTTCCAAGGCTATGCCCGAGAGGATGGCTTATGGGACATAGAGGCCCATCTACGAGACTTTAAATTTCACCCCTTCACTACCGGCGGGAAAACCTGGGAGCCAGGTCAGGCATTTCATGACATGTGGGTTCGTATTACCGTGAATACGGAATTGGTAATACTAGCAATTGAGGTGTCCATGGACAGCCATCCGCATCCAGAATGTCCTCAGGCAATCCCTCCAATGGATGCGCTGATTGGCGCGCGCCTTGGTAAAGGTTGGCGCAAAACTATTAATGAACATCTTGGAGGAATTAAGGGCTGTACACACCTACGAGAGCTTCTCAGCAATATCGCTACCGCTGCCTTTCAATCAATTCCTGGAGCCCTCTTTGATCCGGATGACAACAAGCCACCGCTATATTTGGGAACTTGTAAATCTTGGGACTTTGACGGACCAGTAGTAATGCGCGTTTATCCCAAGTTTTACAAATGGAAACCTACAGTCTAGATTGCTTTAAAACTCACCGCGGTGAACGCTGAAAGCATTAAAAGCTTGCTGTACTGGCATCATCTCTACCAAATTAATATTGATATGGCTTGGTAAGCTTGCAGACCAATAAATTGCCTCTGCCACATCATCCGCACTTAATGCCTTAACGCCACTGTAGACCTTACCCGCTTTATCGTCATCGCCCTTAAAGCGCACATTTGAAAACTCTGTGCCCGAACTCATGCCAGGCTCAATACAGGTAACACGGACTGGCGTACCAAGCAAATCTGCCCTCAGGTTCAAACTAAATTGCTGCACAAATGCTTTAGTTCCACCATATACATTGCCGCCCGGGTAGGGATAGCTTGCAGCGACCGAGCCTAAATTGATGATGTGGCCAGATTTACGCTCCACCATTCCAGGCAAGAAAGCACGCGTCATATGCACCAGCCCCTTAATATTGGTATCAATCATTCGATCCCAGTCTGAGAGAAATGCTTGATGCGCCGGCTCCAAACCTAAAGCCAATCCAGCGTTATTCACCAGTACTGTTACCGCAGCAAAGTCTGCCGGCAATGTTGCGGCAAGACCATCAACCTGTTCGCTGTCACAAACATCCACAGCCAATGTGAGTAATTTTTTTTGCTGCTCTAGAGGAAGGGATGCTTTTAAAGCTTCCAAGCGCTCTGCCCTTCTGCCTGCAGCAATTACTTTATGACCATTAGCGAGAAAACGCCTCGCAGTTGCCTCTCCAAAACCAGCAGTAGCGCCAGTTACCAAAACGGTATGTTCCATAATTTCCTACTTATTTTTTGTAATTGACTGATTCATTTATATTACTGCGTATATGGCATTGTTGCGGATTTTCACCCACACCCTGACTTCATTGATTCTGCTGGGATTAATGGGAGGGGTTTTGGCTGATGAAAGCAAGTTCTCGGGGGGCTTTCTTAACCTAGAAAAAGCATCTGACCAGTACTCAAGTCAGCGGGTTCTGGAATTTTGGGGCTACCACAACGCCTTTGGAGAGCAAACTCAAAGTGATACCTTGAAGTTGCGCTATTACCAACCCCTCCAGTTTGATCGCTGGCGAGGCACTATGCGACTCGATACCTCCTACGTTTCAACTTATGGACCTACCCTTTCAGAACAATCATCTGGCACCTATATCGCTGGCAATACGATGCTGACCGTCTGGGGAAATCACCCTAGTATTTTGAAAAATTGGGAAGGCACACTGGGAGGTCGAGTAATTTTTCCGTTTGGTAATAATGGGCAATGGGCAGTTGGTCCTCAGATCGGCACGGTGTACGTGCCTACCAAAGATAGTAGCTCGCGCCTCTCCGACTTTTCACCGCTTCTACGATATATGTATGGCTTTGATAGCAAAGGCAATTCATTGGCCAATAATCCCAATCAGCCGCCCCTAGCCCGTAATCTCAATATTTTTCCAACGCTTGGGTTTAATGTCTTTCCCAATACTCAAATTCGACTGTGGGATGAAAACGGGATCGTCTGGAATACGGGTGGGGGTGGTGGCTGGTTTGTTCCACTCGATGCCATGGTGACCCATCGCCTCAATAAACATTTTTTGTTTGCAGTGGGAGCCAGCAAACAAGTAGTTGAAAGCTACTCTGTTTACGACTGGTCTTTTTACGGAAAGCTATCGTTTAATTTCTAAGGTTTAATTTCTGAGCGGCACTTCAGTCAAGATTAACTAAGCAGTCTTTCTCAATGATTGCAGCTTTTGATTTTACTAAAGCCTGTATCAACCAATCTTCAAAATCCCCACTACAGAGATTCATTTGCTTACGAATACTTTCTAGTGCTGGCGTACCTGCAATCCAGCTCTTGACTGCTGACATCTCTTTACTTCGCCACTCCAACAACTTGTACTTGAGCAGCACCTTAGCGCCGTGACGAGCATTACGATCAGTATCACCTGAAAGATAGTCAAGCCGAGATTTTGCGGTAGCGATTGACTTCTTTACATCAGTAAACGGTTTTCCATGTCCCGGAATCACCAAGGCAACTGGAAGCTCTTCAATTAGCTCTAATGTCTGCGCCACCCCTTCAAAGCCACTTTCACCCCAGAGCTCAGGGAAGATGACTCCAAAACCCTCTTCCCAAAGGGCATCGGCAGAGATCAAGATTTGATGTTGCTCTTGATAGAGCATGATTGAATGATTGTCATGACCAGGAGCCGCAAGAATCTGCCAGCGATAAGGACCCAAGTTAATCTCTTTGCCAGCTACGAGTTGATCGCAGTGAGAAAAGCGCGGGCAATCTTGCCCCAATTGCGCAAAACTGAGTAAATCTTCATCCCAATCTTGCACAGCGATTACCTCAGCTTCTGGTATCCAGATCTCGCAATCAAACTCTTTTAATAGTCCCGCATTGCCACCACAATGATCTGAGTGCAGATGTGTATTAACTAATTTATTGAGGCCACTTAAGTTGTGCCGCTTGAGTGCATTAGAAACCAAATCCACTGTCATTTGCTGATGCGTGCAGTAACCGCTATCAACCAAGGAAACATCATCTTCACCAAATAAAAAAATATTATTGGCTGATAACCAACCACGCTCGAAGATTTCAATTCCGGGCGGGAGCAAATAATTGCCAATTCGCTTTTCAGACACCTTAATTTTTCTGGGAAGTGAGCTCGAGCTTTTGAATGTCAAATTGTTGTTGCTTTAAGCGCTGCAATAAATCAGCATAGACTTTCGGATCGAGCTGTGGTGTTCTAGACAAAACCCAAAGGTATTCTCTTCTCGGATCACTTACAGCAGCCACCTGATATTGAGCATCCAAATCAATCACCCAGTAATCACCCCAGACCATAGGTAGAAATGAAAGCCACTCAGGAGCAAAACGCACCTCTAACTTTGGCGAATCCTTCGCACCAATTTGGCGAGCTAAACCCTCCGCTTCTGAAGTCTCTCCGCTTGCAGTTTTGCAGCTATTCAGTACCTGAAGATTGCCATCGGGTTTGGGGGAATATACAGCCTTGGTATTAGAAACGCATTTCTTCTGAAACCAATTTGGAAACTTCGCAATCTCGTACCAAGTGCCGAGATAACGAGGCACATCTAGAGTAGCTATGGTCTTTACAGTCTGATCAGCTTGCTGAGCATTAGCCTGAACAGATCCCAGACAAATCATCAGAAAGCCCAATATGGAAACGATTGAAACGCGAAGATTTAGAAACAGAGTCATGGGAGATTTGATATTAAGTGGTAAATTTCTTGCCTAGGAACTTGCGAATATAAGGAATCCTACAAGATAACAGTAATATCAAAACGATCGCATAAATTGTTACGGTATCAAGATCATTCTTACCTGCTTTATGCCACCAATAGTGAAGGATCACAGTACAGGCAATCAAATAAATCAGTCGATGCAGTTGGGTCCACCGACGGCCTAATTTTCTTTGAGCCCAATGGGTAGATGTCAGAGCTAGCGGAATTAATAGAACAAAGCTAATGAAGCCCATGGTGATAAATGGGCGCTTGACCACATCCTTGATCATTTCTACTAAATCAAAGTTCTGATCCAACCAAAGCCAAATCCCAAAATGCAGACAGCCATAGAAAAAACTAAATAGGCCCAACATTCTGCGATACCGAATCCATGCTGCTGCATTCGTTAGCAAACGCAATGGCGTCATCGCCAAGGTTAAACACAAGAAGACTAATGCCCACGTACCTGTCGAGCGGGTAATGAACTCAACTGGATTAGCACCCAAGCCATCATTAAAGCCCAGCCAAATAAGTCGCCCTAAGGGCAGTAGCGCCAACAGAAAAACAAATACCTTCATGAACACCAACTATCTCAGATCAATTAGTAGAATTTCTTCAAGTCCATGCCGGTATACATGCTGGCAACTTGATCACCATAACCATTAAACATTTGTGTTTTCATTTTAGGTGCAAAGGCCGCTTTAAAATCGCCAATTCGACGCTCAGTTGCTTGACTCCAACGAGGATGATCCACTAAAGGATTGACGTTGGAATAAAAGCCATACTCTCGCGCATCAAATTGACTCCAGCTGGTCTTAGGCATCTCTTCAGTCAAACGAATTTTGACAATCGACTTAGCGCTCTTAAAGCCATATTTCCAGGGCACGACAATGCGAACCGGAGCGCCATTTTGCTTGGGCAACACTTCACCATACAAACCAAATGTCAATAGCGTCAATGGGTTCATTGCCTCATCTAAACGCAAGCCTTCGCGATAGGGCCAATCAATGATTTGACTCCTTAAGCCAGGCATTTGTTTGCGATCTGCTAGAGAAATAAACTCAACAAACTTTGCTGAGCCCAAAGGCTGAACGTAATTTAGTAATTTAGAGAGCGAGTAACCATCCCAAGGAATCACCATCGACCAACCTTCAACACAGCGCATCCGATAAACACGCTCTTCCATTGGAGCAAGTTTTAGAAGAGCATCAATATCCAAAGTAACTGGTTTTTTAACTAAACCTTCAATCGTGACAGTCCATGGACGAGTCTGCAGGGAGCCCGCATTGGCAGCAGGATCCGATTTCTCGGTACCAAACTCGTAAAAATTGTTGTAGCCCGTAACATATTGATAGCCAGTAGTATCTTCCTTCACCGAAAGACTTGGATTTGGTGTTGCGATTAATTTTTGTGGGGTGCTTGCGAGAGCCTCGCGTGAGAACCAGGGCGCAAGTGCCAACCCAAAAGCTCCGGCAGCAGCGCTTTTAATCAAATCACGGCGTCCTTCAAAAACTGCCTTGGGGGTGATTTCTAAAGAAAGTTGCTTTTGGTCATTTGTATACATATCAATATCTCTTTGATGGATGTCAAACTGCATGGTGAATAAGGCTCATTCTCCTACGGTTGGCAATTTATTGCTCAGAACCGTGCTGGATAATAGGGTTTCATCCAATATCTGACCAGCTCATATGGAGTTCAAATAAGAATTTATTTACCCTGAAAGAGCGGTATGACCTGGATCCTAGTGGCATGTGCCATTTTCCTATTAGGCGTGTATCAAAGTCGCCAAGGGGTTCTTCTTCAACCCCGTCTTCGCAACCTCTTTTTGGTCTGCATTCTTCTGCTAGCTGTAGCCTGGAATATTCGCGCCCACCTACCCAATAGCAACCTCGATAACTTAATCGATCTATCCTTCCACTTTTTTGGAGCTTCATTACTAGTCGCATTATTTGGCTTCTGGAGTGCAATCACACTCCTCTTTTTCGTAGCCCTAGTTGGGGTCTTAAGCATCAGCGGTGACTTGGTAGAGTCCACTCAACACTATGTCATGGTGAGCGTCATTCCTGCAATCTTTGCTTACTGTGTCATCAAGGCGGTTGATCGACTACTACCCAAACATTTATTTATTCTGATTTTGGGGCATGGTTATTTGGCAGCTTTTCTAAGTACCTTTGCAACCGGCGTGTTGATATACGGGTTACAACAAGCATTCAATATCACCTCATTTGCTAGCAATGATCCGGTGGGCTGGTTTTTAGGCTTACTCATCCTGTCATTTATGGAGGGCTCACTCTCCGGTATGTTGCTGGCTATGTTGTTAATTTATAGGCCGCAATGGGTGAGTACCTACCAAGAAGATCAGTATCTGAATGCCTAGGATAATTAGTACGGCACTAGGCGTAAGGATCAAAAGAAGATCTGAGGGCAAGAAAAAAGGCAAACCCACTGGTTTGCCTTTTTCATTTTGCGAACTTCACCTAGTGAAGTAAAACAAGCTTAAGCTACTGCTGCCTTGCTCAAGATATCGTTCAATGTTGCACTTGGGCACATCACTGCTTTGAACTTGGCTTGATCAGGCATGAAGTAGCCGCCAATATCTGCTGGCTTACCTTGCACAGCCTTGAACTCAGCAACAATTTTTTGCTCGTTCTCAGCCAAGGCTTTTGCAATCGGAGTAAAGTGGGCTTGCAATTCTTTATCTTCGGTTTGCGCAGCTAAGGCTTGAGCCCAGTACATTGCCAAGTAGAACTGGCTACCGCGGTTATCCAACTCACCAGTGCGTGGAGATGGCGACTTATTGTTATCCAACAATGTGCCAGTTGCCTCATCTAAAGTACGGGCCAAGATCTTCACTTTTGGATTATTGGTCTTATCACCAATATCCTCCAAAGAAACAGCCAAGGCCAAGAACTCGCCCAAAGAGTCCCAACGCAAATGATTCTCTTCAACCAATTGTTGAACGTGCTTAGGAGCAGAACCACCTGCACCAGTTTCAAAGAGGCCTCCACCTGCCATCAAAGGCACGATAGACAACATCTTGGCGCTAGTGCCAAGCTCCATAATTGGGAACAAGTCAGTGAGGTAGTCACGCAAAATATTGCCTGTCACTGAAATCGTATCTTTACCGCGAATGATGCGCTCCAATGTATAGCGCATTGCGCGAGTCTGAGACATGATCTGAATATCCACACCAGTTAAGTCGTAATCTTTGAGATAGGTTTGAACCTTCTTGATCAACTCAGCTTCATGTGGACGGTACTCGTCTAACCAGAATACTGCTGGAGTATTTGATAAACGCGCACGGTTTACCGCCAACTTAACCCAGTCACGAATCGGCACATCTTTAACCTGACACATACGCCAGATATCGCCCTCTTCCACATTCTGCTCAAGCAATACTGTGCCGTCATCCGCAACAATGCGGGCAACACCAGCTTCGGCAATCTCAAAGGTCTTGTCGTGTGAGCCGTACTCCTCTGCCTGCTGAGCCATCAAGCCCACGTTTGGCACTGTGCCCATGGTTTTTGGATCAAAGTTACCGTGAGTCTTACAGAAGTTAATCATCTCTTGGTAGATACGGGCGAACGTACTTTCTGGAATCACTGCCTTCGTGTCATGCAAACGACCATCAGCACCCCACATCTTGCCACCAACACGAATCATCGCTGGCATCGATGCATCCACGATCACATCGCTTGGTGAATGGAGGTTGGTAATGCCTTTAGCAGAATCCACCATCGCCAATGCTGGGCGGTGCTCATGGCAAGCGTGCAAGTCTTGAATGATTTCTTCGCGCTTAGATTCTGGCAAGGTTTTGATCTTGTCATACAAACTGCTCATACCATTGTTTGGATTAACGCCTAACTCTTCAAACAACTTGCCGTGCTTTGCAAATGCATCTTTGTAGAAAATCTTTACAGCATGGCCAAACACGATTGGGTGCGATACCTTCATCATGGTTGCCTTCACGTGCAAGGACAACATCATGCCAGTCTTATAAGCATCTTCAATTTCTTTTTCGTAGAACTCGCAGAGCGCTTTCTTACTCATATACATGCTGTCAATAATTTCACCAGCCAGTAAAGAGACTTTTGGCTTGAGAACGATGGTCTTGCCACTCTTTGTGACCAAGTCCATCTTCACATCACATGCCTTAGTCATAGTCATTGACTTCTCGCCTGCGTAGAAATCGCCACCATGCATGTGGGATACGTGTGTACGGGAAGCCTGACTCCACTCACCCATGGAGTGTGGATTCTTGCGGGCATAACGTTTGACCGCATTTGGTGCGCGGCGATCAGAGTTACCTTCGCGCAATACTGGGTTTACTGCACTACCCAAACACTTAGAGTAACGAGTACGAATTGCTTTTTCAGCATCATCCTTAGGATCTTCTGGGAAATCAGGGATCTTATAACCCTTAGATTGCAATTCCTTGATAGCGGCGAGCAACTGAGGCACTGAAGCACTGATATTCGGCAGCTTGATGATGTTGGTATCCGGCAATAAAGTCATACGACCCAGCTCGGCTAAATTATCAGGCACTTTCTGCTCAGCACTTAAGCAATCAGAGAACTCTGCCAAGATACGTGCCGCAACAGAAATGTCGCTTTCTACAACCTGCACCCCAGCTGGCGCTGTAAAAGTACGCATGATTGGTAAAAATGCACAGGTCGCCAATAATGGCGCTTCGTCTGTCAGCGTGTAAATGATCTTTGATTTCTCTGAAGCCATTGATGTTTCCTCGATATGGATAAATATTAGGGCTCGGCCTTATACCGAACCACTCTCGCGTTCCATGCGCAACACTTCAGGCGCTTTTGGCTATCTTGGGTGATATTTCACGCACTGGACCGAGACGTCTATTTTAAATCATCGAACCCGGCTATTTAAGGGGATTTAGACCCCAAATTGGCCAAAGCGGGTCAATTTCAGGGAATCCAGCGAGCAAACCCGGCGGACACTTAGATCGTAAACTGTGGCGCATGACCAATAAGTACACTCTGCTCAACAAAAACCTCGTACTGCTAATTCTCTGCCAGGGCTTGTTTTTGACCAATAATGTGACTTTTATTGCCATTAATGGCCTGGTTGGACTTAGTCTGAGCCCCGTCGCTTGGATGGCTACCCTACCTGTCATGGGCTATGTTGTTGGTGGGGCCTTCTCTACCTCGATCGTCGCCAAAACTCAAAATTACTTTGGTCGGAAGATTTCTTTTCAGCTGGGCCTATTGGTAGCAGTCTTATCAGCCCTTCTTTGCGCCTATGCCGCCATTTCTAAGAATTTCTGGCTCTTGGTGCTGGGCACCTTTATTGCAGGCTATTACAGCGCTAATGGGCAACTCTATCGGTTTGCTGCTGCCGAGCTGACCGTTGTCAGCCAGAGAGATAAAGCGGTCTCTTGGGTGCTAGCCGGCGGAATCCTGGGCGCTGTCATTGGGCCTAATCTTGCGTCATGGACCAAGGATTTCTTTGATACTGCATTTTTAGGCGCATATCTCTCCCTTTCGATAGCTGGCTTGATTAGCATCATCGTGATGCAGTTCATCCACTTTCCAGAAGAATTCAAGACACGGCACTCGCTGTCCGATGGTAGAGATCTAAAGACTATTCTGATGCAGCCAGTCTTTATGGTTGCGGTGATTGGTGCCTCCCTGGGTTATGGCGTCATGAACCTCCTGATGGCAGCTACTCCGCTCGCTATGCAAATTTGTGGACTACCCTTCTCTGATACTGCTCTGGTTTTAGAGTGGCACGTGATCGGGATGTTTGCCCCCGGATTTTTTACTGGCTCACTCATTCAGCGCTTTGGCACCCTCAAAATCATGGGCGTTGGGGTCATCCTCAATTTCTTGTGCATAGCAATCGCACTATCTGGTACCGACTTACATCAATTCTTAATTGCGTTATTTTTATTGGGGGTTGGTTGGAACTTTTTATTTACGGGTTCGACCTCATTGGCGATGACAGCTTACCGCCCGGAAGAGCGTGACAAAGCTCAGGCGGCAATTAACTTCTTTGTATTTGGCACCATGGCCTTTACTTCTTTCGGCTCTGGCGCACTCATTACCTCGCAGGGCTGGAATATTTTGAACTGGGGCTCACTACTTCCAGTTGCCGTCACAGCAGGTGCTTTGATTTGGCTTAGCGCCAATCGCAAGAAACTAGGAAGCTTTAGCTAAGGGCAAATTGAAGAGCAGGTTTTGCGGTTTCAGCTTGAGTTGCTTTTCATCATTCATAGCAATCGCCATATAGACTGGTTTTCCAGCCTGCGATTGGGTAACAGCAGCCTCATCGATAAAGTCGAGGCGGAATAAACAGATCACTCTCTCAAGCTCATCCGGATCTACGGGCTCTTTTTTATACAGCTTATTGAGGATATCGGATGCAGCAGCATCGAGGCCAACATGCCAAGACCACTTTGGGTCAGTGATTTGCTGCATTGGGGTAATACGTACCTGAGCACCTAAAAAATGTTGTATCCATTTTTCAAGCACGCGGCAAAAGTGATTAATAGGTGGCTGCCCAAAATTCAGTTGAACCGCAAAGTCATGATCCTCGGATTTCTCCCAATAGAGATCAGCATTTTCTTCGTGCAGAACATCTAAGTCGATCGAGCGCATAGACATCGACTTACTCTTCAGGAGATCTAGAATATTGCCAGTCTCCCCTGCCTGTGCATTGCGAGTAACCACCTCATCATCTGCACCCATTACAACACCGTCCTCTAGCACAGTGATCTTCTGAGTCCGAAAGAAAATCTCGCCCATGCGAGCATCTAAGGGATGGCAATCTTGACCCAAGATATGGTGAATAAATATTTGCGCCAGCTGAGCAATAAATAGCGGTGGAACATCTACACCTTCACCTTTAAACAAACTCATATAGAAGTTTTCTAAAGAGCTAGCCGCCAATAATTTGGCTCGATATCTCAGCCAAACTTGATAGTTCACCTGAATATCAGGATCAGCCATCGCAGCAATTTCTTGATCAGAAATCACTGCACGCGGGCTCTCGCTTAAACGTTGATGCAGGCTTCGCTCTGCATCGCAGGATTCAGGAACGAGATTTAACTCTGGGCGCAGTAGGTAAGTACGCAGAAAATCATCCGTCACCAGTAATTGATTATCCGAGCCCACCGTCAGGGTTTGATAAGCGGAATGAGGCCAGAAGTGTGTCATGTGATTGTGCTCGAACAAAAAGATTACGCTCAGAATATACTAGCCCCTCAATTTCAGCCAAAGAGGAAGAAAAACGTGAGCGAACTGCAAAAAATAGATACTGTTGTTGGTGATGGCGCGGAAGCCGTTGCCGGCAATGATGTGGACGTACATTACACCGGCTGGTTATTTGATGAGAATGCACCAGATCACAAAGGGCAGAAGTTTGATAGCTCCCTTGATCGCGGCCAATTATTCAGCTTTCCTTTAGGTGCTGGCCATGTCATTAAGGGCTGGGACCAGGGTGTTCAAGGCATGAAAATCGGCGGTAAACGCACCCTGATCATCCCTTCAGAAATGGGTTATGGGCCACGCGGTGCTGGTGGTGTGATTCCCCCAAATGCGACGCTGGTATTTGATGTAGAGCTACACGGAGTCAGTTAATTCGAAAGCTGCATCTGCAAGTAATAAGGCCACTCAATTGAACTGAGTGGCCTTTATTTTTACAAAGTAAATGGGGTGCCTATGAACGCAAATCTTTACCATTCAAAGTTAATTTACTTTGCGACGTTGGCTGGCACAAACTAATCAAACGATTTCTCTCAGCCATCACTTTATCAGTGTAGCCGCCGTCATTTTCTGCATTTGCCGCACCAACATAGTATTTCAAGCCATTACGTAATGAGCCACTGGTCGCTATCAAATACTTCAGGATGTAGGCGCCTATCCGAATATTCACCTCTGGCTTAACTGCTTCACTAACCCCGCCATACAAGGCATATTTATCTTGGTGAATTGTAGTCATCACCTGCATCAAGCCCTCAGCGCCAGCATGACTTTTACTGAGCGGGTTGAAATTAGACTCCACTGAGATCACGGCGAGTAATAGGACTGGATCAATATTGACTTCTTTTGCAATCAATACAGTATTAGATACATACTCTTCAATCTTGGCGCGGTCCAGCTTGTACTTTTTCTCGAAGAAGTCAGCTACTGCGCGTTGATTTTGAATCGATGTCATTAATTTGGAATCTAGCGCCTGTGGATCTATTTTTGATGCTGGGATGCGATCCGATAAGTGAGAGATTGGCTTCACCTGCGCGTGGGCTACTGATGGCACTAGAAGGGCTACTTTTTGGTGCCTAGAGCTTGTCAGGCTGCTGCTAGAGCCTGCTGAAGCCTTGTCGTAGATCACGCTGGTGATTTCTTTATCGTCCAGAGCCTTTGGAGTCTCTTCTTGGTATTGATCGAGCATTCCAAATCCGTTTTGCCAAACCATCTGGCGAGCTTCATCTGGAACCAAGATGCGAGCCATATCAAATGCACCCGCTTGAGTACCATTGCCGGAGAGCCAGAGCCCCACGATCATGAACACTGTCACGATCAATAAGCCATTGAGCACCCGATAAACTGGTGAGAGCGCGTAAGAGAACAACTTCATAGCCTTAGCGCCTAGGGGCTGGGCTAGTTGCAAGTCACTCGAATCGGCAGACAAACATTTAATCATTCATGGTCTTGCAGCACACCAAAAAATCAAACATCTGATTTATGTTGCAATGCAATAAGTTAAAAACATGTGCCATCCTAAGAAGGTTCTTATATCAAGTCAAGAATAAAGAATGGTGTTTCAATAACTTATAGGTCTTGAAATACACTTACCCCCCGTGGAAGTCCTTATTTTTGATATTTTATTGTTTAAATTCAATGATTTATAGAAGTTAGTGGGTGCTTATTTCATATCATAAAAAAGTGCCGAAAATCCAACTTTTTTACTATTTTGTGCGTTTACGCATAAATTGCAATTTAGACCCCATAAGCTGCAAGTTTGGACCCCATAAATTGCAAGCAATAAAAACGTTAAATCATCTACTAATAGTCAGAATGAGAAACGCAACAACTACCTATAGTGAAATTCACTAAATTCTTGGAGCCACAGCCCTCAACCACATACCCTGAACTTGTTTAGTCATCTTTTCTGGTATCAACTCGACATCGGGGTGCTCATTGGCATAAACCCTGAAAATTTCATCCGCAAATGCCTGACCAATTTCTTGCACCCCATCAAAATTAAGCACCACCCTTTTAAACCTATCAAATCGCGCTATCAATCTTTTTGCCTGGGACCTCGAAACCAAATGCTCTTCCCCATACTGCGCAAGCTTCATTGGAACCACGGTTTTAGAAAAATCAAAATCATCGGGAGCATTTGTATATTCCGCATAGACATCGGCTGTAGTTCGCATGCTATCTAAAGCAATACTCATAAAGACAACTGTTCCATCAGGAAATATCCCCTTTGCTTCATGCAATACATCCTCCACAAGCTTTTGATCGTGATGGAACTCTAAGTTATTAGCATTTATTTCAAACCAATCAAACATCCGAGAAGTAAAAAATACGCCCTCACCACTATGCCTACTTGGGTCGGTTGTAAATTTACCCTTTGACAGCTCAAAAAGAGCTTGTCGCATATCTGGCAAATTAAGTGCGGTAGCGATTTTTGCGAATATGCCAATTCCATTGTCAGATATAGCCAATGTAAAACGGGTTTCGGTTTGCCGAGCCCAAATAAAAACCTCACTCCCTCCAGAGTGGTCAATTGCATTATTTAACATCTCGGTAAAGCCATGATTTACGATATTAAAGACATTTGGTGCAAGGCTGAAATATGGCCTAAATTCCTTAGCCCAAACCAGATCCTCCTCAAGATTTTCGATTTCGTAGAGCCTTGAGACATGCCTTTGATACCCAGGACTAAACAAAGGCCTTGTAGATGGCCCACTTCTGGCAATCCAACCCTGCTCCTCTAGCTGTTTAATATAGTTATTTGCGCCAACCCTGGAAATATTCAGCTTACCCATGTAATGGCGCGTCAGATCAGCGGGATGTGCTACAACATCCTCGGTTACGCTTGCTATAAGTTGATTAAGTCTTGATGGTTTAGACATTATTGACTGCCAAGTTAAAAATGGTTTAATATAAAGTTAAAGTCATTAAACTATAAACTTAAAATGACTAACTGTAAAGTTATCCGATAAAATAAGCACGCTCTTAATAAGCTCTTTACTAAATAACTGAAAAAAACATTTGACAAATTCACTTTAGCCAGCTAAACTAATAAAATGGAAATTAAAAAAATCAATGACACCCCCCTCCAATCCTCATCTAACTCATGGGTGGTTATGGCTGAATTTTTGCTCTCCAATGAAGCAACCGGAGAATGGTCATCAACCCATAAATCATTTACTGAGTGGCTAATTGATGTCAGCAAAAAAATGTTGCTGAGTGAGAGCAGTCTATGGAGATACTTTAGAGCTGCAAAGTTTTACAAAAACCTTCAGGAAGAACTAAAAATATATAAGATAACAGCCCCAGAATTCAAAACTTTATCTGCGAAGATTAGTCCTGAAAACTTAGAAATTCTTGAAAAAATTGAACGAGTAACTCCACGAGATGTTTTTATAACTCTAGCAAAAAGAGTTCTATCTGAAAATATCAAGAGAAATGAATTGCGGTCCACTTGGATTGCATATAGAAAAAGTTTGGAAGGTAAAACATCGAGAGGGACGGGCGTATCTAGGCCCAAAATAGACTTAGCGGATCCCAAAAATCAAGCGAGCATCAATGAAGCCCAGGTGCTTGTTTGCCTAAATTCTCCAGACAATAACTGGATGGAGATGGAAAATAAAAATAAGTATGAAGTGGTGATGCCAAACTTCTGTCTCATGCAAAAAAATGATGGGGGTAAGCGTATCTGCTTTGACGCAATGATTGTACTGGAAAATAAAAGCGGACTAGAGTTTCATGGGGTTGAAATTAAAGCTAATAACAATCCTAGGCAAGACTGTTCTCCCCTTTATGTCCAAGCAAAATACTGTGATTACATTTGGATAGCATTTTGTGAATTCAATCCTGATTATGGAACCAAGAGTACTCCTAATAACTGCGGGATCTTAGCTTTAGATAATAAGAAATTGACTCTAATTCGCAAACCCAAGCGCAATGATCCGACATACAAACTAGAAACCTCACTGCAGCTGTTAACTCATTTCCTAAAAAGGTAAGTTTTTTTTAATTAATCTAGTATAGCTGGCTAAACCAAATAAATAAATGCTTAAAATTATACAAATAAGAATGCCCGAGGCAGGCGAGACAAGAATCAAGCGAGTAATCTCTCGGTCAAACACCAAGCCAACTGGCAAGTACCCAAGTCTAAAAATGGGTCATATGCTGCATTGGGAAAATATTGACCAACTTCATGCTTTTCGATTACTAGATATCACACCAACCATTAGTTCATTTCACGAATCTCCAATGGAAATTCAATACGAAATTGATGGCAAGACTTTTCATCGGTACCCAGACTTACTCGTTAAATCTTATGAGTACAAGGAAGTTTGGGAAATAAAGAAGTGGTCCGATATGACTGATGGGATGTCCATCACAAATATAGAGGCTTTTAAAAGTCAACTTTTAAAGATGGGCTATAGCTGGCGCACCGTTGACCCAAAAAGTCTAACACTTCAGCCCAAAAAACAAAACACTATAGCCTTGTTGCGATATGGAGTAAACCCCATCGGCATAGTAGAGAAAGAAAAAGCGCTTCGTTACTTAGAGCGCCACGGAACCATCAGCTGGGGTGAGCTGAAATCCGGGCTTATTGGACCACAGGGCCCAAAAATTATATGTAGATTGGTGATAGAGGGGTACATTTACTTTGACATTAATCAAGTATGGTCAAACAAAACCATTTTTCAATGGCGCAAATCTTTTTTGGAGCCATTAAGAGAGGAGAGATTATGAGCTGCTCTTCATTAACAAAAGGCGTCAAAATTAAAATTGAAGGTGAGTCATATGTACTGAGAAAAAGGGTTGAGAATCATTCATGGCAGTGCGAAGAAATTAACACTGGTAATTTAATAAGGTTATCAATTGCCGAACTTGAGAAACTATATTTAAATAGAAAATTAGTCTTTAATGAGGGATTCATAACTGAAAAAGATCCTCGCCAAAAAATCCCTAACTTAACCTCTGAACTTAGCGATGAGGATTGGCAAACCCTAAAAATCAAGAGGGCCTATGTCAACGCAGTTATCGACTCCCCCAACTCATTAAAAGCATTTGAGCCGTTAATTAGAAAAGTTTGGGTAATGATTAGCCAAAATACATTACCCAAGCCACCAAATTGGAGCACCGTGTACAGGTGGAAAAAAAGATACATGAAGTCTGGTCAAGACATCATGTCCTTGGCCGATAACCATAGCAAGAAAGGCAATACCGGCAGTAGATACCCTAAGGAGGTAGAGGCTATAGTAAATAGAGCTATCGATGAAATTTACCTCACTCCAGAAAAAGGAAATCTAAAAAAGGTTTTTGAAAGAGCAACTCTTCTAGTTCTAAAAGAAAATTCGCTGCTTGTGCAAAGCATGCAACTGCCGTTGCCGAGCCCAAGATTGATTAAAAGACTAATTTCTGCGATACCAGCTTTTGATGTCTGCATGGCGAGAGACGGGAGGAATATAGCCCTCAATAAATTTCGCACAGTTACATCTCACCGCATAACTCAAGCCCCATTAGAGAGAGCCGAAATTGACCATACTCAATTGGATCTCATGTTGGTTGATGAGAACGGGTTTCCGCTTGGTCGACCATGGATCACAGCATGTATTGATGATTATTCTAGATGCATTCTTGGGATATCAGTGAGCTTTGAACCCCCAAGCTTTTTGACAGTTGCTCAATGCTTGAAGATGGCAATTCTCCCAAAAGCAAATCTAAGAGAGGAATACCCAGAAATAAAATCCGCCTGGGATGCTCACGGAGTAATGCGCGAACTAGTAGTTGATAATGGAATGGAATTTCATGGTGAGAATCTCGAGAAAGCCTGTTACTCCCTTGGCATAGAAATTCACTATTCAGCAAGAAAAACGCCATGGTTCAAGGGAAAAATTGAACGCTTTCTTGGAACCATAAATAAAGAACTTGCACACGGCAACCCCGGAACGACTTTTAGTAATATTTTTGATAAAGGTGAGTACGACCCAGTAAAACATGCGGTCATTAAATACAGCACATTTCAAAAAATTTATCGCACATGGATAGCAGATGTATACCACCAAGAACTTCACCGTAGTCTGAAAGCAAGCCCTGCCTCGATTTGGAAATCCAGTATTAATTCGGGCGATATATTACTCCCCGATAATGTTGCTCAATTAGATGCCATCTTAAGTCGTAGCGAAACAAGGGTTTTAACACACAAAGGTATAGAGCTCGATGGACTACTTTATAACTCACAAGAATTAGCAGCATTAAGAAGACGGTTTGGCACAAAGCTTCAGGTCCAAATTCAAATTGATGACTCAGACTTGGGTCAAATTATCGTACTATCCCCGAGTAACAATGAATTAATCACAGTTCCAGCACTACTTAATCACTACGCAAAAGGACTTTCGAAGTATCAGCATCGAATTTGCAAAAGGCTTTCCCAAAAACATCTCGATAAAGATGATGTATTTGGCTGCCTTCAGGCAAAGCAAATGATTCAAGATTGGATTGATCAAGACTTAAAAACAGGACCAAAGAAAATTCGACAAAAGGTTACTAGATTTAGGGGAGATAAGAGCTTAATTTCAAAATCTGTAAGTCCAATTGATGAATTGCCAGCTCCTCAACTAGGTCATTCAACAAGCCTAAAAAGCAATGCCGTGGATGATATAGGGCCCGATGCCCCTAGAAATGTACAAGCGAGTCAACGCAAGATAAGGACATTTGAGCCAATCATCTCCAATCGGACCTTAAATTGGGGAACCGAATGAGTGCACTAAAGAGGCATATTGTCGAATCCACTCTAGTTCCTCACACCGCATTCTCAACAGCTACTATGCGCATCGAGCAATGTATGCGGTATTCTTTAGATAGTCCAGAACCAGTCTGCCTGGCCTTAATTGGCGAATCTAGAACTGGAAAGAGTCGAGCGCTAGAAGCTTTCTACCATAATCATCCACCCAAAAGAGATGAGGATGGTGTCAAAGCCCCGATTTTAATGGTAAAGACCCCATCAAAACCCACCGTAAAAGGTTTAGTCGAAATTATGCTTCGCGCATTGGGTGACCCACAAAGTTACTCTGGCACTGAAAACGCCAAAACAATGAGGTTAAAACTCTTAATGAGAAGCGCTAAAACATC
The DNA here is from genome assembly GCF_018688335.1 of Polynucleobacter sp. AP-Jannik-300A-C4. NCBI lineage: Bacteria > Pseudomonadati > Pseudomonadota > Betaproteobacteria > Burkholderiales > Burkholderiaceae > Polynucleobacter > Polynucleobacter sp. AP-Jannik-300A-C4. The sequence continues at coordinate 358,658 of NZ_CP061316.1, read as the reverse complement.
AATGGTAATCATTGATGAATTTCAACACTTTTATGATAAGGGGACGCACAAAGTAATGCACTATGTTGCCGACTGGTTAAAGATATTAGTTGACGATACTAAATGCGCCTTAGTTGTAGCAGGGCTCCCCACTTGTAAAGCGGTACTAGACCAGAATGAGCAGCTTGCAGGAAGATTTTTTGCCCCGATAGTTTTGCCAAGATTTGATTGGGGAGATATCGACCAAAGAGAGGAGTTCGTGGGAATATTAGGAGCCTTTCATAAATCAATAAGCTCTCATTTTGATATACCCCCACTGGACTCAAATGAAATGGCATTTAGATGCTATTGCGCAACTGGTGGCCTTATTGGATATTTGAGCAAGTTATTGCGACATGCAGTCTGGGAAGCCCTGGATACAAACAAGAAGATCATTACGATTGAAGACCTAAAAATTGCTTATGAAGCATCGATATGGAGAGACGAACAAATCCTGTCAAACTTTGATCCATTTTCAAGGAACTTCATACAGGCGCAGCCAAATGAAGTTTTAGCGAAAGTTGCACAAATAGGATTTCCAAAAATAAATTTAAATCACTCAGACATTTCTAGACCAACAAATTTGAATCCCCGAGGGATCAAGTCGCTTAGGGGTTAGTTTTGCAGGCAAATGAAAATAATCTTCTTGTGGTAACCCCAAAGCCATTCAGATATGAAAGCCTGCGAGGCTATTTATTAAGAGTATCAGAAGCAAATGGCTATCTATCACCCTCTTTAGTTGCAAAAATGTTGGGGACCGAGAAACTCACTCCCGGGTCAAGAAATATCTCCACAAAAAAATTTGCAGAAATTCTTGGATTTCCAGAAAATAGACTTGATAGATATTCGCACACAGACAGCGAATCAGCATCAAAGTTAAAAATACTTGGGCGGCAACTCGGATGCAATCAACGGCACCAACGCCTTATAACTATTAAAGCAAAGATTTGCCCTATTTGCGTAAAAGAAGATGGTCATATTAATGCTTTTTGGGACCTATCTATTGCAATTGCGTGTCCAAGGCATAAAGTAAAACCCATCACTAAATGTCAATCATGCCTTAATCCGATAAGCTGGTTTAGGCCTGGGCTACTCAAATGTAAATGCGGTGCTGATTATACAAATGCTCCTCTAGAACCCTCGAAAAAGTCGCACACAGAGTTGATGGGAATTATTTACGCAAAACTCAATGAAAAATTTACTGACAACCTGCCAAACACATATCGGTTCCCCTTAAGCCACTTCGAAAAACTTCAGCTAGAGCAACTGTTGGAAATATTGCATAAAAATAGCAAAGTGAGTAGTTTTTATGAACCGCACGAAGATAGAGTTATAACCAGAGACGACGCCACCTTGGGCGTAACAAATGCCGTTAATGTGAGTGTAGCAATGTTTTCAAGATGGCCTGAAGGGTATGCAGATTTTTTAGATAGATACTTTAATGCCGCTGATAAGTTTGGAAAAAAATATTTACATTCAACACAAATAAAGAAACTAATTAATGAATTAACCAACAATAGCAATTTTGACAAAAATACTGACTTTATAATTAATGAGCTGTTGCTCTTTTCAAATCAATTTACATTTCCAAGCCCATTAAAGGGCAAACCTAATCTCACCCATGTATCTTATTTTGATGATTTTCCCAACTTACCCCCCAAGGAAAAATCATCCCATACGGATAACAAAATTCTCACCCTAACAGAGGCTGCGGATTACATAGGGGTTCCTCATAATATTCTCGGCTTATTTTGGAGCAGTGGAGTTATGAGTGATTATCTAATCACAGAAAAAGCAAAATCCCTTAAATTTCCCTGGCTCAAAGAGGTTCTAGATGAGATTCTTGAAACCATTAAGAAAAAGAATATAGTTGGCTTCAGACGTACCTCGGTAAGAAATGAACAATTCATAACGCTTGAGAAAGTCTTAGAAAAGAAGTCAATTGATGTTGAAATAAAAATTTCTATTTTGAAGGGAATTTTAGAGGATAAAATTACAGTACGAGGACGCTTTGGGAAAAAGCTCTCGAGCTTAATTTTATATAAGAGAGAAATTAAGCAATATGTTTCTCAAAAAAGAGTTGCAATTCAAAATGAAGGGCTTTCGATTGCTCAAGCGGCCTGTGATATTCGCACAAATAAAACAGGAATTGAATTTTTAATGCGCACTGGATATCTTCAATACCGTGAAGAACCCAACGGCAAGATCATTACCCGATCATTTATTGATCGGTTTGAGACTCACTTTATAAATGTCAGCAAAATTGCAGCTAAACACAGTCAGTCATTTGAGAAAACCATAAATGCTATTGAGTTGCTTGGTTTATGGACAATTTCAATCCCAGGGGTAATTGAAAAAGAGGACCACTTATTTCTCCCCGCCTCTTTTGAGAAGCGACTAAATAACTATTTTCTTCAAAACGAATTTACAAGTGACTTTGAGAAAATTGCAACTTATGCGCAAATTACTTAAGAAAATTGCAACTTATACGTAAATTACTTTCAGCTTTTGGCGGCCAGTAAATTAATAACCTATTGATTTTATTGAATATGGAGTTGCAGCTTATGTGTAATCGCACATGAGCTTCTGCAAGAGCTGCAAACCCATACATCTAGTATTTGCAGCAGCTTTATTTTCTACAGGTAGTGTTATCTGAATCATTGCATCAAGCTACAGATCCATTGATCTTCCTGCTTTTCAACCACATCAATAGTTAGGGTCTTAGCCTCTAAAACCCTGATCAATACTAGCCCTAGAGCTAATCTGATCACGTGATAGGTGTAATTCTTTAAGCACCTGGTGAGGACACTCATTACACTGAGATGCAATGAAATTCCTGGTCAAACCCCTCTTACTTAGCCTGCTTTGGCTACCTCTAAGTGCATCCGCCCTATTTGATCAATGCAAAGATTTTTTCCCATCCCAGCAAATACCCAGCACTTCCCAGGTAGGGCGAGACCTTTGCTTTGATGATTTTGCAATTTATTACTCCCCTTCGGATAAAAAGCCTATCTATACCGTCGAAAAGTTAAATGGTGAGCAACTTCAAGCACCTCGCCCCCGCCGCACCAATCAGTTTTACGAAGAAGCTAGACTGCCCTTGAGTGAACGCGCCCTACTGGCCGACTATCGTGGCAGCGGTTATGACCGGGGACACAACGTCCCGGCTGGTGATATGACTCGCGAACGAGGAATGGCGCAATCATTTTCCCTGGCAAATATGATGCCGCAGGCTAGACAAAATAACCAAGGCATCTGGGCAAAGCGGGTTGAAGAGCCTACCAGGATGTATATCAAGCGTGCGCAAGGCGATGTCTACGTCTTTACTGGCTCAACTGGTCATGCCGGCAGCATTGGTAAAAGTAAGGTCACCATTCCAAGTCATCTCTATAAACTGGTATATGACCCCGATAAAAAATTAGCTTGGGCTTATTGGGTTGAAAACACCGATGGAGCTCAAATGCATCCACCAATCTCTTATGCTGAACTGATTCAGAAAACTGGTATCGACTTTCATTTACCTGTAGAGAACAGTGTAAGCAAGCCTCTTGCACAAGTTGATAAAGGCGCAACTGATTCTAGACAAGCACTGGGTGGCTGGTATCCGATCTTTTTTGATCAATACTCACCCGAAAAGGTTTCAGCAATCATTTCCAGCATTAAGGCGGGAAGGGTTGCCAGCATAGAGCTTCAATATGACCGCAATCTCCAGTTGGCTCAGAGTCTGACACAAGAGATTGAGGCGCAAACTCAAATGCAGGTCAGGCTTTCGCAAAGCAGTCCGCCCGATTCACCCAATGTGAGCTACGAACGCAATCGTGTCGTAGCGATAGTGCACTCAAAGTAACTCTTTATTGCTCCCGAGTGCGGGGAGCAGTCCCATGGGCCCGCTGAATAGGCGCCAACAAGCCTCGTAATCCATTGTGATCCAGGGTATGCATTAGCTCCAGCAACTGACCTAGCTCACCCTGAGGGAAGCCTTCGCGAGCAAACCACGCCAAATAATTGCCAGGCAAGTCAGCAAGTGCACGGCCAGCATGCTTGCCAAAAGGCATCTTCATTGTGACTAGCTTCACCAGAGCTTCTGAATCCATAGCCTTGATCTTACAAGCCCCAGCAAGTTCCCAGCCAAATCTCAACACCAAGCCAAACAGGGTCATTTTCTCAATTGAGAATTATTCTCATTTACTGTATATTGAGAATCATTCTCAATAACTTTTATTCACTAACCACTATCACCATGAAACTGACCATCAAAAGACTCGTAGCCTTCAGCATCCTATTAGCCACCGCCTTGCACTTCTCATTCGCCAATGCGGGCGAAGGGGCGTTTGGATGGATTTACACCCTCGATCTCCAGCCAAAAGGAAAGCTCGAGTTTGAGCAACGCTTACAGCTCAATAAACAGCAAGCTGCAGGCACCTACGATGCCTGGACTGCTAGAACTGAGCTTGAATATGGCTTAACTAATGATTTGCAAATCGCTGGCTACATCAACTCTTATTACACCAGTGCAAATCAAAATTACACCAACCCTGAGGCTTGTGGTGATGCCGCAAGTTGCACAGGTGGATATGGAGTGTCATCTAGCCATGATCCCGCTACCCCCTATAGAAAAAGTGGTATTGAGGGCGGCTCCTTAGAGGCCATTTATCGACTCACCAATCCAGTGACATCTCCTGTTGGAGTGGGACTATATCTAGAGCCCACCTGGGGTAGAAACAAAGATGAAATTGAGGCTCGCCTCCTCTTGCAATCGAACTTCATTGATGACCGACTGGTATTGGCAGGTAACGTAGTCGTAGCGAATGAACGCTTGAAATTTATTGAAAATGGCAATGTTCCTGAATCCATGCTCGATTTTCTTGTGGGGGCTAGCTACCGATTTGCCCCCAAATGGTCTGCCGGTGTTGAAGCGCGCTTTCACAATGATTACTCAGAATTGAATTTACGGAATCAAGTACAGCGAGCAACCTTTGTTGGACCAAACATGCACTACGCTGCAAAAGACTGGTGGGTTACTGGCGCATGGCGCTATCAGTTAAAGGGTGGGAATTGCATGGGTGGCGGAGAAGCAGAATGCTCCAATGCCCGAGTTTGGGATAGCCACTCTGTTAATGAATTCATTGTCAAAGTTGGATTTCCTTTGAACTAAGGAAGAGAATATGAACTGGAAACCCAACCCCTCACTCGTCATTGGCCTTGTTGCAGTAACAACACCGATAGTTGCACATGCCAAGATTTATGTATCCATTGAGCAAGCCCAAAAGATACTAGCCCCTAATAAGCCTCTAGCGAAAAATCCCATCATCATCACCGATGAGTTACAAGACAAAATGCGTGCCGCTTCAAGCATTCGCCACCCCTTTCAAGGTGATCGAATTTGGAAGACATCTGATGGCAGTTGGTTCATCGTAGATGAGGTGGTTGGCAAACATGAAATGATTACCTATGCAGTGGCACTCAACCCATCAGGCGCGGTGACTGGCATCGAGATTCTGGAATACGTTGAATCCTATGGCTACGAAGTGGCAGAAGTCGAGTGGCGAAAACAATTTATTGGCAAAACAGCAGCAGACCCCATTAAGCTGAATAAGGATATTAAAAATATCGGTGGCGCCACCCTTTCTTGTAAACATCTGACTGATGGCGTCAAGCGGGTTGCAGTCTTATACGACATCGCCTTAAAACATCAAACCTCAATTCCAAAAGCAAAATGATTCGCTGCAAGCCCCTTTTGGGCACCTTCGTAGAAATCAGAATTGAGGATGCGTTGCAATCTTCGAAAGTACTCAACGAAGCTTTCCTAGGCATTGAGCAAGTGCAATCCTTGATGGGCTTTCACAATCCAGAGAGCGAGCTTTCTCAAATAAATGCCAGCTCATATTTAGAGCCTATCCATATTCACCCCTGGACTGCTGAGGTGCTTTCGATTGCCAAAGAGATTTACCAACTCTCAAATGGCCTATTTAATTGCGGAGTTGGGCACCTCTTAGTAGAAGCAGGCTTACTTCCTCAGCATGTCTGCTTGGGTGCTCATGCATTTGGAGGTATTGAAGATGTTCTATTCATTGAGCCAAACTTGGTGTACTCCACGGCCCCACTCTGCCTTGATCTTGGGGGGATTGCTAAAGGCTATGCTGTGGACAGGGCGGTGGAGATCTTATTAGCTAGCAGCATCCAATCAGGATCCGTTAATGCTGGTGGGGATTTACGAGTTTTTGGCGATTGCAGTCAAGACATTCACATTCGCAATCCAGCACACCCCCATGAACTCATCCAAATTGGCAATATCAGGAGGGGCGCAATCGCAACTAGCAGCCTCTATTTTTCAAGGCGCAATGCTGATGCCAAAAGCTATATGGTCAACCCCTTCAATCAAGAGCATCTTGAATTTTCAGAGTCTTACTCAGTGATTGCAAATCAATGTGTCTACGCAGATGCTTTGACCAAGGTAGTGAGCATTTCTGGGGATACCCAACACCCCTGCTTGAGTCATTTTTCTGCCCAAGCTATCAAAATTCCCAACACGCTCACCCCATGAAAAATACCAGTCGCCTGGGAAAAATGCCGACCTGGCAAAGATATTTTGTACTGATTGCGATGTTGAGCTGCTCCCTTACTGGCACAGCCTATTTGCTTGGGCACGAATTTCATATTGAGCGGACTGTATTGGGCTCCCACTCCGTATTAATGTGGCACGGCATTGCTGCTATGGTGGCCTCGATGGCACTGGGTTCCATTTTTCCATTCCACCTGAAGGCAGGGCTCAAGTCCAGGCGAAAGTTGTGGAGTGGCCTTAGCCAATTAGCCTTCTTAGGCACTTTATTACTAACAGGTGTCTTGTTGTATTACGGGCCAGAAGTAATTCGGGATGCTGTTATCACAAGCCACTGGGTGATTGGCATTGCCTTCTTTGCCATATTTTTACTACATGGAGTTTTTACCAAAAAGTGCGAGCGCTAGATGGCAATAAGGCGCATTGAGTATTATTTCTCAATACGCCTTAATCAAAGGATGGAAGACTTACTTAGAGCAAGAATCTTTCCCGGATGAAGTTCCACAAGAATTGATTCCCAATAATGGATACGCTGGGCAGAAACGGAAAATTCCAGTAGCCAAAGGAATTAGCCCAAGCCAGCCCCACCAACCTACGATACCGTTGGCTGCAAGCGCAACTAGCACAATGCCTACTGAGATTCTTAAGATACGATCGATACCGCCGACGTTACATTTCATATTGAACTCCCTTTAAAAACAATTGAGTGATTTCTGGCAATTACTTCTTACAGTAATGCTTGTAGAGCAAACTCATCACTGCTACAGCAACCTGGCTTGATAGGGAGTAGTAAATTTGCTTACCATCTCTACGTGTTTTGACCAGCTTTTCCTTACGTAACACAGTAAGCTGCTGCGAGAGTGTAGGTTGGTGTAAATCTAGGGCGGCCTCTAGCTCACTAACGCATTTTTCCGCTTGGCCGATTTCGCATAAGAGCATCATGCGATCTCGGTTAGATAAGACCTTCATCATCCTGCAAGCATCATCTGCAGATGACTGCATCTTCTTTAGCTCGGATTTAGTAATCATTGGATTCATTTGAAGGAGCAAACTTATAGTGCATTCAACGGAATCTTCAGATAGGAGACGCCATTACTTTCTGGGGGCGGGAGCACTCCAGCTCGAATGTTAATTTGAATAGCGGGCAGTATTAATGTTGGCATTTCTAAGGTAGCGTCACGCTTAGAACGCATCTGCACGAACTCTGCCTCGCTAATACCATCGCGCATATGAATATTGGATTTTTTTTGCTCAGCGACGGTTGTCTCAAAGTTTACGGGGCGACCATTCGGCGGGTAGTCATGGCACATAAACAATCTAGTTTCAGAGGGAAAGCTCAGAATTTTTTTCATTGACTGATAGAGGGTATGGGCATCGCCACCCGGAAAATCACATCTTGCGGTCCCGACATCCGGCATAAACATCGTATCGCCAACAAAAATTGCATCGCCGATTTGATACGCCATACAGGCCGGGGTATGGCCAGGAACAAATAGTGACTTAAAGCTTAACGCACCCACTTGAATTTCCTCACCATCTTTTAGCAAGCAATCAAACTGCGATCCATCTGTCGGTAAAGCACCTTCCAAATGAAAAACTTTTTTAAATACATCCTGCACATTGGTGATGTGTTCTCCAATCGCAATTTTTCCACCAAGATGCGACTTTAAATAGGGGGCAGCGGAGACATGATCAGCGTGTGCATGAGTCTCTAGGATCCACTCTACCTCTAAGTTATGCTCCTTAACAAAGGCGATGACCTCATCCGCCGACTTAGTCTTAGTTCGACCTGACTTGTGATCATAATTGAGCACAGAATCGATAATTAAACATGGTGAACCAGGCTTTTCATAAACCACATAGGTCACAGTCCAAGTTTCTGGGTCAAAAAATCCCTTAACAGTCGGTTTCATCAAAATTTTCCAATCACGGTAAATAAACTTATCTACATACATTATATAAAAATATAAAGTAATAAGAAACCCTGATATGAAATAATGCATTTATCGTTTATTTTTACTCCTGTACCGATTACTAGACCCCCGGAGAAAACATGCCTACAGCGCAAACCATTGACCAATTTGACGTCCTGATTGCTGGAGGTGGTGCGGCTGGTATTGGCCTCGCGTCTAGCCTTAAAGTACGTGAGCCGTCACTCAAGATTGCCATCATAGAGCCCTCAGAAGTCCATTATTACCAGCCATCCTGGACCCTTGTGGGTGGAGGCGCTTTCAATGTAAAGGATAGCCGTCGTCAGACCGAAAGCCTAATTCCAAATGGTGTACATTGGATTAAAGATCAAATCACCGGCTTTAACCCAGATGCAAATGAAGTACTTATTGAGCATGGTAGTCCAATTAAATACAAACAACTGGCAATCGCGACTGGACTGAAATCTAACTGGGAGGCAATTCCAGGCTTAGTGGAAACGCTAGGCAAAAATGGAGTGACCTCTAATTACAGCTTTGAATATTCCCCATATACCTGGGAACTCGTAAAAAACCTCAAATCTGGAAAAGCTATCTTCACTCAACCGCCAATGCCAATTAAGTGCCCTGGAGCACCACAAAAAGCCATGTACTTGTCATGCTATGAATGGCAAAAACAAGGCAGTCTGAGTAAAATTGAGGTGGAGCTCAACAATGCTGGCGCCGCACTATTTGGAGTTGCTGATTTTGTGCCTCCACTAATGGAATACGTAAAAAAATATAACGCCAAACTCAATTTCAATACCAACCTAGTTTCTGTTGATGGCGCAGCCAAGAAGGCTATATTTGCAGTAAAAGATGCCGACGGCAATGTCAGCCAAGTTGAAAAAGTGTTTGATATGCTTCATGTGGTGCCCCCACAGGGACCTCAAGATTGCCTTAAAGCAAGTCCAGTCGCCAATCCAGAAGGTTTTGTAGATGTTGATCAATTCACTTTACAACATACTCGCTATCCAAATATATTTGGCCTGGGTGATTGCTGCTCATCACCTAACTCTAAGACAGCTGCTGCTGCAAGAAAGCAAATTGTTGTTGTCGCTGAAAATCTAGTAGCCGCAAAAAATAATCTGCCATTGCCAACTAAATATGACGGATATGGATCCTGCCCATTGACAGTTGAGCGCGGCAAAATTGTTTTAGCGGAATTTGGTTTTGGGGGCAAGTTATTGCCTACTTTCCCATGGCTCATTAACCCCTTAAAGGCAACTAAACTAGCCTGGATACTCAAGAAAGATGTTCTGCCATGGCTCTATTGGAATGCTATGCTCAAAGGAAGAGAATGGCTTGCTCGCCCCTTTGAAAATTAATAAATGATCCTAAGCCCAGAATATATCCCCCACCTTACCGCTGCAATCGGCATTTTGGTAGGGGTGTTGATGGGCCTTACAGGAGCAGGTGGAGGCATACTGTCCGTGCCGCTACTGGTTTTTTTGCTACACCTTCCCATCTCCGAAGCGGGCCCGATTGCATTAACTGCCATTACTTTATCTGCAGGTGTTGGCGCAATCATTGGCCTAAATACTAAGGTACTCCGTTATAAGGCCGCAATCTTTATGGCCGCCTTTGGACTAATGCTATCTCCGCTCGGGCTATGGCTTGCGCAAAGGATACCCAACGCACCGCTATTGATCGCGTTTAGCGGAATCTTGATGTATGTATCGATCAGAATGTTGTTTCAGGTAGCTAGAACAATCTCAGGGAAAGTTGTTAAGACTGTCAAGCCGCCGCCTTGCCAACTGAATTTATCTATCGGAAAACTCATTTGGACGGTGCCCTGCGCTAGGGCACTTATGTTTGCCGGTGCACTTGCCGGCTTCCTATCGGGATTACTAGGTGTTGGCGGGGGATTTATTCTGGTGCCGGCCCTCAATAAGTTCACCGACCTCCCAATGAAATCTATTGTGGCTACCTCACTAGGGGTATTAGCTATTGTTTCAGCTGGAGGTGCATTTATTTCTCTGGCATCGGGCACATTAAACACTAGCATTGCTATTCCCTTTTCTATTGGCTCTCTCATTGGGCTATTAATAGGAAAAGTTCTGGAGAGGAAAATTAGCGGTCCAAGGGTACAGCAGATATTTGCTATATTCACTCTTCTCATTGCTATTAGCCTGTTTATAAAGGCTGTCACATAAAACCAAGTTCTTTTTTAACTAGCTCAGTGAGCGCTATTTCGGGGACTGTCAGCAATCTGAGTCATGAGCTCTTAGAATACGTTAATCCTGAAAAACCAACCCACGATCACTCCTCTGTGTATTACCAGCGTTTCTATATATCAAGCTTTAACTTAGGTGATCAAGCTATTCAAGCAAAGTTTTCTACGCCAATGAAGATTGGCGATAGCGATAGCGTGACAGTATCGGGGTATCGGTCAAATACGGCATTTCAAGTACTGGCGTACCGCAACCAAACCCAAGAAGTTACAGGCGCAGAGAATTGGGTCATGCTGGTACTGGGCGCACTATTCTTTTTGGCGGTGGCAATAGGGCTACTGAATTCAGAATTAGTGAGCGAAGGCGCCCTAATACCAAAACTATTCTTATCGGGATTTGTACTTGTTGCCATCTACATGGCTTATCGCGCGCTCCTCATTCGGGAGGCTATTGGGCTGCTACAGCCCTAGGTCAGGAATCACACTACTTGCTTGTACTTTCGGCTTATCTGCCTCCAGCACAAGCAGGAAAACTCATAACTGATTAATGCTGGTCTTTGCTATCTTTGTAAGAAAGATAGAAGTCATACACTGCCAAACCAATACCAAAGGTGAGCAATAGCAATAAATCAAACTGCTTGAGCTTGAGGATGTAGGCTAAAAAGAAAAATAGCAATAAACCTAATGCTAATAAAGGTGGGAATAATTTTTTCATATTCAATAGTTCCAGTTATTGATTGAAGTGATTTAAAAACCAACGCGCCGTCCTTAAGAGACGAGCATCGTCGAATTGTTTACCAGTCAGCTGAACTCCCAAAGGAAGCCCTTTGCCTGATTGCAAAATCGGTAGACTAATCGTTGACATACCAGTAACAGCCCAAAGAGAATTTGCCAAACTACTAGGTCTTGCAGTTTCAGATTTCAATGGTGCAAAGCCTAAGCTTGAAGGCGTCAAAATACAGTCAAAGCGATCAAAGAACTCATCAAAACTACTTGATACCATTTCAATGGCATTCAGAGCTCGGAGATACTCTTGAGCGGTGATCTTCGAGCCCGCCTTAATCATGTCAGCAATTCTCTTAGGCGGCTTTTTAGAGATTTGACGCTCTTGTGTTTCTAAAGCTTGGGTGAACTCCGCCTGCACAATAAGCTCATGCCACTCTTTTGACTGAATCGTAGACTCCGGCAAATCAATAATTGTGATTTGATCGGCAAGCTCTTCAAGCAAAGCCTCGATCGCTTCTTTTGCCTCAGCTTCCATATCAACCCAATCTGGCGTTTTCAAGAAAACAAAGTTGGGCTTAAAAGGAATCTCTTCTTTACAAATTGCCAAGAGCGGTCTTGGGAGCACGCCTTTAGTATCTAGATCTTGATCATCAGATCCCAAGACAATCTCAGCTAGTAAAGCAGCATCTTCTACAGTCTTACTAAAGATGCCAACTTGCTCGAGTGTTTTTGAAGCACGAAAGATTCCTGATTGAGAGATTAAGCGACTGCTAGGCTTAAAGCCCACTACACCACAATAAGACGCAGACTCCGCAATCGATCCTAGAGATTGCGTACCCACTGCAACAGGCACGATACCGCTAGCAACTAAAGCAGCAGCAGCTCCAGCAGCCAAGCCAACTTGTCGCTCAAGATCAATGGGGTTGCAAACTTCGGGGGCTTGACCCAAATTGAATTCTGCAACTTTGGCTTTACAAAAAGTAATTGCACCATCATCTCTTAAGCGTTTTACGAGAGAAGCATCCCAACGAGGATGACGCCCCTCTAATAAGGGAGATCCGATAGTGGAGAACATATCAATGGAATCAATGTTGTCACTCAGTGCAACCGGAACACCCTCAAGCCTGGCCGAGTGATTTAAGCCACGTGCGTGACCATCATCAACTAAAGCTGCTTGTCGCAAAATGGCTTTGGGATGAAAAAAAGCGAGCGCAGTAATTTTTTCATCAATCCCCTTTGCCTGTTGGCAAAACAAATCGGTGAGCTCAACACAGCTAGATGACCCAGTCGAGATAAGCTCTCGAATTTTTGGGACATCCAACTGATTTAAGGTAATCACTGCGTCACTCATCTCGTCTTACTTACTCATTAAGAATTCAGGGTTTACTGCGCTAGGATCATTTGGATCATAGGGAGCAGATACATCCTCATTGTTATAGAGCATATCTGGCAACCAAGTTACCAATACTGGCTGTACATAGACCAGCACTAAGGTGACTAGCACCATTCCTAGGAATGGGAAACATCCCTTGAAAATCGTCCATAAAGCCAACTCTGGCGGCGCCACACCTTTGAGGTAGTAGGCCGACATGGCCATGGGCGGCGTCAAGAAAGAGGTTTGCAAGTTCACGGCGATCAAAATACCAAACAGCAATGGATCGACATTAAAGTGCGCCAAGAGTGGCAAGAAGATCGGGACGAAAATAATAATGATCTCGCTCCACTCTAGTGGCCAACCCAAGACGAAGACGATTAACTGAGCAATGATGAGGAACTGAACGGTATTCAAATCCATTGACATCATGAAATCTTTAATAAGGTGTTCGCCACCTAAATAAGAAAACACGGATGAGAATGTCCATGAACCTACGAACAAGTAGCACACCATCGCTGAGGTCTTCGCAGTCAAGTAGACAGACTCACGCAGACGTTGCCAAGTAAATGCCTTGTAGGCAACTGCCAACATGGTTCCGCCCAATGCACCCATTGCCGCTGCTTCACTTGGGGTTGCCAAGCCAAACAAAATGGAGCCTAGAACTGCCAAAATCAATAAAGCCAATGGGAAGAATGCGGTTACCAGTAATTTAAAGCCATCCCAAAAACCGACGTTATCCACATCTTTTGGTTTAGGGGCTAGTGATGGATTAAGCACAACGCGCACAATGACATACACCAAATACAAGCCCGCCAACAAGAAACCAGGCACCATAGCAGCAGCATAGAGCTTGACCACAGATACACCTGCAGTTGCGGCATACACAATCAACATGATTGATGGTGGAATCAAAATACCCAAAGTACCACCGGCAGTAATAACACCTGCTGCCAACTTTTGGTCGTAACCTGCTTTAAGCATTGATGGCAAAGCTAATAAGCCCATCAAAGTTACCACTGCGCCCACAATACCGGTAGCAGTAGCAAACAGTGCACAGGTAATCAAGGCAGCAACTGCCATTGATCCAGGCACGTGCCTTAAGGCAGTTTGCAAGCTCAAAAAGAGTCGATCCAAGATATTGGCGCGCTCAATGATGTAACCCATGAATAAGAACAGGGGTATCGATATCAAGACATCGTTGTTCATCACACTAAATGTGTTTTGCACAAATAGGTAGAAGATGCGGTTATCTAAAAAAGAGAGGACTGGATCGTAATAGGCGTAAAAACCAAAACCGATACCCATTGCCATCAAAGTGAAGGCGATTGGGAATCCCAGGAAAATAAAAACAATAAACAAGCCCAACATAAAGAGGGCGATGACTGGATCACTCATTATGTGCTTTCTACTTGAGTTGAATGGGTTTCAATAAGAACTTCTTCGAGTTCTTTGACATCTTGATCTCTAAAAGGCCAGCTGCCAGTTTTAATGCAGATGAGGCAACGACATACTTCAGCGGTTCCAGCCATAAATAAACCTAAACCTGCAAAGAAGATGATCATCTTGAGTGGCCAAACAGGCACTCCAACCGGACTATTCACACTGACCTCACGAATCATCATGGCATCAAAACCATAGCGACCACCAATCACAATCAGAGCCAAAATGCCAGGGAAGTAGAACAAGAAATACAAAACAAGATCAACCTTGGCTTGTGTAGTCTCTTTCCAGGTGCGATATAAAAAATCGCCTCGGACCATAGCGGCCTTGGATAGTGTGTATGGTCCTGCCATCATGAATAATGCGCCGTAGAACATATAGCTCATATCGAATGCCCAATCCGTTGGATTATTGAGCACATAGCGCATAAACACTTCGTAACAGGTTCCCAGGGTCAACAGGACTACCGTCCATCCAAAGGCATGGCCTATGGATTTCGAGAGGCCATCAACCCACTTGATATAACCCAGCATTGCTTTCTCCTCAGTACGCTTTTAGCGCTTCTGTTTTTTGTACTAATACCTCTAATACTGATAAATATTAGAGGTATTGTTCGTTACTGCAAAAAAGGCCGCTAATAAAGCGGCCTTTCTTTATTTCTAGATCAGCATTTTATACTGGAAGCTTAGTTTTGAATACATACTCGTAAGCTGCCTTGTAGTCTGCGTCATTCAAGAAGCCGTAGTAAGCAACGCGCTTAGCCCAGGCCAATTGTGAATCTGCACACTTCTTGAAGAATGGGTCTTCTGCATTCAATTTAGCAGTCAACTCAGCCCAAGCCTTGAGCTGTGCTTCCATAATGGATTTTGGTGTACGTGTAACTTTCACCTTGTCCTTAGTGATCAGCTCTTGCAAGTCCTTAGAGTAGTAATCCTGAGCCATCCAAGTATTTGAAGATGAAGCTGCTTCAGCTGCGTACTTGAGGATTGCTTTATTTTCAGGAGACAAAGAATCGTACTTAGTCTTGTTGAAAATGATTTCAAAGAATTCCATCGCCTGGTGGAATGAACCCATCACATAGTTCTTGGCCACGTCTTGAGCGCCGAAACGACGGTCAGAAGTTGGGTTGTTGAACTCAAATGCGTCAATCACACCGCGCTCCATCGCTGGAACAATCTCGCCACCTGGCAACTGAGTCACTTTCATGCCCATGCTTTGCATCAAGTCAGCTGCAAGGCCTACGGTACGATACTTGTAGCCCACGAGCTCTTGAGCGTTCTTTGGTGGAGTCTTTTTAAACCAGCCTAATGGCTGAGTTGGCATTGGGAATGCAAAGAAACCTTTGATGTTCAGGTTTAGCTTTTGGAGCAACTCTTGATAGAGCTGATCGCCACCGCCACGCTGAATCCAACCGAGAGTCTGCTCAGCGTTAGCGCCAGTAATTGGGCCAGAACCAAACAATGAGGCTACTTTAGACTTACCGTACCAGTAAACCGCAACTTGGTGGCCACCGTCTAGAACACCCTTGCTAACCGCGTCAGTCACTTCGAATGGCTTAACTACTGAACCGCCAACGAGGTAATCAATCTTGAGCTTACCGCCAGACATTTCGTTTACTTTTTTGACGTAGTCTTCAGCCATTTCATTGAAGACATCCTTAGCACCCCAAGCACCTTGCATTTTCAACACAACAGGAGCTTGAGCTACAGAAATCATTGGGAAGCCAGCCAGTGGAACAGCTACAGCAGCAGCACCTGCTTTGCTGAAAAACTTTCTACGGGATTGACTTGTATTTTCTTCTTGAACAACTACTGGGGCTGCATCTTTGGCAGTAATAGACATCGAATATCTCCAATTCTTCTTTTATTAATCGGTATAACAACAACACGATCGTATTCCTCCCTACAAGCATCTCAATTGGGGTTTACGCTAATTTCCTCATGAAAATGATTCACCCTAAAACCCTCCGTCTGGCCAAGGCATTAACTGCAAGGGTTTGCTGGGCCTAATTGCCCTAGAGTTAGCAGATCGGATCCCCTCAAACTACCTTATCCCCTACCTATCTACTTTATCCACCTTAACTATTTTAGTAATGGGCCTAATCCCAGCTTGAGCTTAGGGTGTGCCGGTATAGATTGCCAGCCAAATCACCAGCGGCAAATAGATCACCGACAGCAGGTGTCCCACCATCACAATTGAGGCTACTTTTTGGGGTTCTTGATTATGGCGATCGGCCAAGATGTAATTAAATACTGCGGGCGGCAAGCCAGCAAAAATGATCAACGCACCCTTCTGAATGGACTCCAAAGGCAATGCCCACATCACCAAATAGGCCACCAGCAGGCGCAGAACAATGGAGAGTGCGGTTGCAACGACCCCCGCTTTGACATGCTCGATTTTTCCTTCAGCTAGGCGTGTACCTAGAGAGATCAACATCAGGGGAATCAAAATAGTGCTGACCATGGTGACCGAGGTATCTAGCCAGTCTGGCAAAGTCATCTGAAAGTGACCAAACCACAGACCTAGACCCATCGACCATACCAAGGGGCTGGCGTAAATGCTTTTGGCATCCATCTTGCCGGTCATCACTGCCGAGCCCAGCGAGAAAATCAAAATATTGGAGAGCACCATGAGCAGTACTGATGGTGCCAGTCCATCTGCTCCAAATGCCAGTACGGTGAGCGGAATACCAATAGGGCCGACATTGGTAAACATGATGGACGGCAGTAAAGCTTTAGCTCCCGTACCGGAATATTTGGCCAGAGGCAAAGCCAGTAAACCTGAAAAAACGACTATCAATACTGCCGCCAACACCAAATAGCCAGCGCTTGTGAAATCCAATGGCTTAGCAGATAAAGAGATAAAAATAAAACACGGTAATGCCAAATCAATGAGGGTGTGATTGGCACCAC
Source organism: Polynucleobacter sp. AP-Jannik-300A-C4 (assembly GCF_018688335.1). NCBI lineage: Bacteria > Pseudomonadati > Pseudomonadota > Betaproteobacteria > Burkholderiales > Burkholderiaceae > Polynucleobacter > Polynucleobacter sp. AP-Jannik-300A-C4. The sequence continues at coordinate 341,488 of NZ_CP061316.1, read as the reverse complement.
TCATATTGGGTTTTCTATATCGTGCATATAAAAAACCCGCGAACACGATCGCGAAGATTGGCAGGGTAATACCCAGAATGCGCAGAATCATCAGCAAAGACTCATATCCATACTCATACTTATTGCTTAAGTATTACGGCGCTGGATTATTTCAATATGGGTATATGCCATCTTGATTAAATCGCAGTCCAATTGCTTAGCTTGTGCCTTATTAATCATCTCGAGCAAGATATGCCCATGCTCCGTTTTGTTGCCTGCGTTTAAGTCTCTTAACATCGATGCGGTCATTGGCGATCCAACTGCGGTGAGCATCTCAATCGATTTGCTTTGCACTCCAGCAGCGATCGTAAATCCATGGGCATCTGCAATCGCACAACACTGTGCATACATGGTTTTAGTCAGTGCATCGCCATAGGGGGTAGAAATAATCTCACCAATAGAACCATTACATAAAGTGGTCATTCCCGCTAAGGTACTTAGAAAAGTCCACTTATCCCACAGGGCTTGTTCAATGCTCTCGCTATAGACTGCATTAAAGTCCGTCTTCTGACATAACTCATAAAATGCTTTTGCCGCAGCCTCTTGACTTGGTGTGCGCGCACCAACGGTTAGAACATGCAAATCGGTTAATTGCTTGACTGCCCCAGTCTCAGCAATCGTTGCAGCAATATGGGCGATACCACCCATCACGCGTTCACGACCAAAGCGCTTATCTAGTTGCTCAATGTGGGCTAAGCCATTGAGGAAAGGCAAGATGAGACCTTGGCTGGAGGCCCCGGCAATCGACTGCAAAGAGTCCTCTAGGTCAAAGGCTTTGGGTGCCAAGATAATGAGGTCATAGATCGGCTTGAGCTCTTGAGCAGTAACAGTTTTAGGGTGCACCGTATAACTACCTTTTGGCGTTTCTACCACCAGTCCATGCCGCTCAATATGCGCTTGGCGTTTCTCGCGTAGGAGGTAAGTGACATCTGCGCCAGCCAACATCAACTTCGATCCGTAATAGCCGCCAATACCACCCGCGCCCACAATTAATATCTTCATGATTTCCTCGAGGAATGTTTTGTGAACGATAAACCATAAATGGTGCCCAAGTAGCCTACCATGACCAAGCCTGCTGCTAGAAACTTCCACCCAGGTAGTGATTCACCCAAGAAAATGGCTGTTGCCCCCATGCCAAAGATTGGAACGAGTAAAGGGGCTGGTGCTACTAGAGCTGCCGGATGCTTAGATAAAAGCCAGGCCCAAGCGGCGTAACCAAATAAGGTATTGGCCCAAGATTGCCAAAAGACTCCTGCCCAAGCTCCTAAGGGCGCTAACTCTATCGCTGAAACTAAGCTGGAATATCCCCCCTCAAAATACAGCGACAGCAATAACAGAGGTGGAATAGAAAACGCACTAGCCCACACAACATAGGCAAACATATTGATAGCGCCTGCTTGTCGACTCACGGTATTACCTGCTCCCCAGGCACAACCAGCACAGATGACTAATCCGATTCCGAGCAAACTAGTTTGACTGTCAATGTGACTTGCAATCACCAAGAGACCGATCATTGCAATTCCGATGGAGATGGCTTGATGCCAGTAGAGCCGCTCTTTAGTAAAGATCATTGCAAAGCCAATCGTGAAAAACACCTGGGTTTGCACAACCAGTGAAGCCAAGCCTGGAGTGATGTGGCCGTTGATCGCATAAAACAAAATACCGAATTGCCCTACCCCAATAAAGAGTCCATACATCGCTAAATTAAGCCAAGAGACTTTGGGACGCTTCACAAAAAAGATGGCGGGTAATAAGGCAAAGACATAGCGCAATGTTGCAAACAAAAATGGTGGAAATGCATCTAGTGATTTTTTGATCACAACAAAATTGGTTCCCCAAATTGCCACAATGGCTAATGCCAACAGAAGATGGCTAAGGGGTAGTCGATTGGACATTTTATTAACTGAGTTACTCACCACAGAGCAATTCTGCTGCGCGCTGCGCAATCATCATGGTTGGCGCTGCAGTATTTCCTGAGGTAATCGTCGGCATTGCCGAAGCATCTACTACTCGCAAGTTATGGACTCCCCTGACCCGCAATTCAGAATCGAGCACTGCCATAGGATCATCGTCACGCCCCATCTTGCAAGTGCCCACTGGATGAAAAATCGTCGTACCAATATCACCTGCAGCTTTAATCAAATCCTCATCCGATTGATACGCTTTACCCGGCTTGTACTCCTCAGGCCTATAAGGTCTTAAAGCAGGACTTTCGACAATCTTGCGAGTAAGACGTAATGCCTCAATCGCCACCTGGCGATCAGCATCGGTAGATAAGTAGTTGGGGGCAATCACTGGTGGTACTTGCGGGTCCTTTGAATCAATATGCACGCTACCACGTGAAGTAGGACGCAAATTACAAACGCTGGCCGTAATGGCATCAAAGGTATGTAGATCCTCGCCAAACTTCTCTAAAGATAAGGGTTGCACGTGATACTCCACATTTGGTGAAGCATACTCTGGAGAACTGTAGGCAAAAGCACCTAACTGTGAAGGTGCCATAGACATCGGACCGCTACGCTTAAAGAAGTACTCCATGCCAATTAATAACTTACCAAGCAAAGAGTTTGCTTTGGTATTGAGAGTCTGAATACCGCTAACTTTATAGATCATGCGTAACTGCAAATGGTCTTGCAAGTTCTCGCCGACGCCTGGCAAATCAGCAATCACATCAATACCCAAGCGCTGAAGATGATCTGCCGCACTAATACCGGAGCGCTCTAAAATTTGCACACTTCCAATAGCGCCCGCACTCAGAATCACTTCACCTTGCTTGCCAGCATCGGCAGATTGGCAATGCACCTCAAGAGTTTGACCGTCTTTGAGGTATTGCACCCCAAAGCAATTTTTACTCACCGGATCAATCAAGAGCTTATTGACTACAGCCTCGGTAATCACTGTGAGATTGGGTCGCTTAGCGGCATCGCGTAAGAATGCTTTAGCAGTATTTAAGCGCCAACCTTTGCGTTGACTGACATCAAAATACCCCACCCCAAAGTTATCACCTTGATTGAAATCCTCTGACTCCGGAATGCCTGCCTCAATAGCAGCTTGCTTGAAGATATCCATAATCGGCCAGCGTAAGCGTTGCCGTGATACTGTCCACTCGCCATCCTTGCTGTGCCATTGGTTAGCGTTACCGTGGTAATCCTCAAAGGACTTATAGCGACGCAAAGCATTTTCCCAAGACCATGCTTCATCCCCGGTTTCTTGAACCCAACGAGCATAGTCACCTTCTTGGCCGCGCATATAAATCATGCCGTTAATCGAGGAGCAGCCGCCCAGAACTTTACCGCGAGGGTAAATCAAGGAACGGCCATTTAAGCCTTTTTCTGCAGCAGTCTTAAAACGCCAATCAGCTCTTGGGTTATCAATGCAATACAAGTAACCAACCGGTATATGAATCCAAATATAGTTGTCATGCGACCCTGCTTCAATTAATAGAACCCGTTTGGCAGGATTCTCAGTCAAGCGCTTAGCCAGCATGCAGCCCGCACTACCTGCGCCAATGATGATGAAGTCGTATTTCTGAATTTGGGTCATATTTTCCGCTAGAGATTGACTAGGGGTTCATTGGCTATTATTCACTAAGCAAGCAAGGGGCGTAAATTTATTGAAACTATCCAAGGGATTTAGTGGGCAAGCATCATTACCCGTCTAAAATAGCCCCATGCATGTCAATGAAAAGAACCGGACCCCCAAGAAAGATGACCTTGATGATGGTCCTAGCAAGTCAGAGCTCAAGCGCCAAATGACAGAGCGCCAGAAATTGGCGGAGGTTCTGGCTGCACTCAGTAGCGATGCATTAAAGACGATTCCCTTGGATGAAGCCATTAAAGCTGCGATTGCTGAAACTAACAAAATCAAAAGTTTTGAAGCCATACGTCGCCATAAACAATACCTTGGCAAACTCATGCGCTTTTTGGATGAAGAGGAACTAGATGCCATTCAGAAGCGTCTTGATGCCATTCAGGGTGTTAGCAAAGCAGAGACTGGCAAGCTCCACTATTTAGAATCTTATCGCGATCGACTGATTGCCGATGATGCCGCATTCACCAAAATGATTGAGCAATATCCCGATATGGATATTCAGAATATGCGCACCCTCATTCGCAACGCGCGCAAAGAAAAAGAAGCTAATAAACCCCCTAAGGCTTATCGAGAAATCTTTCGCGTCCTCAAGGATCTAGGGATATAAACACCCCCTACCAAGAGTCAGGCTTTTGGATTTTTGAATTCGGAATCTTCAATGGCAGCTGCGCATTGGCAACATGCGAAACGCCGAGAATTTTCCTCCAGTCGGAGTATTTTGCTAGATCACCCGAAATATGTCGATGATTTTTACTTTGAATTGGCACAACTAAGCCAATTCGCAGTTGGGCATGGTGCCTCTTTACTGCCGCTAACGCACCCTCAAGATCAGAATCATTGCTACAAACTACGGCCTGCTCATATGCGCCTGTCCAAGCGCCAGTAATGAGATCTGATGCCAAATTAACATCGGTCTTTTTTTCATTAAAGTCATAAACCTGAACTATTTTTAATTCAGGAGCTTCATTAATCGGCCTCACTAATCTTTGGTAGGGTGTTGTCGCTAAAATTTTTCCTTGGATTATTTCCAAAGAATTGGGGAACATTTTTCTTAAGGCCTGAAGATATAGCCTTTGTCGCTGGGTTGACATCGGGTCATCCGACATCCTTCCGAGGACAGGCGCCGTGTAATAGCGCACTTGAGTTAATTCTACATTTTTATCTAAGATGTACTCAGAAAATAACTTCACAATATCCAGCCACTTCAATTTTGAATTTCTTAGCAAACCGTAATAGAGGTTGTAACCATCGATATAAATAGTAGTTTTGATAATTTTTCCATTCCAGAAAAGACAAAACCACCCGAAGGTGGTCTGTCGCCCAAAAAGCAATCGGATATGCCGAACGGTTAATGGGTGAGTCGTGGTTTAATTATACGACCTTTTAAAGGTGCTGAATTCACCCAAACATTAAATGGTTTTCAAGCCCACAAGATAAAAAATAATCTTCTAAATCTTTAACTTGGCTGATGGAATCTCTACCCAGCGATATAAGTAGTTAGCAGCGATCGCACTACATAACACCACCATTGGCATTAGACCAATAGCAATAGGACCACTAGCATGAGCGTGCAAGCCCCAGGCTATATAAATCGTATTTGCCAACAAAATAAATGCAAAGTGGATTAAGAATGCGCAGTAAGCGCGTGGGCTTGCCCACGCAATTGCTCGCAAGAACACTCTTTTGGCATTCATTCCATCTTGACGCAAATTAGGATAGCTAGCGTCACCCCAAAGCAATAGAAGTAAAGCTACAAACCAGGCCAATATATTTCTTCCCCACACCTCCTGCAAAGAAGAGATTGCAATCACTACACCAATGACGACGATCAGCAGTTTTGCTAAGACTCTGATCTTTTGATCAACATAGTTCTTTGCAAGATAGGCCAACATTCCCAAGGTATAAGAGCCCACGAAATAAATGAAGTAAGACTCGTACTGCGCCGAGCGATTGAAGTACAGCAAAGAGCTCACCGCAACAATACTAAGCAACCAAATTAAGGTTTGATACGAAGAAAAAGAAATGAGCAATATGGCGAGTACTGAGTAGAGCTGCCAGTCAATCGTGACATACCAAGCGCCAGGAGAAATCGAGTCCAGACCTAAAATGCCCTGCAGAAAAAACAGGTGTGCCACAAATTGACCCAGCGTCTCTTGCTCGCCAACGAACTCATCATTTACCCAGTGACGAGCAATCCAAGCGCAAAAAATGATAAAAATCAGAGCGGCGACGTATGGTGCAAACAAGCGAAGATAGCGATTAATGATGACTCGCAGTAATTTCTGGCTGCTAAATTTTTCATTTGCAAATCGGGTCAGTGATTGCGCGGCCAAGTACCCTGCCATCACCAAAAATATTTGCACTGCAAAACGTCCGTACTCAAATAGCCAACCCATGATGCTGGGCAAAAATGCTCGCGCATCTACTGCAATCTGTCCATAGCTAGCAAGGTGGTGCAGGATGATGACGAGTGCTGCAAAGACCTTAAGTAGATCAATCAGTAATAGTGGGGAGGCTTGCTTCAAGAGTGATTAAGAGCTACTTAGATTTGGCCTTGCCCATTAAAGACGCGAGCATGGGATTGCTGCTAGCGAGTTCCCTCTTGGTCTTGGCAACACTCTCAGCTGCGCCAGGCTTAGGCACCTTCTTGGCATTCTTCATACTCTGAGCGGTAGCCAACGCAAGGTTCTTATAGAGATCAGTTTTTTTCATTGCCATAACGCTTTAATGTATGAATACATCCCTCACCATTACTTAGTCAATGAACGTGCAGCTAAGCCCAAGAAAAGCAATGACCAGCCCTGCAAGAGCAGTTCAATTGCAATGAGCAAACCAGGCAACCACAAGCTACTCTCTGGATAGCCATTCATGATCAGAACACCCATCAAGATAGAAATTACAGAGGACAGCACCAACCAGAACCACTCACGGAAATGACGATGCTGAAATGCAGAGATCAAGCGTAAAATGCCAGTTATAAAAAAGATTGCAGCAAGCCAGAGGGTAATTGCCCCTAAAGCAGGAATAGGGAAGGCCCAAGTGTAAATGCCGGCAGCAACATATAAAACAGCCAATACCACCTGAATACCGACACTCTTCCATCCAGTGGATTTGATGGCATGAGCAAATTGTACGGTACCACCTAATACCAAAAATGCGCCTAATACATTAATCGTGACAAACGAAAATAAGGTCTGACCAGCAATGCCAATCATTCCGAGGACAATAAAAAGAATGCCCATACCAATTAAGATATCTGGCACTTTAGCTGCAGCGCCAAGGACCGCAGCGCGGATTTCTTGAATTTGAGTCAGGGATAAATCCGTCATGTGCAGGCTTTCGATGAAATTAATTGCAATAAAGGGTCTACTGTATCAACAAACTCAGGGTTTTAAACTAGAAATTGAGTGGCAAGCCACTATGGTTGGACTAAACCAACTCAGAAACAGGCATTCCCAGCGCTTGTATATCGCATTGTTTTGGCTATTGACTTTAAAAGGGGCTGAAGTCAGATGAAATTATTCTCAGGATCGTTGCAATGCTGCCATCATTACCGCTACCATCACCATAAAAACAGGCGCGTTTAGCTATCTAACAATTGACTTGCTTTTTGGATTTCTGATTGCTTGCGTTTAGACATACGTCCAATCTTCACCATGGCCAAATAAGATGATTGCCTTCGAATTTATATTCACACAAACCTTTTAAACTACAAGTATTAATTTTGTAATTTTACCCTGAACATAAGCACTCCACACTCCTAGATAAATGACAAATCTCCTTAGCCAAACCTGGTTCATCACTCTAATGGGTATTACTCTTGTTGGCGCAGCCCTCTCTGCCGTCCATCATGCTGAAGTAATTGCCCACAAAACAGGGGAGCCCTACGGAACCCTCGTGCTTTCGATTAGCGTCACAATTATTGAAGTCTCTCTAATAATCGCCATGATGCTATCTGGTCATGAGGGCTCTGAATTTATTGCCCGTGATGCTGTCTTTGCTACAGTCATGATCGTAGTTAACGGAGTGATTGGCCTATGCATCTTTATGGGTGGATTTAAACATCATGAGATGTCTTTCCGTAATGAGGGCACCAATTCAGCGTTGGCCGTACTGACTGCTATGGCTACCTTTATCTTGGTCATGCCGATTGTCACAACTAGTACGCCGGGGCCAGATTTCACCAAGAGTCAGCTTGCTTTTGCAGGCGTTGCCTGCTTTGCACTCTATATTGCTTTCTTATTTTTCCAGACAGTCAGTCATCGTGACTACTACCTTCCAAAAATGGAAGATGGAAAAATAAACAGCGATGCCCATGCAGATAAACCTAGCAACCTCAAAACGAGTATCAGCGTATTCTTATTATTACTCTCGCTCATCGTGGTAGTGGGACTAGCCGAAGCGCTCAACCCAGCAATTGAGGCTGGGGTTAAAGCAGCAGATGCGCCAAAGACGGTAGTGGGTATCGCAATTGCCATGCTGGTACTTCTGCCAGAGGGCTATGCAGCAGTCAGGGCTGCTAGAGCCAATAGATTACAAAGCAGCTTGAACTTGGCGCTAGGATCGGCATTAGCCAGCATCGGACTCACCATCCCCACAGTAGCAATAATTGCCATTCTTTTTAACCTACCGCTAAGCCTAGGTATAAGCAACCTCAATATGGCTCTAATGTATCTAAGCTTCTTCACAGGAGCCTTGACTCTAGCGATTGGCAGAACCACTCTATTGCAAGGCATAGTGCATTTAATTATTTTCTTTGAGTATTTGTTCTTGAGCTTAGTACCATAGGCAATGAACAACTCAATAAGCAAAGCATCAGGATGCTAGGGAT